>JAILDT010000143.1 GCA_024689085.1 Clostridia bacterium | reverse complement strand
TGAGGATGGTCCGCCGGACAATCTCTATCTTGCGATAGAATGTCCGCCGCTTGGAGGAGGACTATTGGATAGTCTGAACGACCATCTGAAGTCGCATCCGGACATCCGGCTCATCATCATCGATACGCTGCAGATGATCCGCAAAGGTGTTGGCGGGTCACTCCGTTCCGATCAGTATGGGAGGGATACGGAAGACCTGAGTCTATTGAAAAAATTCGCAGATGAAAAAAACATAGCAGTCGTCATAATCCATCACACAACAAAACGGATCGATCCTCATGATCCGGTCAATGACATCAGAGGGTCAACCGGGATGTCCGCCACGCCGGACAGCATCCTGATCCTGCGCAGGAAACGGGATCTATATGAAGCAGAGCTGACAAACTACAGCCGGGATTATCCGCAGTGGGAAATGCGTCTGCTGTTCAATCAGTGCCGCTGGCATCTGCAGGAACTTATCACAGAGGAAGAGATGGCGAAAGAAGCGATTCCTGAGGTGCTGTATCGTATCGCAGAGCTGATCCGGACAAGAGGAAGATGGGAAGGCACGATGAGTCAGATTCTGGAGGAGATCGGAGAACATGAGATGACACCGAATGTGCTGAGCAGGAAGATGGCGGAGTATGGATGCACGGTCTTTGATCCCATGGACATCCTGGTCAGTCAGATGAGAACAAGCAAGGAACGCCGATATACATTCATTCACCAGCCAAAGCCCGGGGCAGAGCCAATCAGCAATGACGATATCAGCGATGAAAAACATAACGGCGAGGAATCGTCATTATCGTCATTATCGTCACCGATGAGCGAGGAAGAAAGAGCCGCCTGCGTGGAACGGGCACGGCAGACGATCAACGGTCATCAGGCGACTTAAATATGGGAGACCAGCTGGGAGACCATGTGGGAGCACACGTGAACGCACACGTGGGAGCACACTGAGAGACCACGAAGCGATAAACAGCAGCATATATAAATAACAAGCACTGCCTACGGACGTCCAGACGCCCTCCGGCGATCCTGGGGAGACCCCAGACCCCGCGCAAAAAGCGTGAGAGACCACAGCAGAAAGGAGGTGCTGATTCAATGACAGAGATCAAAAAAGAACAACTGAATAATGATCTGAACAGCGATATTTCAGCACTTCCTGAACAGCAAATACGTGGCCCAAATGCTGAAGAAATGTTGTCCTTCATGCGGGCACATGGTATGATTGATGTCGATAGTGTGGCGAATGCCATGAAGCAAAAAGAGATTGAAAACATCATCAATCGTAATCATAAGTATGCGATTTTCCAGGACAAAGATGGTCGCTGGAAGACGTATGTGAAGGATGAAACGAAAAGAGGAGGAAGACGACTGGTCGCAAAAGCGACACAAGAAAAATTGATGAATGCGCTTCTGGAGTTCTATCAGAAGACCGATGAAATATGGGTCAGAGAGAACATCACACTGGAGCAACTCTATCCGGAATGGATCCAGCATAAGCGGCTTTATACTAAGGCGGAAAACTATATCACCAGGATCGAAAGGGAGTGGAAGTCCTATTATGAAGGCACGGAAATCACCAAGATTCCGATCAGAAATCTGACAAGATTGCAACTGGATGAGTGGGCTCATGCCTTGGTCAAAGAGCATGATATGAGCAATAAACAGTACTACAATTGCACGGTCATCATGCGGCAGGCGATGGATTATGCTGTGAAACTTAATCTGATTCCAAGAAACGAATTCGCCGAAGTGAAGATCGATGGACGCAGGTTGTTCCGGCATGTGAAGAAGAAAGAAAGCCATACGCAAGTGTACTCTGAACAGGAACTGAAACAGATCGAGGAGCTTGCCTGGAAGGATATGAGTCACTGCGCGAAGAGCCGGATCCATAAGCTGGCACCCCTTGCAATCCTATTCCAGTTCCAGACCGGCATTCGTATCGGAGAAGCATTGAGTCTCCGTTATGAAGACATAAGTCAGGACAACAAGTGGGTTCATATACAGCGTTTCTACCGTTATGAGACAGATGAAATCGTAGAACATACGAAGGGAATCGAAGGAGATCGCTTCGTTCCGCTGACATCACATGCACGTGAAATCATCGAAGCTGCGAGACAAAAGCAGGAAGAATTAGGACTGCCGAAGGACGGATATATCTTTTCAGTAAATGATAAACCGCTCCCGTATCAGCCGATTCAGTATCTGTATGAACAGTACTGCAAGCGTCTGGGAATCGTCCAAAAGAGTTCTCACAAGTCCCGTAAGACGTACATCTCGACGCTATATGATGCAGGTGTCAACATCAATTCGATTCGTGAATTCGTCGGCCATGCAGATGAACAGACAACCCTGCACAACTACTGTTACGACAGAAGATCGCAGGAGGAGAAACGGGAACAAGTGGAGAATGCGCTGGCGATGTAACACGGCTACTGTTCCTAAGCGCAAAGTGTAATCAAAATCAAAAAGTGTAATCAAATCAGTTACTGCAAAGCTAAGGATTGTCCAGTCTCTAGCCACTTCCCGCAACCCAGCAATACCAAGGGTTGAAACGAAAAAGGAGACGTCTCCGTCTCCTAGATCTCTTGGTACTCGATAGGGGAGTCGAACCCCTGATTCAGCCGTGAGAGGGCTGCGTCTTGACCACTTGACCAATCGAGCATATTCGTTTGTCGCGGACGTAAGTATAACATAACGTCCGCGACATTGTAAAGTGGTATTTTACTTGAAATGAGAAGCGATCTTATTCTCCGATGATTTTGATTAGGACGCGTTTGTTGCGCTTGCCGTCCAGTTCATAATAGAAGATCTGTTCCCACGGGCCGAAGTCCAGTTCCCCATCGGTCACGGCGCAGACAACTTCCCGTCCCATGAGCTGGCGCTTGCAGTGGGCGTCGCCATTATCTTCGTAACCGTTGTGGTCATACTGACTGTACGGCTTTTCCGGTGCGAGGCGCTCCAGAAGCCGTTCGAAGTCGCGGTGGAGTCCCGCTTCGTCGTCGTTGATGATCACGCTGGCGGTGATGTGCATCGGATTGACCAGGCAAAGGCCTTCCTTGATGCCGCTTTCGTCGATGGCCTGCTGCACATCGCGGGTGATGTTGATGAGACCGCGCCGCGTCGGCACGTTGAACCACAGTTCTTTTTTGTAAGATTTCATATCAAATTCCTTTCTAATGAATCAGGATACCGGCGCTTCGATTGGTGGCTCTGAAGGGGTGTCCGTAATATTCCATTTACGATTCCACAAGTGGCGGATTTCCGCGCGCTTCGACGGGCGCACCATCCAGATGCCCAGAATGCCCATGCCTATGCTAAACGCCAGGTCAAGGTAGGAGAACCAGGTGATCTCCTGCACGACAACGCCATTTTGAATGCCGGCGACATCCAGGAAACAGAGCAGGTCGTGCAGTGCATGGACGCCGATCGGGACCCAGAGATTCCCGCAGCGGAGATAGATGCCGCAGAAGAACAGTCCCATGCAGGCCGCTCCGATAGTCTGCATGAACGTACTGCCGAGGTTAGCTCCGGCGAAGAAATTGGTTATATGGACACCTCCGAAAATAACGGAAATCAGAATCATGATCGTCAGGATTCTCTTTTCCTCACGCCACTGGCGCATCAGGAGAGAAACGGGAAGACCGCGGAAAGCAACCTCTTCCGTGAAACCGGCGGTCAAAGCCAGACTCAGTGTCTTGAGCGTAGGCCAACCGAATACAGCCGGCGTAAACAGGAACTGTATCGGGAAGCAGACGGCCCAGTATATCAGGATGAACAGGGAAAGCCGGATTCCTGCCCCGGGGATTCCGCCTCTGAGGTTTCCTTCGAATTCCGGGGAGAACCAACGCTTGTAGATCCACAGAGTGATCAGAGAAGCGATAATATATCCGATGGCGTCGACCGATGCATATTCAGGTGTTCCGATTGTGGGAGGAACATTGATGAGCATGCCGCCGCCCTGCACTGCAGCGACACCGCCAAACAGCAGAAGGATTGCTGCAAAAGCAGGAAACCGGTCCACGAAACGATGTTGATGAATTCTTTTTTCTCTTGCCATGTTATTGATAACCTCCGCAACCATTCTATTAAAACAGAGCCATCTTTTCAAGTCCATGACAAAGGGCAAATTCTTGACACCGCAAAGGCCAAACTCTATAATTTTAATATTAGAGAGAAGGCACCGGAAACCTTTGGAAGGAGCGCGCAAAAGCAATGAAAATCGTGATTACAGCAGGCGGTACAAGTGAGCGGATCGACGACGTGCGGACCATCACAAATTCCTCGACAGGCAGTCTTGGTTTTGCGATAGGAACGGCGTTCACGAAGGCCGATGAGGTGGAGAAAATCTACTATCTGCACGGCAAACGGGCCGTCTGGCCGGAGGACGAGAAGGTCGTACCGATCGAGATCGGCGGCGTCATGGATCTGCAGGAAAACCTGACGAAAGTCCTGACGGAAGAGAAAATCGACGCGGTCATCCACGCCATGGCGGTCAGCGATTACATGGTGCACCAGGTGACCACTCTGGATAAGCTCATGGGCACCGAGGATCCGGAGCACGCTCAGGACCTGAGCGGCAACAAGATCAGCTCGGACATCGACGATCTGATCATCCACATGAAACGTTCACCGAAGGTAATCAGCCTCATCAAACAGGTCAGCCCGGACACAACGCTGGTGGGATTCAAACTGCTCAGCGGCGTGCCTCATGAAGAACTGATCGACGTAGGCTACAGGCTTTTGCAGAAGAACAGCTGCGATTTCGTGATGGCCAACGACCTGCGGGAGATCGGCAGGGACTTCCACAAGGGATACCTGATCCACAAAGACAAATCATACGATTCTATGAATACAAACGATGAGATTGCGCAGATGATTTTGACGCGCGTCCTCGAAGAAAGGAAGGGGAAATAGATGTATATCGTACTCGGAGTAACAGGAAGCATCTCCGCCTACAAGGCGGCGGATATCGCGAACCGGCTGCACAAGAACGGGCATGATGTGCACGTCGTCATGACAGACGGTGCGCAGGAATTCATCACGCCGCTGACGCTGCAGACACTTTCCAAAAACAAAGTCCACGCAGATGAGTTTGAAGAGTATGACCCGACCATCGTCAAGCACATCGATCTGGCGGGCAACGCAGATATCGTGCTGATCGCGCCGGCAACAGCAAATATTATAGGTAAGATTGCGGGCGGAATCGCCGACGATCTGCTGACTGCTGTAACCATGGCTGCGGCTGATCAGGCAAAGGTAATCATCGCACCGGCCATGAACACGCACATGTACGAAAACCCGATCGTACAGGAGAACATGGAGAAGCTGAAGAAACACGGCTATCTGTTCATCGAGCCGAAAGAGTCGCATCTGGCCTGCGGCACCACGGGCAAAGGCGCCCTGGCGGACGTAGACGACATCATTGCATTTGTAGAAGGAGTATAAACCAATATGATACTGTACGAGAGTACAAGAGGAAGCAAAGACTATAAGACGGGCGCACAGGCGGTCATCCAGGGCATTGCGGAAGACCGCGGACTTTATGTG
>JAILDT010000050.1 GCA_024689085.1 Clostridia bacterium | reverse complement strand
GATGTTGATGTGTGGCTTAGTTCTTTCGAATTTTTCTTTTGCCATTGGTTTTTCCTCCTGTTAAAATCCTTTTCCTTTGATCCAAAAGGTGAAACATTAATTGAAACATTAATTAAATTAATTAATTGAATCCACTAGATTATCCGGCAGTTTCTCGAAGTGGTCGAACTGCATGACGTAAACGCCCCTGCCCTGTGTTCTCGACCGAAGGTCTGTCGCGTAGCCGAACATCTCGGCCAAAGGAACGTATCCTCTGATTGCCACAGCACCGTTGTTCATGTCTGAACCTTCAATTCTGCCTCTTCTCGAGCTGATGTCGCCGATAACGTCTCCCATGTATTCGTCCGGAACGGTTACCTCGACCTTGAATATCGGCTCCAGAAGAACCGGGGCTGCCTTTCTGGCAGCTTCCCTGAAGGCCATGGAAGCAGCAATCTTGAACGCCATCTCGGAGGAGTCTACTTCGTGGTAGGAACCATCATAAAGCTCCACACCGACGTCCACGACCTGATATCCTGCCACAGGACCGGTCTCCATTGCTTCTTTGATACCTTCTTCGATTTTAGGAATATATTCCTTCGGTATTGCACCCCCGATGATGGAGTTCTTGAATTCGAATCCTTCTCCCGGTTCACGAGGGTAAACCTTGATCTTAACGTGTCCGTACTGGCCTTTACCGCCTGTCTGCTTGGCATACTTATGGTCTACGTCGACTTCCTTGGTAAGGGTCTCCTTGTAGGATACCTGCGGTTTGCCGACATTGGCCTCCACCTTGAATTCACGTAAGAGTCTGTCTACGATGATTTCCAGGTGCAGCTCGCCCATTCCGGCGATGATGGTCTGTCCGGTTTCTTCGTTAGTATATGTCTTGAATGTCGGGTCTTCCTCTGCCAGTTTGGCCAGAGCAATACCCATTTTCTCCTGTCCTGCTTTTGTCTTCGGCTCTATGGCGATTTCGATGACAGGATCAGGAAAATCCATCGACTCCAGGACGATCGCTCTCTTTTCGTCACAGAGCGTATCACCCGTGGTAGTGACTTTGAGTCCTACTGCTGCTGCGATGTCGCCGGAGTATACCATATCGATATCCTCCCGCTTGTTTGCATGCATCTGGAGTATACGGCCGATTCTTTCCTTCTTCTCTTTTACAGGATTGTAAACGTAAGAGCCGGAAGCCATCTTGCCTGAATAAACTCTGAAATATGCAAGCTTGCCCACAAATGGGTCAGCCACGATCTTGAATGCCAGGGCTGAGAATGGGCCGTTATCATCCGCAGGCCGTTCTTCTTCTTTGCCTGTCTTCGGCGATATTCCCGTAATAGGCGGGATATCGATTGGAGACGGCATGTAGTCAACGACTGCATCGAGCATCATCTGAACACCTTTGTTTTTGTACGCGCTTCCGCAGGTCACAGGAACCATATTGCCTGCTATGGTAGCCGTTCTGATCACACGCTTGATTTCTTTCTGAGTGATTTCCTCGCCTTCGAGGTACTTCATCATCAGGTCTTCATCAAGCTCAGATACCGCTTCCAGCAGCTGTTCCCTCCACATCTGCGCTTCATCCAGGAGTTCCTCCGGAATATCGGTCTTATCGAATTGCTTGCCCAGATCATCCTTGTAGATTTCAGCTTTCATCTCGATCAGATCGATGATGCCGACGAATGTATCTTCCTTGCCGATTGGCAACTGGACCGGGACGGCGTTGGCTTTGAGTCTGTCTCTCACCATATCAACGACTCTGTAAAAGTCCGCGCCCATGATGTCCATCTTATTCACGAAGATCATCCTCGGTACACCATATTTCTCGGCCTGTCTCCATACTGTTTCTGACTGGGGTTCTACGCCGCCCTTTGCACACAGTACTGTGACAGCTCCGTCCAGAACTCTCAGGGAACGCTCAACTTCAACGGTGAAGTCTACGTGTCCCGGGGTGTCGATGATGTTGATTCTGGTGTCCTTCCATTGGGCTGTAGTAGCAGCAGAAGTTATCGTAATACCACGTTCCTGTTCCTGTTCCATCCAGTCCATGACAGCAGCGCCTTCGTGGGTCTCACCAAGTTTGTGCGTCCGGCCAGTGTAGAACAGAATTCTTTCCGTCGTTGTTGTCTTGCCGGCATCGATGTGAGCCATGATACCGATATTTCTTGTTCTTTCGAGCGGAAAACTTCTCTCCGGCATTTCTTCCTCCTTTCTGCTTTTTCTGCGTTATCGGTTATAACTGATATGCAGTTCTACTGCCCCGCACTAGAATCTGTAATGTGCGAAAGCCTTGTTGGCTTCTGCCATTCTGTGCGTTTCTTCCTTCTTCTTGAAGGCGCCGCCTGCTCCGTTGACTGCGTCCATGATCTCGTTTGCGAGTCTTTCAGCCATGGTTTTTTCACCGCGGCTTCTCGCAAAGTTGGTGAGCCAACGAAGACCGAGCGTCTGACGTCTTTCGGCTCTGACTTCCATAGGAACCTGGTAAGTCGAACCGCCGACTCTGCGCGCTTTGACTTCGAGTACGGGCATTACGTTTTCCATAGCCGCGTTGAACTGTTCGAGAGCCGGCTTGCCGGTGTTGGCTTCAACTGCGGCGAACGCCTCGTAAACTATCTTCTGCGCTACGCCTTTTTTGCCGTCGTGCATAATGTTGTTGATAAGCTTGGTAACGAGCTTGGAATTATACATAGGATCCGGCAAAACGTCTCTTTTTTGGATCTGACCTCTTCTGGGCACTTTTCTTCCCTCCTTCATAAATGATGAATTCATCGGTACTCGAAGATTAACTCCGTTAATGCTTTTCCGAAAGAGGCCGGTATTATATACTGGTCATTCGGATAAACAATGACGATTAAACTCAGTTTTCGATGATCCGGCGCTTATTTAGGTCTCTTTGCGCCGTATTTGGATCTGCTCTGCTTGCGGTTTGCGACGCCCTGAGCGTCAAGCGTTCCGCGGATGATGTGGTAACGCACACC
>JAILDT010000135.1 GCA_024689085.1 Clostridia bacterium | reverse complement strand
GTGATCAGTGTGTCTGCATTCGTTTCTGTTACGCTGACCTCTGTTCCTACCGGCAGATCCTCGATCAGGTATTCTCCGTCTGTGAAGTCTGCGTATGTCAGATTCAGTGTCGTTTCTCCGTATGTCACTGTGAACGCAAGGCCGCTCGTGTCCGCACCTTCAGGCACTCCGCTGAATGTCTTCGTGATCTTCACGCTGCCCGTATCAGGTCCATATACGTTATATACATGGAATTCAAGGAAAGTATTGTACAGACTGCTTCCATCAGCACCTGTATATGTTCCAACTACCTCAGATGCAGATGTTGTACCTTCTGTTCTTGTATATTTGTCCTCATCACCATCCTGACGCCAAGCATATTCTGTATCAATATATGTCTTTTTATAGTTATATACTTCCTCGCTAGAAGTAGTAACTGTATCCGGATAATCGGTTTCTTCAATATTTACCTGGACCCCATCTCCGACACTGTAATCGTAAGTCAGCCCCATACCATCAGTACTGGTTGCTACTGTTCTGTCGTCAAGAAGTTTTTCGTCCTGATATACATCGAATTCATAATCATATGTAGATTCAGTCTGGATCGTTTGTCCGTCTTCATCCACGATATACTTGATGATCTCAATTGCAGTAAGCTTTCCAGTAGCACTATCTGATGTAGATAGTACAAAGTCCATGCCTGCTCCACCATCAACATACCCTGAAACATTATTGTTATTATGGATACCCGGACAAACATTGTTATCATCAAAATAGTCAAATGTAGTAGAAAGCGCAGTTTGCACTGTTACTGTTACAGGTACATACGAATTTGAATTTTCATCATAAGTATATAAAGTCTGACCTTCATAAGTCATCGTCAGTTCAACAGACTTGTTAACAGTTACTGTATACTCAACAGGATATTGCAAAGTACCAGTATAGAATGTTCCTTCCAGTCTGACCTGTTCCATGCCTGTCGAACTTGTGCTGCTGCTGAAGCCGGTTGTTGTAATGGTTGTATTTTGGTCCTCATTCTCACACGTGGCTTCAATAGCAGCATCTTCCATATCATTCTGTGTGATATCGATATTGTTATTTACTCCGGTCCCGTTAACATATGTCCCTACAGGTACAGTAAGGATCTCACTGCCATTTGCATCATAATACGTACCATAAGCCAAAGGCGCGCTGACAGATGCAGTTGCAGTAATTCCGATGTCTATATGGTCAACGGTTGTGCTTGTAGTGGCTTGCTCACTCTGACCGCCCGGCGGGTCAGTAACGCTGATCACGTATTCCGTGCCGTCTTTCATCGTAACGGTCACATAGTACCAGTCGTCAAACGGCTCCAGGCTGGCGATCTCATAGTCCAGTCCGAGTAGCGTCTTCGTGAACGTAAGTCTCTGCTCGAGTGGCGTGGTTACGCCCTCATACCCTTCTGATGTAATGCTCTCAACATTCCATGCGTGTTCATCGATCCCGAGCTCATTGAAGAGATCGGAGAGTTTCATCTCTGAACCGCCCGGCATGCTGTATTTCACAGTATCGCTGCCATCGCCTTTCGCGGAATAGTAGAAGTCAACTGTGTAGGTATACGCCACTCCATAGACCGAGAAGCTCTTAGCACCGAAGTCGATGGAATCAGCCTTCTTGTTGTAGTCAAAGTCGACCTTTTCAACATTGTCCTTATCCTTGAAATGTACCGTGGAAACTTTAACGCCGTCGATTGCCGCTGTTTCAGCATCCAGATCATCAAGCTTTACGGTCACCTCAACTTCCTTTGCAGGCTGCACTTCATTGCCATCTTTATCTACGATGGTAATGTCAAAGAATCTGGCATAAGCGACATCATCCTGATTGAGCTTATCCGCTGTTGCGTTCAGATAATCTGCGTATGTCCATGAGCCTTTCACGATTTCGGCCGCCTGAAGCTCCGCGCCCTCCGGTATTTCGGCCTCTGCTCCATACGCGACTTCGATCACATAGCCGTCGCCGCTTTTCTCAAGCTTGCCGGCCTTGTACGCAACAATCTCTTCTTCCTCTTCAACTGCTTCTGTTTCTTCAGTGCTTTCTGTTGAGGCTTCAGTTGTCTCCTCAGTTACATTCTCTTCTGCCTGCTCTGCTTCTTCAGAGTCGGAATCAACAGGCTGCTCTTCCACCTGCACAGTCGATTCTTCTGTCGTCGCTTCAGTCGCTTCCGTCGCTTCTGTAGCCTCTGTAGATTCTTCGCTTACAACGGTCTGTTCATCGAGATCTGCGCCATACACCCCTGTCGACAGTGGTGTCAGTGTGAAGACAACGGCAACCGCCAAGAGAAATACAAGTAGTTTTTTTAGAACGATACTTTTGTTTTTCATACTATTCCCCTCAAACCACAATAACGATAACGAAAATGTTTTATGATTGTTGACCATATCTTGTATCCCCAAATGATTTCGTTCTATACGGCAACACAAAATACGCCAATATTAATATTTATTTAGAATCATATACAATAGCGTGCAACAAATCAGCAACAAACACGGGGTTGTTTTCCAATATATATATCTGGTTTTTGTTCTTTTTTAAGTGCATCATCTGCGCAACGTTCACGCAAACAAAAAAACACCAGGTTTAACACCTGGTGTCAGCTGCGGAATCCATCAATTCAATGGCATTTTAATGACTGCGTTTGTCCCTTCTTCTGAATGATCTACAGTGAGTGTTCCCCCGCACTGCGAACGAAGCCTGTTTCTGATATTATCAAGCGCTATGCTCCTATGCGTGCTCCCCTCCATGAAATGCGCCCTTCCGTTATCGCTTACGGAAATACAAACGTCATCTTCCTCTATGCGCGTTGTGATCACGACGATGTCCGCCCCAAAGCCTCTGACTCCATGTCTGATCGCATTTTCAACAAGGGGCTGCAGAGAAATCGGAGGTATCACAAAATCAGTGGTTTCAAAATCATACTCTACAGCGAAAGCTGCGGTACTGTTACTCTGTTCAAGGGCAATGTACTGTCTGGTGTGTTCCAGTTCCTCCTCAAACGGGATCATACTGTCCCCTGTAATGCTCTCCAGATTGCTGCGCAGATACTTCGAAAACGTATTGATCATCTGCTTCGCCCGGCCCGGATCAGGCTCACACATATCCTCTATCACCTTCAGTGAATGAAAAACAAAGTGTGATGAGATTTGTTCATTCAATAACCTGAATTTGTTTTCAGCGAGCTCTGCTTTTGATTTTGAAAGTTCCTTCTCTGCATAGATCTGAATCTCCACAGACAGAATGAGATACATATTGGCAAACCCGATGCCTGTGAACCGCAGTTCCGGAATGAAAATACCTGTCATACCTAAAACTACGCACAGAACACTCGCAGCGAAAAACGGCGTCCTTCTGAATACAAAGTGCTGTTCTTTCTTTATTCGATAGATGCCTTCGCAGAACTTGGCGATCATAATCACCATCAAAACATCATATTCAGTTGTCAATGTGTACAGAACGATCCCCACGATTGCAACAGCGATGCTGATCATGATTTCTCGCTCTGCGTACCTATACCTGCTGTGACCGAAATTCAGGACATAGAAAAGCAACTGACTCATGCTGCAATATATGAACACAAAACTTATGCTCAGCATAAATACATGTGCGTGTCCGGGGGCCGTAAGCATTACTAAAAAATGCTGAATGCTTTCCGCAAAAGTCCTGGTGATCGGTTCAGGTACTCCTGCCGGCGCATTCCCATTCATGTGGTCCATGCTGTGAACATAAGATAATGCCCTTCCTGAAATGCGGCAGCACATACCTGCGACCAGCAGGATCATACCACTCAAAAATCTGTAGTCTTTTGCGTTTTGATTCAATACAAAAAACGATATGATCAGAATGAAAAGAAATACACAAGCAGTGATATCGCTCGCATTGCATATGATGTCACTATTGGAGAGCAGGCCGGATGATAGTGATTCCATAACGCGCTACCTCCTGCGTGAATCCTGCCATATGCAGGCCGATGTCGTTCTTAGTGCTGCGAACATAATCGCTTCGGTCAATGTGCTCACGAATGTTGTACACAAAAGGAATTCCACAGTAGTTTCATACGTTACTCTACTGAATATATCAACCGTAAACAATATATTAGAAACAACTGAAGCCAGAACAATAGCAAAATATGCGATACCTAGACCGTTCAGGCGTTTAGCGCGATTGATGCAGGCTTCGCCAAATGTTTTCATAATCATAAGAATCGCCAGAGCATATGTCAATTCTGTTATGATCTCAAACCCATAATGAATTAAATTCGCAACGAACACACACTGCGCTTCGTTCTCGGCAATTTTATAGAACCTAAAGGCATCTGCCAGTATGCCCGCACAAACAAAAAAGACCGTCAGCACCATAAAAATCAGCGCCGGTTTGGCCCACCTTGACAGATTCAAAAGTCCACAGAGACAATGAATCCCCACGACATCGGCAATGACGACCACAACGCTGAATATTTCATACATCGTTTGGGTGCTTTGCACATCTTTCGCCGGACCAAAGGCACCGTAAAGTGCAATCAGTAAATTGATTATAATGCAGACTCCAACAACTGCCTTGATCAGAATGGAATAAGGCATGAAGCGCAGAGCGCTGATGTTAATTCTTTTATCAAGCTGGGTCATCATTTCAGATCTATTATATTCTTACTCTGCGTCAACATATGCCTTTGCAAGATCATGTAGTACGCCGATTCTCATCTCGGCCCAGGAGTACTGCGACATGTACTCACCACGAAAAAGATTGATCGCACTCGTATCGCTGCGAAGAAAATCATAGTAATCGCATGTTACTTTCTCGGGATCTATGCTCCATGTGTTCCACATTTTTACCAGAACATCATCTGCTCCAACCGCCTCCAGGTCCTTACGAAGCGCTGCGAGAATGACTCTGCACTGTGACTTGAGACTGACATCTGTCTGCCTGTCTTCCCACAAAACAGCACAAATCTCATTCACCGTACAACCTGCGCCCCTGCGGTCCACAAGGTACGCAAGCGCCTCTTTGCCAAGTGAGCGGGAGAAGCGCATTCTCTCACCCCTGCTGAAGACTTCAAAATTTCCAAAGCATTGAATTTTCAGCAGGCTTGTGTCCTCATCGGAGATAGGATGTCTCAAATTATGGATTTCCTCTATGAGCTGTTCTTCCGTAGCAGGTTTGACCACAAATCCACTTGCACGGATGCCCATCGCATCCAGGGCGTACTTAGGATAATCGGTTATGAATACAATGTTGGTTTTGGGGGAGATTTTTTTGATCTCTGCTGCCATTTCGAGCCCGGTCATACCGGGCATTTCGACATCCAGCCACGCGATATCATAACTGGCGTCCGCAAGCTTGTTGAGAGCCAGTTTCTGATCGCATTCTGCCTCATGTATACCGCCTGCGTCAATCGTCTCCATCATCGCCGCAATATTCTCTGCCTGACTTAAATTATCATCGACCGCTAAAGTTTTCATACGATTGCGTCCTTCCGAATATCATTATGTTATTTGGTTTATTATACTTGATGTTTTATACGATTCTCAATTGAATACAACGATCTTTGATATTCTAAATTATTATAAGCACCGCAACAAATGTGCAACACCACGCCGGATCCCTTCGGGCTCATTTTCCTTCCGTCCGATTCCGGAGGAACATAAAAGGAGGCCAAAAGGCCCCCTTTACGTTCCTTGGAGCGGATGAGGGGAATCGAACCCCCAACCTCAGCTTGGGAAGCTGATATTTTACCACTAAACTACATCCGCTTGTACTGCAGGCAGGCTTGCTCGCCCGCCTTCTGTTCATATAACCTGCGTCATCTAGTATATAACTCCGCCGCCAGTTCTGCAACCCTGATCGGCGACTCCGGGAAATTACTGATCGTATGCTCTTCTCCCGGAAAGATAGTGAGCGGGTACGCGAAGCGTTCTGTGAATGTGATGACTGCCTCGACTTTTACGGTGCTGTCATTCGCACCGTGCGCAAAAGCCATCTGCACGTTCTCCGGTTTTGCCCGGTCATACAGTGCGAACAGATCCGGCAGTTCCACGTCCTCTGCCCCTTCTTGTGCCGCCAGTTCTGGGAAGTTGACGGCGGCGCAGCGCAAAAAGGCTTTTTCCCCTCTGTGCGGACGCGTTGACAGATAGATGCATGTGATGTAGGCTCCGAAACTGGACCCGAAGTAACAGATTTCCGGGGTGTCTGTGCCGTCGGTTCCGAACCGTTCGGCCAGGTAATCCTCGACGCATGCCAGACTGTCCAGACAGTTCTCCACGGTGAGTTCTTCCTTCGCCGCCTGTTCGCTTCCGTGATGGGGCTGGTCGTACGCGAAAACGCCGAAGCCTTTGCCCGGCAGAATGCGCATGAGATTGGCTGCGTTTTCGCTCTCCTTGCTGCTGTCGTAGCCGTGGATTACGATGACCAGCTTCTGAAGATCAGCCGGGATCTCGGCGATAACAGGGACAGCGCAGCCGTTTTGCTTTTGCAGTAAGATTTTCTCCATTCTCTTTCACAAACCCCCGACGGTTATCTGCTTCTACGCCGCTATTATACCACGCATCCACCGTAAAAACGAAACATCGCCGAAGCGCGTGTCTGCTTCAGCGATGTTCCGCTGGTCGGAGTATGGGGATTTGAACCCCAGGCCTCTTCGTCCCGAACGAAGCGCGCTACCAAGCTGCGCCATACTCCGGCATTGGGCCTTTCGACCCGTGCGAAATGTATTGTAACACTTCGCACCTGTGAAAGCAAATACTTTTTATCTGTTCTGCCGATGATATACCCTCGCTTCGATGCAGTCGTTCTGGATCTGCTTTTTCAGGGCCTCGATGCCGTCAAATTTTCTTTCACCGCGGGTGTGCCTGATGAAGTCCACGCGGATTTGTTTGCCGTAGACGTCCTCAGCAAAGTCGAAGACATGGGTCTCGATGTTCTTCTCATATGTGCCGATGGTCGGCTTGACACCTACGTTGGTCACGCTCGGACGGAGCATGCCGTCGATGGTGCAGGTGGTGATATAGACCCCGTTCGGCGGTGTGACCATGGTATCATCCACCACGGTGTTGCAGGTCGGGAAGCCGATGGTCCTGCCGAGCTTGTTTCCCACGATGATCTCACCGCTGATGGCGTACATTCGTCCCATGAACTTGGTGACTTCTTCCATGCGCCCTTCCTCGATGAGCCGGCGGATGTAGGTGCTGCTCACGACGATGCCATCGATCATGTACGGTTCCTGCACATGAATGCCGAGACCGCGTTTCAGTCCCTCATGCATCAGTACCTCAGGAGTTCCCGAAGCTTTGTAGCCAAAGCTGTAATTGAAGCCGCAGTATGCCTCGCGAATATTAAAACGCTCCACGAGGATCCGGTCGATGAACTCTTCCGGACGCATGCGCAGGATTTCCTCCGTGAACGGGATGTTGAAGACGTACTCAACACCCATCTCCTCGAGAATGCGCATCTTTTCCTCCGCATAGAGGATGTTTTTCACCGGCGGCACGTTCTTCAGGACCGAACTGGTATGGTTAGAAAACGTGAATACCGCGCTCTTCAGCCCTGCCGCGTCCGCTTCCTTGACCGTGCGCGTGATAATCTCCTGATGCCCCCTGTGGATCCCGTCGAAATTGCCCAGGGCCACGACCGTCGGTTCGATATTGTTGATGTCTTCCAGTCTTTCGAATACTATCATCTGTCTCCTGCTGTCTCCGCTCTCAGTTGTCTTGCTTCCGGCCCGCTCTGTTCCGGCCGCCCTCAGCGGCGCTCTGCAAATACTTTGTCCGCTTTCAGCCTGCCTTCTGTTGTATCGATATAGCCGGTTCCCAGGAACTCCCCGGTCTCCGCCTCGTAAACTCTGTAAAGGAGGGCGTAATCCCTGCCGCGGGCGTTCTTCAGGCCCGCCACCTCCGGATCCGTCTCCTCTGTGACTTCTACCTGAGTCATCCAGACGCTGTTGCCCATGCGGAAGTACGCGGCCCGCTCCGCCGGCATGGTGATCTTCCCGAAGTGCACCAGCGCCTCATCGGCAGGCAAAAGCATCCTTTCCAGCCGTTCAGCAACGCTGCCGGCTTCAGCCTGATCGCCGGACTCGCCGGTCCCCTCACCGCACATAGTCTTTACATCTTCCGCAGATATGACTGCCTGCTCGATCCGAATCGGACCCACGGCCGTCCGTTCCAGGGCCGTCATGGTGCATCCGCAGCCCAGTTTCTCGCCGATGTCGCTGCAGATGGTCCGGACATAGGTTCCCTTCGAACACTCTATCTCAAAGGCAAACTGCCCGGTTTCCAAGTCCACGTCGATCGGCACGATACGGTCAACGAACACCTTTCGCGGCTTGATCGCAAAATCGATTTCCTTGCCTTTGTACGCGTACTCATACAGTCTCCTGCCTTCGACGCGTACAGCCGAGTACTTTGGCGGAATCTGCTCGATCTCTCCATGAAAGGAAGCGATCGCCTCCAGAATCGATGCCTTGGTGATGCCGGCGCCTGCAGGTCCGCCTGACGCGCACACCTGTTCCCAGGGCTGCTGACTGGTGACCTCGCCCCAGATATCCAGGGTGTCCGTGGTTACGCCCAGCTTCGCCGCGCAGACATAGGTCTTCGTATCCAGTTCCATGTACTCCATGATGCGGGTGGCCTGCCCCACAAAAACAGGCAGAACTCCCGTCGCCATAGGGTCCAGGGTGCCGCCGTGGCCCACTTTCTTGACGCCTTTGACGCCCAGCGCCCTGCGGCAGACCGCCACGCAGTCACTGGACGTCCAGTGCTGCGGTTTGTACAGTACTAAGATGCCGTCTCTCATATGCTTCAAACTGCTGCTTACTTCCTCAGCGTTTCTTCCATCTCCTCCTTGATGATCGCAAAAGCATTCTCAAGGGTCGTGTGCATGGTGCAGCCGGCCGATTTGACGTGGCCGCCGCCGCCGTTTCTCTGGCAGATCTCCAGAACGCTGGAATCCGTTTTGGAACGCATGCTGACCTTGATGCCGTCCTCCCGTTCCTCCAGATACGCCGCCATTTCGACGCCGTCGATATCCCGGAGACGGTCGATGATCTCATCCGTGTGCTGCGGATGGGCGTCCAGAGACCCCATATCGCCGCTGGTCATATAGCTGATGGCCCCTTTGCCTTCTGCGAAAAGGATCACCCTGGCGATCGCCTTGTTTTCGCACCGTACTTTCTTCAGATCCTTGTTATTATATAGGTTGACCATAATCTTTGTATGGTCTACCCCTGTGTCAAACAGCTCTTTTGCCATCTGATAACTTTCACTTCTGGTGTTGGAGTACCGGAAGCTGCCTGTATCCGTCACAATACCCGTGTACAGAGCGTTTGCGATGTCTCTTGTGATCTTCGCGCCTGCGTATTTGAGAACCTCGTAGACCAGTTCACAGGCGGCCGCCGCTTTTGGATCAATGTAGTACAGATCTCCAAATCCGGTATCGTGTTCATGGTGATCGATGCAGATTTTCGTCTTACCGGCATCGAACAGAACGGATCGTTCCTGCAGTCTCTCGTACTCATTGCAGTCGACAGCAACGCAGACATCCGGGTTCGGGATCTTGTTCCAGTTCTTCGTGAAAGCCTCCCTGTTTATGAAATGGAGGTATTTCGGCACTTCGTCCGCATAGACGTAGCATTCCACCCCTTCCGCCCGCAGAGCCAGACTCAGGGCGCTGCAGGCCCCGACGCTGTCCCCGTCCGGGTTCTTATGCGGAAACAACAATGCCGTCTTCGCGTTGAACAGGGTTTCACTTATCGTTTTCAGATCTGTGTTTGTTTTCATGGTTGTTGCCTTTGCACTACAATGTGCTGATGATATCCTCGATGTGCCGCGAGTACTCCTCGGAGTGATCCACCTTGAAAATCAGTTCCGGTGTGTGCCGGAGCTTCAGTTCATGGCCGATGCGGCTGCGGATGAAGCCTTTGGCGCTGTGAAAGGCGTCCAGAACCTCCTCCTGGTGCTTTGCCAGCTCCTCGTCCGTGCCCGTCACGCCCATGGGTGAGAAGTACACGGTAGCGTAGCTGTTGTCCCGTGTGACTTCCACGTCCGTGATGCTGATCATGGAGTCCAGGCGCGGGTCTTTCAGATCCAGCAGGAGCATTTCACTGATGATCCTGCGGATTTCTTCGCCGATACGGCTCTGTCTGTATTGTTTCGCCATTAGTCTCTTGCAACCTCTTCCATCGTGAAGCACTCGATGATATCGCCTTCCTTGATGTCATTGTAATTCTCGATACCGATACCGCACTCGTAGCCCTGGTTGACTTCCTTGGCGT
>JAILDT010000049.1 GCA_024689085.1 Clostridia bacterium | reverse complement strand
CCCCGAGTTGGAACTGCTCTCCCTTAGCATAGCCGGAACCTCCGCCGCATCCTGCAAAAGCAATACAAACGACGGTCAAAAGTATTGCGATGAATATCTTTTTCATATCTTTCACCTCCGATATAAGATTACCACAATCCTTTATCCTTATAAAGCAAAAGCGAATCCTGGCAATGTCTGTTTGATTCTTCCGCGTTTTGGTGTATTATTCTAGTGGCAACAATATTCTGGAAATGGCAGGTAAAAACATGAAATACTATCTACTCGATTACGAAAACGTGAATACAGCAGGTCTGGACGGACTCGGTGAGCTTCCGGCGGACAGCAAGATCATTCTATTCTATACAAGAAACTCGAACAAAATCGATCTGGGGGTCGTCAACCAGCTGCGCGACATGAAAGCGGAATTGTCCATCGTTGAGGTGCACCACGGCAAGCAGGCGCTGGATATCCAGCTGGCGTCCTACCTGGGCTACCTGATCGGCACGGAGCCGGCGGATACGGAGTACTTCATCATCAGCAAGGACAAAGGCTACCGCAACGTTCAGTGCTTCTGGCCTGACCGCCACATCGTTCTCTGCAAAAACCTGACGCCTGACAGCGAGATCGTCGACGAGCCGGCAGAAGAGAAGAAACCTGCTTCCAGATCCGGCTCCAGAAGCAGACGGAAGTCATCTCCTGCAAAAGCATCAAAGCCTGTTGAGAAAAAAGAAGCGGTTGAAAAACCGGTTGAAATAGTTGAGCCTGAGGTCGAACTGAAGGCAGAGCCGGCTAAAGAAAAGCCTGCCGAAGAGCCGAAGCCGAACGCCTTCGTGGAAGCGGCCGCCATCGCCAAGGCCGTCGTCGAGGCGAAGAAAGCCAGAAACGAAGCCGAAGCCAAGGCAGAAAAAAAGAAGACCACTAAGTCTTCTAAAACCACGAAGTCTACGAAAGCTGAGAAGACTACAAAGGAAACTAAGACTAAGAAAACCGCGAAGCCGAAGCAGCGCATTTCCGACATCCGCGCCGAAGTCAACAACCAGATCCAGCGGGTGCTCAGCAAAGAGAACTTCCCTGGCGAGGTGGTTAACTCCACTGCATCCTTTGTCTCCAAGAACGTTGGCAAGGAAGGATACAAGCAGACCGTTTACCGCGGCATCATCAAGGAGAACGGACAGAAACAGGGACTGGCAATCTATCGGCTGATTAAGGATATTATTTAGACCCACATAAAAAAAGAGGCGGTAACGCCTCTTTTTTGCTTATTCTCTACCTTGCATATTTCCCATTTATAAAAACAACATTCTCTGAACCGCCGAATTCGGCGCCATAGCATTTCACCAGTGCGACAACAAAATCAACAAGGGCCCAAACGCCAATGGCTCCGCCCGTTAAGAGTTTTATAATCCCCAGCCCAATCTGACCTCTTATGAACCGATCCACTCCTAACGATCCAAAAAGAAAGTTGCAAACCCACACAAAAATATGTTTGTTAATTCTTCTCACGCTTGGGTCGTAACGATCGAACTGCATTTCCTGATCTGTTCTGGTTGCTTCTGTTGCTTCATCATTCTGTATGTGCATTAATGCTACCTTCTCCCCCTAGAGGAACTTTCTCTTAAACTGGATGTCTTCCGTTCCGCCCGGCTCGGCGATGAACGTGTATGAACCAGGAAACGCGATTCCCGCCTGGTCAGTGACGAATACGGTATTGTGCTTCGTGAACGTCTGGAAGGTAAGGTCTTCTCCGTTTTTGACGTTCCCAATCTTTACGCCGTTCAGATATACCTGCTGGGTGACGGCCATTCCGACAGCACTCTTCAGTCTGTGGAGTGTGATCTTGCACGGTTCTTCCAGCAGTTCTTCTTCAGGGGCGACGAGAGGCTCCGCCTCGAACTTGTTCTTGCAGGCGAGGCACTGATACCTGACCGGTTTCAGTTCAAAGTCCTTCTTGCTCTGTGAATCGAGAGCCATGTTCGCAATGGCTCCGAAGGCAACCGTTACTCCTGCCTTTGCAAGAGAACCTTTCGTCCCCAGAATCTTGAACTCGTTTTTTCCGCACTGCGGGCATGTCATGTCCTTTACGCTAGGATAATTATTCTCTGCCATTTTCCGTTCCTCCTTATTTCTTTCCGGTCTCTATCGCACTGAAAAACAGACTGTAATAGTCGTCTTCGTTTTCAAGCATCGGGGAGTTTTCCCCTCCGCCGTTGGTTGCTCTTCTCATATTGGCATATGCCTCTTCGCCAGCATAAACCAAGTCCATCTCGTTGATCTCAAAGCCGAGACTCCTGGCGAAACTGCAAAAGCATGACAGCGGGTTATCGTCTGCCTTGGTTTCTATCAACTTGTTCCGTAAGACTTCGTCTTTGAGGGCGTCCTCCTGAAGCCTTTCGAGTTCGTCCAGTACTTTCATAAGGCACTTGTTTCCTATCACTTTATTCTAATATAAGATTAACACAATCAACTTGTGTAATAAAGAAAAAGAGGCAGCACAGCTGCCTCTTAACTACTATAAGTTTTAATTTGGGTTGCAAACCAGCAGAACAAATTATGGGCGATCTTCCTTATCTCACTATCTGTGGAACATTGGCGCAATACTTTGGATCCAGAGGTGTTTCAACATTTGTGAAAGGTGTAATTCCTTCTAGTGTGGTGCCCTCCGTTAACGGATACTGAGCCATGAACCTCAATAGTCCCTGCCCATATACGTCAGGTCTTGACGCTTCTAGTATTTCCGAACGCTTACCGAGAGCCGGTTCACCAATCAGGTATACATACTGAACCTCTGCCCACTTGGCCATTCCTTCATAGACCTGCAGCTCAAGCTGACCGTACTTTTCTTTGATTTCCTTCTTATCCCAATTGAGATATTGCCAGATGTGGGTCAGTTCGTGCGTCATGGTCATAATTGTCGCCATTCTTGGTGAGCCGTTTTCAATGAGCAGTGAGAATTCATTGTGGTCCTGAATCGCCACACCAAGGACTCTGCTGTCTGATCCAGGTGTCGGAACAAATCTCACGCCAACTTTCTTGTGCAGCTTCTTGGAATTGACCATTTCAACCTTGATGCCAACATTAATTGTAATTCCATAGAACTCACGCATCTTAATCCTGACTTCATCGAACAGTTCCTTGAGTTCCTCAGCAGTCTTCACCGCAGTTCTGCTACAGGTAATGCACCTGTCTCTGCCGTCCTTTAATGTCTCGTATTCGATTCCCGTCAGTTCAGCACCGCAGAAGTCGCAGTACCTGACGCCAGGCTTATTCGGGTCGTAGCTCTTTTCCATCTCCTCCGCCGCGTTCTGGCCATCCCTGGCCTGCTTAAGCGGATTCCTGTCAAAGCCCTTGCCCATGAGATACGTATGCGTTTTCTCGAGGTCGATGCACTCAGGCATCTTGTCAAATCCATAGAGCATGTAATATCTCTCTTTGTACGGTCTGCGCTCGGTCTTGCTGTACTGCTTTTCGACCTTACGTGCTCCGTCTTCTTCAAAGACAACTTCGTGTACCGGTGGCTGTGCAATGGTTTCCTCTGAAGGGGCTTCTTCACCTTCCTCTGCTGTCTCGACATCAGCCTCAGCATCATAATGAACTGAAATACTATCTCCGCCTGAAACGGACATGTTCGCAAAGGATTTGGTGTCTTCTTCAAGATCTTCTTCCGTTTCAGATTCAACAGCTTCTGCCTCTTCAGAAACTTCGGTCACTTCAGCATCTTCAACGATTTCTTCAATCTCAGCCGGTGCCTCGACCGCCTCTTCCGAATCTACTGGCGGAACGACGTCTGCAGTATTCTCAGCCTCTTCCGGCTCGCCTTTCTTCTTCGCCTTCTTCGGCTTCCTGAACTTGCCTTTAATCTTGTCGACGAGTCCGCCTACTCCGCGGCGCTTTGGCTTCTCAGTGGCAATTTCACCCTCGGTGAAGATGATCTTCGTAGCTTCCTCATCCTCGACAGCGTGTGTTCTGCCTTCAAGCATCTTTTCATGCCACTCGAGGAAGTCGCAGATGATACAGAGAATCCTGTGCAGGTTCCTGTCCACTGCGTTGATCAGACCGATATCCAGTTGACTGTCTTCTATAATATAAATTCTGTTTGGCGTCTTGTCGCAATTCTCGCTGTTCAGCGAGTAGGTCAACGGCTTAGTGTCGAAGTCATCACCCATAAATGAGCAATCGGTGACCGCTGAAACAAAAGCCTGCTCGTCTGCGAAGATTGTCTTGAAGACCTCGTTCAGCATGAGTGTGATAGTGTATCTCACCTTGTCTGTCAGACCGTCGATCTCCGGAAGATCTATGGCCAATATTTCCTTGTTTTTGTACTTACTGTTCAGGATACCGTTGTTCTCATTATCGAAGAGCACCTTCTTTGCTGTCTTGAAGTCATCATACTTTGCCATCCTGTAATAGCCCAGTGTATCCACAGAAACGTCGGCAAAGATTCTGCTCACCTTGATGCCGTCCACGTCTCTGGACGCGCCGATCATTTCAGACGGCATAATGCCCTCAATCAGGTAATCCCTGATCTGCCTGTAGGACGGACGACCCGTGATGTGGTCAGCAGCACGCCGGATGAGCACCTGGCCGTCTGCAGTAAGGTAAAGCATCTCGTAGTACTTTCCGCCGAATGTGAAGAACTGTCCCGGCAGATGTCTGCTGTAGATGTGATCGTAGAGCTCCGAACCCAGGTAGTTCTTTTCGCCCTTTTCATCCTCGGCGACGTATGCTGCTGACTTCAGAGACGTTATGCAGGTCTCGAGGAAGTCTTTGTCCTTGATAGTGTAAACTCTCTCTTCGTAACCCTTATAGAAATTGTATTCCATCTGCTCCACAAGAATCTCAGATGAGAAAGTCTTGTAGTTCGTATGGAGTTCCATCTCGCTGACCTGCTCCACTGCCTCTCTGTAGTTTTTGCTCAGGTTGCTGATTTCGTTAACCGAAGCGAAGCACTTGAAAATCTCAAACCAGAGTTGCTTCTTCAAATCGTATATTTTAATGCCCAGCAGTGACAGTTCGTTGCGGATGGTGTCTGCATCGACCGGATATGTGCTCATCATGAGCAAAAGCCTCAGCGTCACGTTTCTGTCGCTTCTGATGTAGTCCGCTACGATGTTCGGGATTGCCTTTGCATCGGTTTTGAAGATGCCTGCATTATCCGCCATGTAGTCCTTAAGCAGGTAGTTGGACGAAATAATGTTGACGAATCCCTGCTTCTTCGCTCTCGTCGAGAACTCCCTGAACATCTCGAACATGTTGCAGGCCTCATCCTCGACGGTAATGTAATTCATATCATTCACTTCCGCGCCCCACATGTTCGATGAGGTCTCGAAGTGTTCATTCATAGTATCCTGGTTCGCCGGCAGCTCTGCATAATTAAGCAAATCATGATAGTACTGCTTGGCGATCCACTTGATATCCTTAACCGGGAAGACGTCCCCGCCGAACCAGCGAGCTTTGGAAATGCCGTTCTTCAGCGCCACAAAGGCCATCTCAGTACCCATGCCCAGGTAGCGGGATATGTTAGGCATCAGCCTGTGATGCAGATACTCGTCGTCTGCCTCCCAACACATGAAAGAGCTCGTTCCCGTGTGTTTGTTGGTCGCGGAAACCTCTGTCAGTTCGGTCATCAGTATATGCGACATGGCGTCGACGATTCCGTCGCAGTTTTTATCACAAAGGCAATACGTCACGTTATTGTCATCGCTCGCCTTAATCCGCTTCACCAGCAGATTCAGTCCAATCTGCGATGTGGAGATCATCTTCGATGGCTCTAGAATCACGACGAACTCGACTTCATCGAGAAAAGCCTGGTTCGCACTGTGAATGTTGATATCATAAACGCTGGATCTGGTCAGGATGCCTATGTCTACGTCCTGTTTTTCCTCGCTGAGTACGCCGATTCGCCAGAGATCCGGCAGGTTTGTGATCGAAGCGATGCCGTCTCTGAGCCAATCTATCGCGTCATCTTCCACTGCGTGTCTGCCAAGGATGATCAGCACCTTCTTATGGGCGAGCAGTTTCCTGTTCATCGGGTAGAAGGCGTACGGAATCAGATCCCTGTAGAACGGATTGTTGAAGAGGATGCTTTTGCCGTTCAGTAGATCCCTCATGGAATAGAGGTAGTTAGTATCCAAATTGCTATTGCCCTGAATCGTCTTGATAAACTCAGCCAGATTATTTACGACTGGATCTTCATCATCCTCGAACAGCCTGACAACGTCCTCCATGGTCGTATCTTCTGCAACGGTATAGGTTGTCTCCACATCGTCGGCCAGCAGTTTGTCTCCGAAAAGACGCTTCAGACTAGCACGCAGCAGAGAGTAGTTCGCTTCTTTTTCCGCTCCGTCCTTTTCTCCGAGCACATTATTCTTGTAATACGGCAGGCTCATGCCGTCCAGATAGAAATAGAGTTCACTCACCATAATCACACAGAACACCGGGTAGAACAGAGCCTGCGTGAAGTTGAACCGGAAAAAGTAAACGCTGACAACCAGAAGAAGGCCTGTAAAGAAGCACGTGAACCAGAAGAGAGCCTTAAGCAGGTCTCTCGCCTGAACGAAGTTCTCCTTCAGGAACCACCCGCTGTTGTCCATGGAGTACTCATAGCAGAGTCCCTTGATGGACTCCGCTGAGAGCGGATCTGCGTTGATGCCCTTAACCACCGTCTTGATCAATATGAACTTGATGATCAGGTAGGCCGCCAGGATGAACAGGTTAAGGAAGACGAAGGACGTAAAGGAACTTGGGTCGTTCACCATATCGTTTATGTTATCTCCGCCATCCGCCAGCCACTGCTGTACCTGCAAAGGCAGCACGGAAATGTCCGACAACCCGGACAGAGCTGAACCTCCCAACCCTACGATACTCATAGCGAGAGCTGTCAGCTGAGAAACAAACGGCATTATCACGATGCAGTAGACTGCCGCTACAAATGGTATGATAAATTGTCCCGACCTCTCCGTCTGGCTTGTGTTAACTCCCTTTGTTCCGAGGAAGCCCACTCCCAGGAGGATGATGGTAATGATCAGTAATAATAGTGTTCCTGTACTACTCATACATTTCCTCCCTTCTCAGTGTGACTTCCTTCAGATAATCGATTGGAACTTCAATCAAAAATCCCGGCTGAAGGAACTCTATCTCCTTAGCGTCAGCCGCATAAGGAATCTCATAGGTATACGGATCTTCCTTTGTAAAATCGTAGTCGTAAGCTTCGCCGTGTCCTAGTCTCTTCGCGTGCTCGTCAATAAGATTCTCATCGATGTACTTGAAGAACTTCTCGTATATACCGTTTATGTTCTCGGTAATCGAATGGGTATGCATATCCAGTGTCCTTCTCTTCCGCATGGTGTTGCTGTCAATGGCATTCAACACCGAAAACTCACGCATGACATTGCATGCATGGCTCAGGTATTCGGAAACGTGGCTCAGGTCCTCTTCGACCTCGCCCCGCACGATGTCCATGACGTGATTGAACTCACGGAACAGGGAAACCAACTTCGCCCGGAAACCCACCATCATAAGGAAGGAAATAACCAGGCATATGCCCACACCAATGACGAAGGCCAATATTGAAATCAGCTGGGCCATTCCATCCGCGTGAAGCTTAATGTTGTCTACGATCCACGGAAGGAAACCTAAAGCGAAAGCGAAAGTACCGATCAGGCTGACGATGATGCCCGACCGTCTCGTTAACCTTTGCCGCATATTAGCCCTGATCTTCTCGTCGGCTTTTTCGACTTTTTTTACGTATTTGTTTGGATTATTGAGTGGGGAAGCGGATATCTTTACCATCTTTTCCTCTTCCTCAAGCAACTTGTACCGAACATCGTCCTTCTGTGTATCGTTAAGGCGCAGAACACGGGCGTCGTCGATGTGGTTCATCTTCCTGAACTCAGTGCTTATGGACGCCTTTATGGAACGCTTCGGGCTGCGCAGGAACTTTGTGAAGGACCTGCGTATATCTTTGTACTGATCGTTCCAGTACTCTTTTTCGTCTCCCGGACAGTCGGACGCAATTCCGATGCGATCATGAGTAGACATCAGCGCCTTGGAATCGAAGTCAGCATTGACCGTCACCGGTACAATGACCTCTGATTCGAATAGCCGCTCCGCCGTAGCGTTGTCGATCGTCATCTTCTTCTGAGCGTCCAGCTTTTGCGAGTAAATATCGATTCTGTTCCGGGTCTCCTGCAGCTTGAAGATGTACCTGTGGCACATCTCGGAAATCTTCTTCGTGTCGAGGACGGCTTCTGCCTTGTATACTCTTTCCGGCTTCAGCGTATCTCCCGGGTGCTCCACACTGACGTAAGTGAGCAGGAACACAAGGAATGTGAAGTAGGTGTCTGCGTCCCTTCTGCCGTTCATGTAGACCATATCGTACAGGATGTAGCGCAGCTGTCTGTTGTACATATTGTCCTCGTAGAAGCGTGTGTAGTTGAATTCCGTATTGCTGCTGTGCGCTTTGATGCTCTCATCTTCCTTGAGAAAGCGTTCTGAAACCATGATCACTTCGTCAGGAACATGGAAAATATGAGGTTCATCCACAAAGTGCTCGTGCATGACCTCGTAGCATCTCGCGTGATATCTGTCAATTTCGTATATTAACGAGTCTTCTCCCTCGTACGTTTCCGGGAGATGATCTTCACTGAAGTCAAAACCGTTTCGGCTCTTGTCCGGCGCTCCGAGCAGCCAAGACGTCAGCTTCGCCAGTGGATTCTCTACCGCTTTAGCAAAAGCTTCCTCTTTTCTGGCCCGGAAGTTTTTGACCGTTTCCTTGAAGGCTTCGCCCTCCTTATTTCCGTCAGCAAGAACCTTAAACGGAACGCTCCCGGCTACGTCAAACGGATTGCGTCTGGCGATTCCTTCATAGCCGCAGATTGATTCATCGTAGACGATCACGGCCCGCCAGTCCTTGTGCTTCGCGACGGTCTGCCTTAGGGTCTGCACCGCTTCATCCAGCGAGTCCCCCTCAGTGTTCCATTCGCAAAAGCTCCATTCAGGCTGCTCCAGTAGAGGTTTCAGAAACGCATTATACGTATTTTGACAGTCTTGTATGATTTTTTTACTGCATATCAATACTGTAAACATTTTTGCGCATCTAACCTCTTAATTATCCTAATCTCAGCTCATCCGGGACCTGAATAGCCAGGTCTTCAAACTTCTCTTCAATCTTCTTGCAGATTGCCTGCATGACATCATTGGACATCATGTCTACACCCTTGCCGAAGAACTCTGGCGCAGCTTCGTAATTTTCCTTGAGGAGAGTGAAGTGCTTTACAGTCAGCTGTGCCAACAGCGGCTTGATGTCTCTCTTTCTGCATGATGAGGAAATCTCACGGTTAATTGCTTCGATAATCGCATCGACCATGGATTCGATTTCGTCGATATCTTTCTTCTGTGCAGGGATTGAGTTGTAGTAAATCAAAGGTATTTCAAATACAGAAACATCTGATTTCTCGAGGTATGCCTTTTCCTTAGCATCCGCCTCAGTCAAATCAATAAAATCCCCTCTGACCATGGATGTAGCTCTCTTGGCAAATGTCGTGCTTTCATAGGACTTGCTTCCGTCGATATCCTTCTGCCTGATTTCATCCACTGTGTTGTGCACTGATGTTACTGCTGCACGGTCAAAATACAGAGCATCCAGTATTTCATAGAATTCATCACAGGCTGTTCCGTTGGAAACAATAAATGTCTTGAATCCGTTTCTGCCGTCCTTGTAGATGTATTCATATTCATCCGGTGCGTACTTGGAAGGCACGTGTCTCCTGATGATGTCAAACACGAGTCCGTAGAACAATGCCTGGTGTATGTGTTTCGTCAGGTCTTCCTGGAATACAAGGTCAATTTCAGGCATTACGGAAATCGAGTTGAACCGTTTGTCGATATGCGGCGTGATGACCGCATTCAACTTACTGTCCGGCCCGATTTTCTCCATGTAATCCTGGTACGCCAGGAAGTAGTCGCCTGCACCTTCTCTGTGCGTTTCAAATGGCGCGATGATGTCCGGAGCTACCTCATAATGCAGCTTGCTGAGTTGGGTCGGCATTATGTTGTAGACGGAACTGAAGAAGTGGAGTTCATACTTGGATACAGAAGCAGACCTGTCTTTTTCATTCAGGTACTCACCCACTCTTATGCCGTTACCGTCCTTGATGCCTTCTCCGAAAGCGATAGCATTGACATCTCTGCTCTCTTCGAAGTCCTTCTTGCTGATGCCAGGGCTTGCCAGGTTGCGGCAGCTCTCGATCTTCTTCTTGACGTACTGCTTGATCTGCTGCGGATCAGAAGCGCGCTTCATAATTCTGTCACGTGCTTCCTCATCCTGGGCCTTTGATTTGTCGATGGCTGTCTTGATATCGTATTCAAGACGGATACCCTGGAGGATATCTCTGTCGATAATCTCATCGCAGTTGTTCTCGACCATCTTCTTGTAGTGCTCGACGATGATCTCATCGAAGATGTCATGCTTCGTCTCTTGCAGAAGCGGGTTGTACGTCGTTCTCTCTTCAATGGACGCATTCTCCTTGACTGCATCGTAGATGCTGGCATACAGGTCTCTATCGTTGTTGTTATTGCCCATAGGAGCACCCTGCTGATCTACAAGCATATCCAACAGTTCCTTCTTGGCGAAGAGGTTCATGACACAGTCGCCGTTGTTGAAGGCGAGCTTGTCATTGATGGCTTTCTTGTTCTTCTCGATGCTGACAACCTTTGTCTCGAAGGAGCCGAAGAATCTCTCGTAAGCCTTAATCAGACGATCTACATAGGTCTGAGCCTGTACGCATACAACCTTCCTGGCTACCTTCTTGTAGAAGGATACGACTACATTGTAGTACTCATCCAGCATGTCATTGCAGGCGTCCTTCTTGTCACCGGTAATCTTTTCGAGGGTCTCAGCCACTCTGTTAGCGTCGTCGATGGCGTCGCACATGGCACGCAGAGTCGTCTCCTTGCCGAAGTTCATCCTAACCTGGAACTGCTTAATATCCGGCTTGTCCTCTCCTTCGCGTACTCCTCTGGTAATGGCCGCGATCTGTTTCTCATAGTTACCCTTGTCGTATGTCGTCTTGTTGGCTTCTTCCTTCAGGGCCTTCTGCAGTTTGTAAAGCAGGTATCTGGCCGCGTTCGGGTGCATGACCTTGTTAACAGAGGTCAGATAAGCTTCAAGCGTGTAGGCGTCCTTCTTGTCTCTCTTAATGGAAACGTCGTTTCCTAGGGCGCCGCGGACGAACTTCCTGACGGTGGATTCCAGTTCAGGATTGTCGTTGATGGTGGACAGTGTTTCAATTGTCCTGTATCTGGCGCTGAAGCCCTCGTCTTCGGCGTGAACTTCCGCTGCTCTTCTCAGGTCGCCCATATCACTAGACTCTTCTTCGGAACCTCCGCCGCCTTCCTGCATCTTCTCGATATGGTTCTCAACGACCTCGGTGACGATGGTATCGATGAACTTCGTGGCAACCTTCTGCATCTTCTTGCCGAAGGTGGAAGCGCCCAGGTTGTCCTCATCCAGATCGTTTGCTTTAGCTTCGAGGAACTTGTCGCGTATCATGTTGGTAAAGTCGTCGCCGCTCTCACCAACGTTCTCAATGGCGTCCATGTATACTTCCGCCAGAATAGGCTCGTCAGAAGCTGTCGCCTGCGGATTTCTCTCGTATTTCTTGACAGCATCCGCAAACTCCGCGTCATATCTGAGCCATGAATTCTTGATGATCTTAGCTCTGACGTCTTCGGAGGCGTTCTCCGGCATAGCGCCCAGAATCGCTCTCTGGGTCCAGTTCAAGGCGATGTAGTCGCGGATATCCGCATATGGGTACTTCAAAACTGATGCGCCCGCGCCACCAAAACGGCATCTGCCCAGTTTAATTGGGTCGATGAATTCCTTGACGATGTTGTCCTCCTTACTGGACGCGCTGGCATTCATCGGGCCTATGTTCTGCTCGTAAATAGCCTGGGCTGCAAAAGCTTCATACTGCGGAAGTTTCTGCATGCTTCTCTGTTTCTCGTCGATTCTGTCCAGAAGGAAGCAGAAGTCGAATGGCAGGCAGTCGAGAACAGCATCCTCACCAGCTGTTGTTGGAACAGTAATTCCCATAGCCTGATATCTCTTCAATACCGGCTCAGAATCGAAGAAGCCACTGCCCTTCATCATAAAGGCGTTGATTTCCTTCAGTGCCGCGTAACCGTTTCTCCTCTGGCTCAGACGTTCACTCTCGGTGGTGATTACCGTATCCATTACGCCCGGCATGATGAAGAATCCTCTGATGATTGCCGCGGATTCCGGATAGTTCATTGACAGGTAATTTCTGATCATCATTCCAATCGGCAGCGCAATACCGGATCCGGTACCACCTGTCAGGGACGACGCAATGACCACCTTGATTGCCTGGTTCTTGTCACTTCCGTCTTTCAGGAAGAGCGCATCAATCGCCTCGTACAATTTATTGATGTTGCCCTGGCGAATGGTCGCGTTCAGAGCCAATCTGGAAATAGCTCTTACCTGACCCGCACCTTCCGACACGGTCTTGTAATCCAGAATCCTGTTCTCCGGAAACCAGTTCTCCTTGGCGTCTGCGTCAAAGTTCAGGTAATCCTTTATCGATCTTGTTGATGACGTTTGTATCGCAGTAATAACTGGGCCATCCTCCAGCTTTCTCAGGTCATTGACGTCGGTATCCATGGATACAAAACGGATGTTAGATGTGTCGTCATTGATACAGCGCTCTGCAACGCCTTTAATGATTCTCGATCCGATACCTCCTACGCCTACGAATAACGTAGCGTTCACCTTGTTCGGTTGTAACAGTTCGTTCTTTGCCATCAGTCTACCTCTTTCTTTCTCCTCTTACTTTTTCTTACTGTTTATCGTAATTGTTCCCGTTCGCTTCTTTCCTGCTTTTCTCCATGTAATTTCCGTGCCATTGCGAATCGTGAGTTTAGTTTTATTGCTCAACGGGGTGCCGAACGTATCTACGAACTGGCCTGTCCCGTCTCTTACGAATTCTTTTCCGACTCCTATTGAGAATGACTGTACCGCAGGATCCGGATTTATGTTTTTGATTGCGAATTTCGCTGACTTTTTGCCCTTACCTACAAACCTGGTTACCTTTTCAGCGTCGCATGTGATTTCGCTCGGATAGGCATTGGAGGAAAGGTTTACCGCTTTGCTCTTAACCTTTATTTTTGATGCACCTCGCTTATCGTTGAAGTACACCTTCTTTGGAAACGCCTTATGCAAAAGCAACCACAATAGCAGAAGCAGTAGAATCAGCAACGGAATTATTCGTTCCAGATACCACAGAATCTTTGGAATGCCCGATATCTGGAATTTGGTCTTGTCACTGTTCTTCGACGGATCGTGAAGCTTTTCGGTGTAGGCTGCATTGATTGTCGCCTTGTACTTACCCTTCTCCGGTTCGATGTAGTTGCCATTTTCGTCCTGGCCTAGGTAGATGTCCACCGCAGACTCACCCGATACTGGCTCCACGCGGTATGCTACATCCTTGTTGCCTTTACTATCGAAGACGCAATCTATCTTGACATTATCCAACTGATCATCGGTCATTTTATTGCCGCCAAGTTCCAGATTGGCTCTGATTGGCTTCCAGTCGTCGTGTTTCTTGGTGTAGTACCAGTTGCCTCCCTCTAGTACGTCGGCTTTGACCTTCAGTTTTTTCGCTTTTTTCGTGTTGACCTTGATGGTATATGCATCCCTCATTGCATCGGACGCATCTGTGCTGATTACGTAATCATCAAGATATCTGGCGGACACTTTGACGAACACCTCGCCATCTGGTTCCAATACGAACGGGTCCCCCTGCTTCAATTCTTTCTCATGTCCATCTGAGTAAACCAAGGCACCCTTATAAGTAACCTTCCCCAGAAGTTTAGAATTGCTAACGTCTTTCCCTGTCTTGTTGTCGATGAGATTATAGTCGATGTTGTACTTGCCCGCCTTGAATGCGTCCGCATTAGTCAGTTCCTTTCCCTTGTCATCGTTCTTCGACGGATCTTTCAGGGTGACTTTGATGTTTACGTCCGGTTCATAAAAGATTTGGACATTTTTGTGTTTGACATTCTTCAGATCCAGTTTATATTTGCCTTTTTTACATGATCCGAATCTGACTATCTGACCGTATAGAGACTTGTCAACCACAGCAACGTCTTCATATTTCCCGCCTGTAGACACGTCACTGAACTGACATTTATGACTTTCGATAACATCAACTTCTCCTTTTGTACCCTCGAGGCCTTTAACTTTTGCCCCTTTACCTTGTGCGAATACGATGACATTGTTCATCGACATTTCAAGGTCTAATTTACCATTATCTGCGAAGTACTTTTCCGGAAGCTGTGCCCTATGAAAAATCCTGTTGCAAATGTTGATAAGATCCTTGCTGATTGAACTGTTCGATGCCTTTGTCGCAAATAAATTGTTTCCTTCATTAGGTGTAATGGATGTAGCCTCTTCTCCTAATCCCAGATACTGTACTTTGATATCATCGGATGCATACTCGGACAGCACTTTCTGGACGTCAACTATGCCATCCTTTACCTCACCATCCCTTCCATCCATATTAAAAGCACCATCCGTCAGAACAATAAGCCATTTCTCATCAGCCTTTGATTTTCCGAGGTCTTCATATGCCTCTCTGGCCGGCGCAAATGGTGTTTGTCCGTTATGGATGGTGTACATATCATGGATTTTCTGAATGTCATCGACACTGGATATTTCCATAGGCTTAAAGGTTCCTTCTTTGTCTCCTTTGTTACCTACTTCCCACATTGGATATATCCTCAGTGAATCATTCTTTTTGTAAGGCATCATCGCTGCGAAAACTTCCATTGCATATTTAGCCTTACACCACGCATCTGTATTGTTGTACATGGAACCGGAATTATCAAAAACAACGGCAATATCGTAGCTTCTGTCAATCTTCTTAACAACGCCCGCACTTGCCGTATCTGTTCCAATACTAATTGTTCCAACCATGAAGATAAAGGTCAGAAAAATAGCCAGTATTTTTTTACCTATCATCATAACAACTACCTACATATATTTTATTATTAAGAATACTATTATTATTAAGAATATTAAGAAAAATCTGATTGGTAGAATAAATTATATCATGGTGGATTAGTACCAAAAAGCCCCTATATATGGGGCTTTTTGGTAATTGTTTATTAAATTCTGTCTATTTGTTCTAAGGTATTATTATGGCTCACAATTTCCGCATGGTGAATAACCCTCTTTTATGAGCTCTTCTCTTGAAGTTGTAACGTATTCTTTGTTGTGTTCTGCCATGTCCGAAACACTCTTGCAGGACGGATAATGGAACTTCATGGTATTGTTGTTCAACACGTATCCCCGTTCAAACCTCTGCATATCAGCCAACTCTTCATCGGTGACCGTTGTCTCCCCAGTCTTGTAATCAATGTCATATCCCGGCTTAACGTTGAAGCAGTACACGTTGAAGGAAACGCCCTCGCCATCATCCTCGATGGACTCGGCCTGCATATGGACGCCAGAGCACACCATGTTCTTCCCGTCGTATATTGGTGTGACCTCATAGAGCACGTGGTTTCCCGTCTCAGAAATATAGGTGTTCACCTCATTCTCATAGGGCAGCATCCCCTCTACATTTAAATAGTGGGTGCCCGTGATAAGGTTCCGCGGATTGTCGTTCTCACCTGCCAGCTGCCAGCCGATCAAGTGACATCGTTCCCATCCCTGATCAGACATCCACCCTGATGGATGCACCATGGCGATATCACCTCTGGACTCATCCGCCGCCGGCTGCGTATCCACAGACAGATTTGCCATGGCGTCAGTGCAACGGCCGTGCTTATCCAGCTTGCTGTATTTTTCAAAGGACTCATCCGTCTTCAGAGCGTCATCGAACTCCGGAACGTTACCGTTAATCGAAACGGAAGGTTCGCCGTCCCAAAGAGGAACGAGAAAATCCGGAACGGCAACAGTTGCCGGTACTTCTGTCGTCGCGGTCGTTATTTCTTCTGTCGTCGCATCGACAGACTCACTCTGAGTCGCCTCTTCGTTGTTGTTCCCGCATCCTACCAGAGCAAAGAGCCCCACCGCAAGTATCAAGATAATGACTACATACAAAAGCTTTTTCATAACTAAAATTCATCTTCAGAAATCGGCTCAGTGTTCACGTTTCCACCGACTTGCTTTTTCATTGTCAGAGTCCAATATTTGCCTGATTCAAACGGCCATTCTTCTTCATCCTTTGCGTAGCGGGTATTCGGACCAAAAAGATGTTCTTCCCCGTACCAAGTGTCGCCGTAGGCATACTTCAAGTAATACGTGCCAAGGCCCATGTACATCGGCGCAGTGCTCTGCGGCCTTACAAAGAAAGCAAAGACTGTCTTTCCGTCTTTATCTTCAAACTTCATGTAATATGCTGTGTCTGTTGGATTTTCAACGACAATCTTGCTTGGTCTGCTGCTGAATTCATTGACAAAAATGTGCTCGTTCTCTGGCATCTCCTGTTCCACGAGCGGAGGTTCCGTCGTGGTAGTCGTTTCTTCGACAACGACATCCGTCGCGGCTACATCCTCAGAAGACGTATCATCGGACCCACCGCAGCCACAAAGGGAAAATGACAGCATGGTTATCACCGCAACTGAACCAATCAATAATTTCGTTCTTTTCATTTCAGTTCTCCTTTCTTTCCAAATTACCCTTGCTGTCTAATATCCCGGATGACATCTGGAACATGGCTCAAGACCTCTTGCTAACGCTTCACTTAACGTGATTTCAATACAACTTCGACTAAGATAACTGCATCCGTATGAGTGATATTTTTCTCCTGTTTCTGTACGATATACGATCCTGTCATCCGAAGAAGATGTATCCAATGCAGATCTGCTGGTGGATTCCGCCGATTCCGGCGCTTCGTACGCTTCGAAAGAATCGGCGTCGTATGTCCGGTCAGAATCGGAGTTCTCTGAATAGGCTTCTTCTGAAGACGTATCCACCGGTTCTATGATATCCAGAGCAAAATAGTGGTAGTAGTCGCTCCCTTTTAGTTGAACGTAAATGGTCTCGTTCCCTGTTCTTTTGCCCGCAATGTCGAAGGTCAGCACCGAATCGCCGCTCTCTTCTTCGATTTCCATATCCTCAATGCTCACCAATCCCTCGGAGTCGGTCCAAACATCCACGTCATCGGTGGAATAGCTGTCTCCAGGAATGACACCCTCGACCATGGCGAAATCCCCAATCTCGATAGAGTTGTCATCGTTGGCGTAATAGACAAGCGAAGAAAAATCCAAGTCGTTATCCGATACCATGGCGCTGATGGAATCCAGAAGGCCGGTCTCGACTTTTTCGGTCTGGAAACCGGTGAACTCATGGTCTTTCGCATCTGCGTCCGTGGGACTGTCGCCACATCCCACGATCATGAACATCGCGAAAAGCAGCAGTATTCCAATCACTAACTTCTTTCTGATCATTGTTCTCTTCCCTTGTTATCTTAGCAACCTCTGTACGTTAATTGTAGCAGAAAATGGGTGCCTGGTTAATACCATGGCGGCACGTCATCTATCTCAGGCTCCATCAGTTCGTTGATGATCTCCGGAGGCATCTCAACATCAGGATGATCAATATAGTACTGCAGGTCGTTGCTCGGATAGCCACGCTCCACCGGCGTCTTGCTCATATCCTCTGTCGGCTCCGTCGCGCGATCTGTCGCAGGTTGTGTCGTACTCTGCGTTGTGCCTTGCGTGGTCTCCTGCTCGTCTGCCTCTGCGTCATTCATGTGCTTCTCATACACGTCTACAGGAACTCTATACTCATTTCCCTCTCCATCCGACAGCCATACGGACTGATCTTCCGGACGCGCATCATATTCATACGCAAATACCATACTTCCGCAATACAAAAGCACCACGCACCCCATGACGAGCCTCTTAAGCCACTGCTGTGCGGCGGAATACTGCATGGCCCTAAGATCGATTCGGTACATGATCGGATCTGCGATAAATCTGGCAATGCAGTAGAACAAAACCGCTACCGCCACCGCCGCGAGAATTCCCATTACAAATCCCATGATATTCAGCGCCTCATCCCCTGCCGAAGCGAAGTGATAGGTGTACGTCTCATAGGTATCACCCATCGGCGCTGAATCACTATGATACCCTGTGAAGGTTCTGCCAATTGGCTGAGGTGTGCGTAGAATATTGTGGGTCAAAAAGAAGGCCATCGGTGTGATGGCCCCGAAGGCAGCCCAAAATGCGCCTGTCTTATACAGTTCTATCCTGGATTCCTTATTTCTTTTTGCTTCTTGCTCTCTAGTCCACATATCCTTTTCCAAAAAACAGTTATTCTAACCACTTCGTCATTCCGGCACCTGTACGCAGGTTGTTGTATTCAATTGCGGAGATATGGTGTTTGTAGGTGATCATTTGTCTTGGACCTTTTCGAACCTGAACTTTCGCTTGATTTCTGGATACTTCTCGCGATCCTTTTTCTTTGTCTCTTACCAGTTTGTTGGGAAAATCAACTGGTCTGCATCTTTAACTATTATTTCCGCAACTCCGTCATAAATATCTATTGTTCCCTTTATCTCAATAGTAGCTCCTATATACTCATCATATAATTCTTCCGCTTTCTCGGCTAAATCCCCGCTTAAATTCTCGCCCCAGATAACGGCCTGGAATCTATCCGAATCAGGATAATCACGGCCAACATTGATAAATGTCGGTGAACCATAGACATAATATTTATAGGCCACCGATTGTAGCGGTCCTCTGACAACAGCCTGCTGTCCCACATGGTCAATCGCCTTATCCCACGAGATGCTTCCATCATCAACTGTAAGTGTCGTGTTCTTTCCGACCGAGTTGTCAGATTTGTCAAAGGCAACTACTTTAATATAATATTTACCGCCAACGTTCAGATTATAATCGCCTTCAATTGTTACATTTTCTGCATCAATCTTACCATCTACATTATCGCTTATTGCCAGATCATCTAAAGCATTTATGATGTCGTTTTCGCTACCATTTATTCTGATCGTTGGTTCCCCGTGAAAACTAATTGTTGGCGGTGTTTTATCAACAACCTTATAGGTGAATGTTTGTTTTTCTGTCTGTTCTCCCCTTGTCCCAACAACATCAAGCGATATCTCTCCAACTTCGTCTATTACAACACAATCATCAAATCCGGCTACCGATAAGTGAACGTTGCTGTCACTTGTGGCCAATTGTTCTGCAGTATAGCTTTCACCGTATACGAGCTCCTCTGTCGCTTGTGTGATAACAATAGGCCCATTTAGTCGCTGATGGATACCAAGTCCAATTAACACAACCGCACAAAACAAAGCTGCAAAAATCAGTATTCTTTTTGTTTTAGTTTTCTTTTTATTCTCACCAGCAGTGTCTTCATTTGAGTCAATTGGCTCAAAGGCTTTTCTCATTCGATATTGATCGCTATAGTCCATGTAAGAGAGTGTTGCTTCAAGAACTTGTTCCTGGGAGAAACAGTTGCAAGTTTCTGTGACTTTCTGGGCATCAGAAACAATAACTACTGTATAGTCTTCATAACAAAGATACTTAAAATGGGTATCCTGCTTATAGGGTACCCTAAATTCAACATAATCAGAACAAAGCTTGTAATATGCATCAATGTTCTCATCATATGTCAGCCATAGTTGTTTAAGAAAAGATGCATTTTCGTAGTTCATATCATTCGAAATCTGACACTTTTTCAAATCTGTACTTCTGATTGATCTTCGGATACTTCTCGTGATCTACCGCGCTCAAAAACATCTCAAGCGGCCTGACGTACATGCCGTTGTCTTCATACAAAGTCTGGTACACCATCATTCGCTCGCCGGTCTCGCTGTGGGTTGCGATCCCTATGATCTTATACAGATATTTGTTTTGTGCTAAGGCTTCCCCGTCCAAAGTTTCACGCTTGAAGTGCTGGACGATGTCGCCGGGGTAGAATCTGTTGTTCATGCTTTTTCCCTTGTTCTTTTCAATCCGATGTTAATAAAGGAGCGGAGGACATCTCCAGATCATTATCAAGCACTTTAACCACATCAACGTCTGCTGGCAACCACTCAACACTCCACAGATGATCTTTATTTAACCATTTTGCCGCCTCATGTTCATGTAAGATCAAAGCGCCTTCAACAATTGAGCACAAGAAACAATGCATAGTTAGGTGGAATGTTGGATAATCATGTTCAACTGTACAAAGGTACTTTTCAATTGAAATACTTATATCAAGTTCCTCACGAATTTCACGAATTAAAGCTTCTTTAGATGTTTCTCCTTCTTCTACTTTTCCTCCAGGAAACTCCCATCCATCTTTGAAATCGCCATATCCTCGCTGCGTCGCGAAAACTTGTCCATCCTTTTGAATTACAGCCGCTACAACACGTATTGTCTTCATTGCTTTTCTAAATTATATTTCTTTAATTCCTATGCTTTTCAGGTACTGATAAGTCCCGTCATAGTACTCTGGCAGACGTGTGCTGTCTTCAGGAAAACCACTTACTGTTTTATGATTATTCCCTTCTGGCACACATATTACCATCCCGGATCTTGCTCTTGTTAACAACACCCTGTATGCATTTAACATGTATTTTATCCGCTCATGATTGTTTTCACTGTTATCGATTATTTCCTTCCACTCCGTTTTTCCGTTAAAACTATAAAAACGCCATTCGCCATTATCATATCGCATGTCAGCATCCCACAGCAGACACGTGTAGTCCAATTCCAGACCCTGCACTTGGATTTCCGTTGCAGCGTCCTCCAGATAATTCGAGGATCTCGTATCAATCTTATCTTCGAGAAACCAGTGAACAGCGTCCTGATCGCCTGAAGGCAACACATGGATTCCAAGAGGCTTATAACGGGCGGATTCTTTCGTAATAAGTACCCCCGTTCTCTCAGTCCCTCGAACTTTTTCATGCAGCCATGCCTTTGCCTTTTCCATGTTTCTTGTAAGAACTACAGGATATCTGTCCTTTATTTCTGCAAAAACATCAAGTGCGCTTTCATCTATTTCGAGAAGTGCATGTACAAAAGAGGAGAGCTTTTCCGCTCTGAACGACCTTAAGGAGACACCTAAATGCAGATTGTCAGAATATATTACGTTTGTATTGTCCTTTAACAACTCGTTGACTTTTCCCTCTGCGTATTCAGGCGCAGTAAGCTTTGGTGAAATATACACTTTCCAGTGGGTATATATCTCATTTAACGCTTTGATCCACTCATAGATTCCAGCTTCTCCGGTATGGATCTCTTGACCGCCGCCAACTAAACATACTATAGTCGCCCAGTCCTCTCGTTGATCTAAGGACCAGATCAGGAAAGCTGCTTCTGAAACTGGAAAGTTCGGAACTTTTAGTTTATTACCATAAGTACCACCCCGCTTCAGGTAGTCTGCCAGTCTTTTATGTGTCCAGGACCGCTGCGCTTCGTCAAAAATCGCAACATGTTCTACCTCCCCGTAGCCTGCAGCTTCCAGTTTCACAGCTTTTTCGGGATCGATTTCAAGCCTACCATTTTCTACTGGATTTTTTATCTTTTGCAACATGTTGTCGCGATAGCGGTGGATGATCTGAATGAATTTCCCAACTTCGCGCCGAGAGTCGGTTTTTTTCTTGCCTTCGCCTTTATGTTTCTCGTAGTCGTCCCTTGCGAGCGCTTCCGTCAGCACTGCTACTAAAGGCCCATTACCAGACAAGTAAACTGCACCCTCATCTTCAACTGGCTTGTCTGAATTCTGATATGTTTGTTTGACTGCGATGTCCAGCCCAACAAGCGTCTTTCCCGCACCCGGAACACCGGTTACAAAGCAAATACTTTTTTCTCCGTTTTCCTTGCTTTTGCGAATGACATCCAAAATATAGGCGATCGTCTGATCTGTTGTGACATCGTCCGCTTCGTGCCTGACAATATCTTCGACAGAGTGACTTTCATATAGCGTCCTTGCTGCTTCAATAATTGTTGGTGTTGGGGCGTACGGACTTATGATCCAATTATCGTTAACGGGATCCTCCTCAGGAAACTGCTGCAGTATTCCCTGAATAAGCTTCTGAAGATCCTGCTCTCCCGTGACTAAAGGATTGACGACTCCGTCGTCATAGACTGATTTCTGAATTAGCGTTGAAGATCCATCATGTTTTGTTGCTACAAGAATCGGTACTATGATTCGATCTTCACTGTATTTATGAAAGTTCTTTAAATCCAAGGCATAATCCAGCACTTGATCAATATCACTCTCAAGAATGGCAGCCTGACCCACCTTAAATTCCAAGCAAAACACAATTCCCTGGAGCAGCAAAACGACATCAATCCTCTTCCCTAAACGCGGAATATCATATTCGAAGATAATACGTCCATTCATATCCCCCCACGGAGCAAGTGTTTTCTGTAGTATATTAATTTCTTCTACCCATGCTTCTCGGGATGTTGTAAGTGTCTCCCCGTGATAGTTATCGCAAAGCACTCCAAATATAGATGATTGTTCTCTCTTCAGAAAAGAATCGATATCACAATAATATACGCAACGAGTATTGTGATTCATAAAAAATGATCCTCCGTTCTATGCTCCACTCCGCCCTCCCCACTTCTTTGGCTTCTGCAAAGTGGATCTTTTCGTTTTTCTGCGCGGTTCGGCTTTCGACTCGTTTGCTGCTTTTGCATCTTTGGGTTTGCGCTTGACGACTTTCACCTGAGCCTCAGTGCGGCTTGGCGCTTTTTCTTCTCTATTGAAAAACTCGCAGTCAGTCTCCCCACACTCTTTGCCAACCTCGGCGTGCATGCAGCGTTCCCCTGCCTTTGCACAATATACCCAGTCTTCTTTGTCCGTAACGAATGCCCTGCTCATCTCTTGCCGTTGGCTTTCTGCCACTTCTTATACTTATTCAGATCCATATGCATGGCCTGCAGGATGATGCCGATTACCGCCGCGTCATCTACGATGCCAAAACCAATGATGTACTCAGGGACCACGTCCATCGGATTGACCACGTAAATCAGTCCGGCGATAGCAGCCAGAATCGTACCAATGGCAACATCAGTGTACTGCTTCTTGATATATGCCCGCAGCATGGAAAGCAGCACGGCAATGTCGCTAGCTCGTTTGCCGATCTTCGGAATCAGTTTCAGCTTCTTCTCGAACTCCTGAAACAGAGTCTCCATCTTGTCGTCATCGTTCAGGAAGGCTTTGGCTTTTTCCTTGTTCTCTTCCAGGGCCTTCTTCAGTTTTCTTTCAGAATATTCTTTCTTGGTTTTCATATGGATAGCCTCATTTGATCTGCTACCATTATACTATAAACTGCTATCGATGATTCAAACTGTTCCAATAAAGGAAAACCGCCAAGCAAGTTGACGGTTTTCCTAATTATTTGATTGTTTCTTATTCTACCGTAATGTCAAACGAAAATTCCAAATCATTGTAATCAGCGTCATAGCCTTCAAATGAGAAGGTGAAATCAGATTCCTCAACTTTCGGAAATGCAATAACGCTTTCCGATGAAGCACCTGCCTTTAATTCTGTGCTTGGCTCCGGATAATATTCATTCCATTCAGCCTCGTACTGTTTTCCATTCTGAACAATGACGCCCATATCTGGATTGTTGTCAAATGATGCGGAACTACCATTTTTCACAGTTAAATATATTCTGGTTTCATCTTTGGTGAAATCAACTTTTGTTACTGTAGCTTGGTATGAACCTTTCTCAACAGTCTGATTCACCTCAACAGTCTTAGTTGCAGGGAATGCTTCCATAGCGTCAATGATTTCTACCTTTTCAGCTGTTATTTGCGGCGCCTCAACATCTCCACCTAAAGCGTTTTCACCAGAGAATGTCCCCTCAACTGTCCCCTTAACTCTTACAAAATCGTCCATTTTCGGATTCACATCTGCATCAGGATAAACTACAACTGTATTATTTTCGTAATTCGTGATATCCTGATAAACCTGCAGATAGAGATCTCCTCCGTCTTTTTCAACATCGAGAACCCTTCCTGGGAACTCGAAAGTTCTACCTGTGAAACTATCCGCATCTGTATACAGTGCTGCAATTTCATCCTCTGTAATCGGTGAACTGTCAGCACTTTCGCTACTGCCGCTATCTCCGCAAGCACAGAATGCTACCACCATCAGAGCAACCATTAAGAATACAACTGTTTTTCTCAATGCTTTCATAACTACCCACTCCTTTCCAATCATGCTATTATCGTTATTCTTCAAATGAATATATTTCTTCTAACTTATCCAGAGTTTTGATCATGTTCCCGCTTAACGCATTCAAGAATTCGCTATCTTCATCAATCTCAGCTACTTTCCAGACATCATCTTTCTTGACAAGATCTAATGTAACAGTCTCTGAATATGTTTTTTCCTTCAATTCATCCATCTTGCTCTCAAAAATTGTATTTGCAAGTTCTTCAATTTGTTCGTCCGACGCACCGCCGAAGGCCAGCGTAAGGGCCTGAGCAAAATAGTCTGACATAAAAGCTGAAAACGCACTACCTATGTCATACGTTGTAATTTTGACATCCACTGTTGCTTTATCCCCATCAATCTTCTCATTTGAAAGCTCGTAGTCAAAATCCAGCATCTTAGGCAACAGTATTTTGCCAAAATAATCATCATCCATCAGACTATCCTCACTTTCAGATTCTTCATCTTCCAGCGACGAGAGCATATCAAGGGTTTCCCCTTCATATACTGTTTTAATAGTCTCCGTATCCTGCGCCTTGACGGCGGTCAGAAACGTATCAGCCGTTTCTGTTGGCGTTGGTGCTTTGTCTCCGCATCCGTATAATGAGATGGAAAGAGCAAAACATAGTGTAATCACAATCAGCAGTGTTTTATTTAAGACCCTCATGAAACATCCCTCCTCTATTTTTTGAATTATCTGATAATATTTTGCGATAATGATCTATATAACGCAATAGTTTTTTTATTGTGATACAGTTCTCTGTTATTTGTATTGTCACTTTTAATGTGTCCTAAAAACCTCTCTTAATCGAACGACGCATGAAAAAACCGGGCGAACGCCCGGTTTCTGTTGCTTTTGCTTGCTATGCTTCCGCGATCCTCATCATCACTTCATCGAGTTCACGCTCGGCTTCGTCGTGCCGGTCGGTGTCGTTCAGCAGGACCATCTTGATGGCGCTGACGATGAACTCGTCCGCCGTCTGCTTATCAAACCTGTAGGTGAGTCCTTGGCGGACCGTTTCTGTGATGTTCATGAAGTCCTCCGCCACCTGCACCGTACTGCCGTACATTCTCGTTTTGCCTAATCCGTGTATTACCATACAATCTCCTTTCCCAATCATGTGTGTTTTATCATTGTCGTGCATTATCACAGATACGACAAAGGTGGCGGGATTCCTTTTTATAATATGTAAAGCAAAAGACCTACAGAGTCCTGCAGGTCTTGTTCGTTGCTTTTGCTTTATCTTACTTGAGTCCGAGTTCCTCTGCCTTTTCCATCGGCATGGCAACTAAATAAGGTTGCTGCGCCGGACCGTCGAGCGTCGAGGCTTCTCCTTCATGCCACTGATAGAAGAACCGTTCTGCGCTGTAGGTATAGTAGCCGTCCTGATACTGGTCGCTGGTGTCATACGGATCGGCCAGAATCAGCACGTCGTCTGCGGAATTGTCTTCCTGGCAGGTGTCGATGCCGATGATGCACTGCCAGTGGCCACCCCAGTCGGACCAGTCGACCATAATCGGAACGCCGTTGTCAATCATCTCTACGCAGTAGTCTTCAAAGTCCTGCAGCGGATCTTCGCTGTTGTCCCAGCTGAACTTCTCTGTCGTTGCGAAGTTGAACTCTGTGTACCAGCCAAGTTCATCCTTGAAGAAACCGTTCATTCCTTCGGCGTCCGTACCTGCATCTTCCGTAGTGCCGCTGAACTTGCAGATGGTGAGTTCGTCGTATTTGTTGATATCACCGCCGAACCAGTTCAGGACCATCACGCCGCAGGCCGGTCCGCAGGAGTATTCTGTGGACTGCTGATAAGACGCGAAGTTCGTCAGAATGTGCAGCGTTCCATCGCTTTTCATGTTGTAGTAGTCGTTGATTTTGAAGTATGGTGTGTCAGGATTGTCGCACCATCCATCGTAGCTGGAACCGCCGCCGGATGTAGTGTCATAACCATCAGGATATCCTAACAGGTGTTTTTCTGGAGCAGATGTGGATGCAGATTCAGAGTCGTTACCAGATGCGCCGCATCCATAGAGGCAGAAACTAAACGCCAGTATCAGGCATGCGATAACAGTTAACAATTTTGTTCTGTTATTCATTTTACTGAACCTCCTTTTGTAAAGTATCTTACAAAAGCATTATACACCCGCTGTAAATACTACTGCTTTTTCTTCTCTTTCTCCTCCAGATACCGAATCAGCTCGTAGCGTCTTGCTTTTGCTTCTTCTTCCGGCACGACGCGGTATTCCTCCATGTCCGGCAGCAGATCGATGTAGAAACTGTCGAAGTGAGCCTTTGCATTGTCGTTGATCTGCTTGTGCAGTTCCTTGAGCCGCACCAGGTCGATGGTGTTGCCCGCCGGCAGGAAGTAGATCTCGGCCCAGACTTTGCGGCCGGTCTTGATGACGTCGATGCCCGTGATCTCGCAACCTTCCGCCGTAAGCGTGGCTTTGCTCAGTTCCTCGATCTTCTTCTGAATCTCCCGGTCCGGGGCGAAGAGCACCAGACTGCGCAAGGAATCGATGATCATCTCGATCGGCTCTTTGATCAGGACGATGGCCAGAATGATGGCGATGCCCGGGTCCACATACGGACAGATGAAGCTCAGCGGCGTACGGAGAAGAATCAGGTTCAGCACGAAGGCGCATCCCACGCCGAGGGTGCTGAGGGCGTCCAGTTTCCAGATGAACAGCTCCGCCTTGATAGACGGCGAAGAGTACTTCTTCTGAAAGCGCCGCAGCACCAGATACATTAGCACGCATCCAGCGGACACGGCTAATTCAAAGACCGCAAGCACGTTGGCATCCACTTCATTTCCGCCTGAGAGGATCGTCTTCACGCAGTTGAGGACCAGCACCACGTCCACGCCGAGGAGGATGCAGTACTTGATCAGCACGAACAGCGACTCCACCTGGGCGAAACCGTAAGGTTTTCGCTCTGTCATCGGCTTATACAGGAGCGGCACGAGAACAATGAACGGGCCGATCATGACCAGGTCCGCGATGTCGTACACGCAGTCCATGAGGACCGCTTTTGATCCGGTATAGATGGCGAAGAACACCTCCGCCAGCAGGAACAGGATGCTGCCTGCCAGGGATAAGTTCAGAATTTTTCGTTCGGTTTTCAGATTTTTATCGTTGGTATCCATAGTATCTTTCATAACCCCTTCCGATACTAATGTAATCCATTAAAGCGTTCTGGCTCAATTACATATTTGCGGTCATTTGGTATTAATTTGCGGATATTCTGCCGACCCTTCAAATTCGACTTTAGCTGCGAGATTGCATGATCGTCGACCTATTTATCCTTTTTAAATTCCGTCGCTGAGAGCGGCGGTTTGCATTTATGGGGTACGATTTGCGAAATCTGTGGGGTATTGTGCCCCATAAAATTCGAAAATCGTACCCCATAAAAGTCTGGTTGAACAAAAGAATGTGGGGTACGATTTGGGAAATCCGTGGGGCATTGTACCCCATAAAAATTAAAAATCGTACCCCACATCAGTTGAGCGGACGGTCGAACCGCTCATATTGAAAGCGAATAAGAGCATGAAAAAACGCCGGAACACGGTCATGTTCCGGCGTTCTGTTATAGTTCTGTGTAAATCATGCCGTGTTTGCCTCGCTCGGAGCGCATCAGCGAGATGTGATCCACCAGCATGGAGGCGTGCGGCAGGTTTGCCAGGACTTCTTCCGGGATTTCCCGCATGGTCGGCTTGCGGACCAGTGTGATATGCGGGGAAAATTTCTTCCGGTCGTATGGGATGCCCGCGTCTGCCAGCGCATGCCGCAGATGTTTGGCCAGGGTCTTCAGTTCATCGCAGTCATCCTCTTCGCCGCTCCAGTTGTTGCTGAGTCCCATCCACCACAGGCTGCCGAAGGACCCCATGCCGTCCAGGCTGATGTCGAAGGGCTCAAAGTCGATGGTCTCCATGATGTCTTTCACATCATAGGGATCCGGATACTCTCCGATGAACGCCAGAGTCAGGTGCAGGTTTTCACGGCGGGTGAAGTTACCGCGGACACCCTGCCGTTGCAGTTGCTTTTGCAGGCGCGTGAGCGCGTCTTTCATTTCGTCGTTCAGTTGTATGGCGATAAATAATCTCATGGTTTAGAGTTTCATGATATAGTTTTCTCTCATGTGAAAGATGCCTGATATCTGGACGATATCATCTGCTAAGCGGAAAAGAATCACATAGTCGTGATCCCTCAGTTTGATTTTGCGATAGCCAAATGCTGCCAGATATGGATCTTCACACAGTGCAACTGCCTCGGGCATATGCTCCAAATGAATGTATGTCCTTTTGACATCTTCCAATATTGCTGCAGCTGCTGTCGGATTATCAAGTTTGATTGCAACATAACGAAGTATCTTTTCAAGCTGTAAATCAGCGTTGTTCGATACTAATAGCCTGTAAGTCATATTTATCCCTTAAATCGTCAAGTGCCTTGAATGCATCCTTGACCTCCCCCTTTTCGAACTGTTGCTGTGAAAGAACCATCTCCTGGTACAGTTCCAGCCGATGCGTCATCTCCTCGTAAACCTCCATGCTCATCAGCACCATATCGCCGTAACCGTTCTTTGTAACGTAAACGGGCTCCTGGTTTTTGTGACACAGTTCGGAGACTTTTAGTGTGTTCTTCAATTCTTTGATTGGAATGATTTGCGGCATTAATGTAACCTCCTATCTATGGTATGATTATACCATAATTATGGGTTAATTGATACCTGTTTTTATGTATTTTTAAAGCGGAGCCATTTGGCTCCGCTTTCGTTTCATTTATTCTGCTACGATTAGTGTCTGCCGCCACGTTTCTTGAAGTCTGCCCTGATTTCGTCCAGATCGGATGCTTCGAAGGCTTCCATGCGGGCCATCTTCGCCACAGTGTGGCTGAAGGCCGCAAAGTTCTTTTCGATGCCTTCCTCATCGTTGATGTAGGTGGCTGACCGCTCCGCGCAGATCCCGATGCGGCCGGCGAACTGCGGCGCGTCGATGTTGGCGCCCAGGAACAGGAACTCCCAGCCGTACTTGTCCTGCTCCAGCTCGATCATCTGCTTGACCTTGCGGTAGGAATACTGTCTGCTGGCGTTTTCCATGCCGTCGGTGGTGATGATGAATAGGGTTTTCTCCGGCACGTCCTCCGGCTTCGCGTACTTGTGGCACATGCTGATGTGGTGGATCGCTCTGCCGACGGCGTCGAGCAGCGCTGTGGTGCCCCTGACGTAATACTGCTTGTCGTTGAGCGGCTCGACCTTCTGGATCGGCACTCTGTTGTGAATGACCTCATGGTCGTGATCAAAGAGCACTGTGGACCAGACGATCTTATCCGACTCGTCTTTTTGCTTTTGCAGCATGGCGTTGAATCCGCCGATCGTATCGGCTTCCATCCCGCTCATGGACCCGCTTCTGTCCAGAATAAAAACGACTTCCATCATTCCGTTCTTGTTTTCGTTCTTCTTGTTTCCCATAATCTCATCCTCCTTTTTCGTATCGTTGCTCCGGAATGGGATCCGGTTTTCATCTTACGGTTAGAGGATACCATTCGGGAAACGGTCCGTGGTCGCCCTGCAGGCGACAAATGAACGGCAACAAAAAACCGGCGGAACATGTCCGCCGGTTGAGGTCCGTCTGGAGGTACTCAGACGGCCAGTACATCATTGGTATATTTGAATAGAATCGCATTGACCTCGTGGATGTTGTAGATTTTGTTTTCGATGCAATAGCAAATAATCAGGTCGAACAAGCTGGCTTCCGATAGAGCGTATCCTGCTCTGCCAATCAAATCCAATGTCTCGTCCAGATTCAATTTCAGCGCGATGGCCAACGCAAGGGCTGTCTTCTTCGAAGGCTTGTACTTCGGACCGCGAATCTTCGAAAACAGTTTCCGGTCGAGGTTGGCCCTATGGTAAACCTCTGGATCCTCGAGGTCTTGGCGGTCGATGTGCCGGAAAAGCACATCCTGAAAAGACTCTCCCGGAACGATTTCGCCGGGGTCGCTCGGCAGGTCGCCGAAATCGATGGCATGTGGCGTTGAGAAGGCTGCGGCTGGCTCCGCCGACATTTCGAAGACTTCATCATCTTCAATGAACCCGTCGACCTCCTTGTTTACCTCAAGCGCCTCTTCAGCCAGACTGATGTCTTCCTTGGCAGCTCCCGGAAAATGCCCTCCGATGGACTGCTCCGTCCGGTGGTACATGAGGTCCCGACTGCGTCGCTCGCGTCTGTTCACACTGTACGCCGGCGGCTTTACGTCCCGTTCCTCGATGTATGTCCGAACACCGGCGAACGCTTTGCCCGAGATGACGAAGGCTTCCTTATCATAGACAACCATGTAGACCTTCATATCATGCTCGAACAGGAAGGAGCTGATTTCGCTGATGGCGATGTTCAGCGCCTTGTCCTTTGGGAATCCCAGTGTTCCCGTGGAAATCAGCGGAAACGCGATGGACTCGCAATGCAGCTCGTCAGCAATCTTCAGTGACTCCTTATAGCAGGACGCGACGGCATCATATTCTCCGTACTTGCCGCCTTCCCAGGCCGGCCCGATCGTGTGGATGATGTACTTGGCATCCAGCCCGAAGGCTGGCGTGGCAGCTGCCTGCCCCGGTTTCATTGGACCGATCTTGGCCCGTTCCGCCAGGAGCTGCTCCGCTCCCGCTGCGTCGTAGATTGCCTGATCTACGCCCGCTCCGATGGCAACCATCGGATTCGCCGTGTTGACGATCGCGTCCGCTTTTACTTTTGTGATGTCTGCTCTGATAATATTCAGTGGCATATTGCCTCACCTCCGTGATATGTCCCCTCTTGATAACATTATCTCAT
>JAILDT010000112.1 GCA_024689085.1 Clostridia bacterium | reverse complement strand
TACATTTCCTTGGTGATGGCCACGGCCTCTTCCGTTGTCAGCGGGTGATAGAGGCCAGCTCTGGCCATATCAAACAGAGCCGTATCCTGCAGCACAACAGTAGGGTACAGGCGGGCGATAGAAGGCTTCATGCGGACCGTTTCACGGGCGGAATAGAGGCATTTCTCCAGCGAATCGCCTGGCAGGCCGATCATGAGCTGGATGCCCAGCTCGAAGCCGTATTCATGGATCAGGGAGCATGCGGCGTACACGTCGTCTGCTGTGTGACCGCGCCCTGCAGCAACCAAAACGTCATCATCAAAACTCTGAACACCTAGTTCGATGGTATCGGCGCCATAGGAACGCAGGTTATCCAGAATCGCAGGGTCAATATAATCAGGCCTTGTGGACATGTGAATTTTATCGATGAGGCCTCTGCGCTTGTATTCAGAAGCCACGGAAAGAAAAGCCGACTGTTCCTCGAGCGGAAGGCCGGTAAAGCTTCCGCCGAAGAAGGCGACTTCGATGGTTTCGAGTCCCCGTCCCGTGAGGGTCGGGAGATAGGTTTCGATGATATCCCTGACATCCTGAGGACTCACGTCAGGCTGGCGGGCTGTGATGGCCTTCTGGTTGCAGAAGACACAGTCGTTAGGACAGCCTCTGTGAGGGATAAAAACAGGGATGATAGCGTGTTTTTTCATGATTTGGATCCCAGTAAGGGTCTATTCCACTGCGATGATGCTGCCGATGTCTTCGAGGGCGTAATCCTCGAACCAGATCGGCAGGATATTGCGGCTTTTGATGAATTCGGTGATGGCTTTGAAGTCCGGGTGGACGCTCAGGTCTCCGTTGAAGACGATGGCGCGCTGATCCGCCACATTGTCGTTGCTCATGTAGATGTTTCCTGCGGTTCCGCCGATGAAACCCGTATCAAACCCCTTGAGTTTGATGCTTCCGCGGCTGATTTGCAGGACACTGGCACCTTGGTTTTCCAATGGCTTGGCAATCGCTTCATCGGAGACGATAAAAGAATTATCGTCAACCGGAAGACACATGCATCTGGTGTAGCCCTGACGTACGCCGAGAATTTTGATTTCCCGGTGATCGCCTTCGCCGGGCTGCCTGTGTAGGCTTTTATGCCAGGTCACGATGGCGTCGCGGAGCTCCGGATCGGTCTTTTCAACAAGATGGACCACGTAATTCCGCGTGCACACCGCATTGTAGATGATGTCCTGCGGGTAGGCGACCGCCAGTTTCTCCGGATCGCCAAAAAACACGCCCGCTTCGCTCCAAAGGCCCAGCTGACACATGTAGATGTCCGGATGTGTGGCGATGCGGTGGTCCACATGGAGCGGTTTGGTCGGGTGCAGACGGCCGTCCGCGCCTCTTTCCAGGCCGAGGGCAGTGTCAATATTCGTCGTGTGCTCGTTGATGATCCCGTACTCTGTTACAGTATTGATTTCATAACCCTGTGCCGCCAGAAAACCCACCAGGGATTTGCCGGCCAGGCGTGATACGTATACTTTCTTCATAGGATAATTATAGAATGAACAGTTTGCCTTTGCAAATCTGTGCTATACTGTAGCCATGGTTGAAATCGGCAATAGCTGGGACGATGTTCTCAGGGGAGAATTCGAAAAAGAATACTATCAGGAGCTCCGGGCATTCCTGAAGGAAGAGTACACCACGCGGCGCATCTACCCGCCCATGGAGAATATCTTCCGGGCGCTGAAGGAGACGCCTTACGACAAGGTCAAAGCCGTGATCATCGGTCAGGATCCCTATCATGAACCGGGACAGGCCCAGGGCCTCTGTTTTTCTGTGCCGAAAGGCGTACCGCAGCCGCCGTCGCTGGTGAATATCTTCAAGGAAATGAAGAGCGACCTGGGCATCAGCACGCCGTCCCATGGCAATCTGCTGCAGTGGGCCCATGAAGGGGTGTTGCTCCTCAACGCCGTGCTGACGGTGCGGGAACACGAGGCCAACTCCCACAAGGGCAAAGGCTGGGAGCATTTTACGGACCGCGTCATCAGCCTTCTGAACGAAAGGGAGGACCCGGTGGTCTTCATCCTCTGGGGCGCCAATGCGAAAGCAAAAGCATCCCTCATCACCAATGACAGGCACTGTATCATTACAGGAGCCCATCCGAGCCCGCTTTCGGCCCACAACGGATTCTGGGGAGGCAGATACTTTTCCCGGACCAATGCATTCCTTGAAGCAAACGGATGCGAACCGATCAACTGGAGGATCCCTGACTAATCCATGAAACTACTGGCTCTTTACTGGAGTTTTCTCGTAATTGGATACATCTTCGCATGGAAGACAGCCAGAAAAGGCAGATCGTTCCCATGGGTCGCCACGGCGATGCTGGGCACGGTGTACGGCCTTTGCTTTATTATGGGGCTGCGGATGGGGTCCAACGAGCAGGTCATTGCGAATCTGGGCACCATCGGACTCATGTCGCTGGTCATCACCATCTTCTGCATCGTCGGGAGCATGGGCGCCATCTTCCTGACGCGAAAGATCTTCGGCATGGACCGGAAAGGCCGCTTCATCGCTGATCTGCAGGACGCTTCAGGCGAACAGCCGGCAGAAGCCCTGCGGCAGACCGATGACCAGGAAGGCATGGACCTGAAGAGCACCTTTATCATCCTGGGTCTTGTGGCCGCCGGCATGCTCATCGGCGCCTTCTTCATTCTGGGACGCGCGCCGAGGACGATGACACTGTTCGACGTGGCGACGAATGATACCCTGATTGTGCTCCTTTGTATCCTCATGTTCTTCGTGGGGCTGGATCTGGGCGGATCGGAAGAAGTGATCAGGAGCGTCCGGAGAGCCGGTCTGCGGGTGCTTGCGTTTCCCGTTGCGACGATGATCGGAACCATGGTCGCCGGCGTTGCGGCGTGCCTTCTCATGGGGCTTACACTGAAAGAAGGATCCGCCATCTGCATCGGATTCGGATGGTACTCCTACGCGCCGATTGTCATCGCCAGCGCAGGGCAGCAGTATATGATTGCCAGCGCCATTTCATTCATGCACAACGTCATCCGGGAAGTAACAGGTATCATCTTCATTCCGCTGGTGGCGAAAAAGATCGGTTATATGGAGTCCACAGGGGTGCCGGGTATCGCGGCCATGGACGTGTGCCTGCCGATCGTGGAACGGTCCTGTGGGCCAAACGCCGTTGTATATGCTTTTGCAACAGGCGTCATTATGTGTATCGTAACGTCCCTGGGCGTACCGCTCATCATGGGCGTATAGAAATCATTAAGGAGATAGATCGTGACAGACAATCAGAAACAGAAAATCATCAACATCGCAGTCATCGCACACGTTGACGCGGGCAAATCCACGCTGGTGGACGCCTTCCTCAACCAGAGCGGCGTGTTCCGGGAAAACCAGCAGGTCGTGGACTGCGTCATGGACAGCGACGACATCGAACGGGAGAGGGGAATCACCATCTACTCGAAGAACTGCTCCGTCATGTACGGCGACACGAAGATCAATATCGTGGACACACCGGGACACGCGGATTTCAGTTCGGAGGTCGAACGGATCATGCGGACCGTGGACACGGTGATTCTGCTCGTGGACTCCAGCGAGGGTCCGATGCCGCAGACCAGGTTCGTGCTGAAGAAATCCCTCGAGCAGGGCATCAACCCGATCCTGCTCATCAACAAGATAGACAAGAAGGACGCGCGCATCGACGAGGTAGTCGATGAGGTCTATGAACTGTTCATGGACCTGGAGGCCAATGACGATCAGCTGGATTTCCCGATTCTCTACGGTATCGCGCGGCAGGGAATCGTCGTACGCGATCCGGAGGAGGTCAAAGACCTTTCTGTTGAGATACCTGGCGGGTATACGGACAACGAAGGAAAGCCGATGAAACTGAAGAAATCAGCCAAAGGCATGAACGGGCTGGACATTAGGCCTCTGTTCGAGACGATCGTCGAGCACTGCGATCCGTATCCGGCTGAGCTTGCCGGGGAGCCGCTGCAGCTGCAAATCTCAGCGCTGGCCTACGATGACTACATCGGCAGACTGGGCATCGGCCGCGTCACCAAAGGTAAAATCCGCGAAGCCTCTCTGGTTTCCGTTTGCCGGGAAGGCGGCGCCATAGAACAGCGAAAAATCAATCAGGTCTTTGTTTACCGGGGACTGAAGCGGGTGCCTGTGGAAGAAGCTGTGGCAGGGGATATCGTTGTGGTATCCGGCATCCCCGACATTTCCATCGGCGAGACCATCTGCGAAGAGGGAAAAGAGAACCCGATGCCGATGATTTCCATCGAGGAGCCGACCCTTTCCATGTACTTCATGGTCAACAAGTCGCCATTTGCCGGCAAGGCGGGCAAGTACGTGACATCGCGCCACATCCGCGAGCGTCTGAATAAAGAACTGGAGGTCAACGTGGGACTGAAGGTCGAGGAAACGGATTCCACCGACAGTTTCAAGGTCAGCGGCAGAGGCGAGCTTCATCTGTCGATTCTCATTGAGAACATGCGCAGAGAAGGCTACGAACTTGCTGTGTCAAAGCCGGAAGTCATCATGAGGAAAGCAACCGACGGCAGGACTCTGGAGCCGATCGAGGAAGTCGTCATCAGTGTTCCGGATATCTATGCCGGCTCGGTGATTAACAAACTCAATCTTCGCAAAGGCCTCATGCAGCAGATGAGCAGCGAGAACGGATACACGAGAATGGAGTACATGGTTCCGACGAGAGGACTTCTGGGATACCGGAGCGAATTCATCAACGACACGCACGGCGAGGGAACCATGGTGAGACGGTTCGACCGGTTCGATGAGTTCACAGGCGACATTCCGCAGAGAACGAACGGCGTTGCGATCGCGCAGGAAGCCGGTATTACGACGCCATACGCCATTTTCAACATCCAGGAGAGAGTGCAGATGTTCGTCGGTCCGCAGGTCAAAGTTTACGAAGGTATGATCGTGGGCATGAATGCCCGCAGTGACGATATGGTCGTGAACCCATGCAAGGAGAAAAAACAGACCAACATGCGTGCGGCAGGAAGCGATGAGAATGTGCGGCTGACGCCGCCGAGAGTCTTCACCCTCGAAGAGGCGCTGGAGTTCATCGATGATGACGAACTGGTTGAGATCGTTCCCGGAGATATCCGTCTCCGCAAGAAGATCCTCAGCGAACTGGACAGACGCCGGCAGGCCCGCAGGGAGCGATATGAATAACAAGGCCCCGGTGTGTTGACATAGACTGCGGCGAAGTATATAATCGCTTACGTAATCACAATTGAATCTGTTTCAGGGCGAGGTGGAAGTCCTCACCGGCGGTGATGAGCCATGTGCTACAAGTCCGCGAGCTTCGGCAGAAAGGGTTGGAATCCCTTACCGACGGTTATAGTCCGGATGAAAGAAACAAGAAAGCGTAAACGCACTTTTGCGTTGTTTGCGAGTATTAGCCCTGAGAGAAATCTCGGGGTTTTTTATTAAGAGACAGATTCCAGCCAAAATTTTTAGGTAAAGGAGAATCTAACATGACACAATCAACAGAACTGGAAAAGAAATCAAAAATCACAACTGTCAGGCTTGCCAAAATGGCAATGCTCGTCGCAATCTCTATCGTACTGGTCGCACTCATTCACTTCCCGATCTTCCCGGCAGTGGCGTTCCTTGAGTATGACCCGGCGGATATTCCGATCCTCATCGGCACCTTCGCCTTCGGTCCGGTAGCGGGCGTTCTGCTCACTGTCGTGACTGCGATCGTGCAGGGAACGACCGTCAGCGCGGCCAGCGGCGTATACGGCGTCCTGATGCACATCATCGCCACAAGCGCCCTCGTCATCACAGCAGGCCTGATCTACAAGTACAACAAGACACGCAAAGGCGCCGTCATCGCCCTGATCTGCGGCGTGGTCGCGATGACCGTTGTCATGATTGGTGCGAACATGGTCATCACCCCGATCTTCATGGGTGTTCCGGCTGCGGTCGTATGGCAGCTGATGCCGTTCATCGCCGGCTTCAATGCCATCAAGGCTGGCATCAACGGACTGGTGACGTTCCTGGTTTACAAGAGAATTTCAGGGTTCCTGCATAAGCAATAGGGTGCATCAACTTTAGAGTAGTAAATCATCAATATTTGTGATAAAATAACTATGTATATTCACTGGATATACATAGTTTTTTTGAAAGAGGTATTACGTTATGGCAGAACCAAGAAAATTCAAGCGTGTACTGGTCGCAAACCGCGGCGAGATCGCCATCAGGATATTCAGAGCCTGCAAGGAACTGGACATCCGGAGCATCGCGATCTACTCCGAGGAAGATAAGAACACACTGTTCAGAACAAAGTCCGACCGGTCCTATCAGATAGGCAAAGGCAAGGTGCCGGTAGACGCCTATCTGTCCATAGATGAAATTATCGAACTGGCAAAGGCCAAGGGCATCGACGCTATCCATCCGGGATACGGATTCCTGGCTGAGAACTCGGATTTCGCCAGAGCGTGCGAAGAAAACGGCATCGTGTTCATCGGCCCGAGCGGCGATATGATGGATCAGCTGGGCGATAAGGTCCAGTCCAAACTCGTCGCCAAGTCAGTCGGTGTACCAACGATTCCTGGTGTTGCCGAGAAGATTCCTGACGTCAAGACGGCAATGAAGTTCGCGGAGGAATGCGGCTATCCCGTCATGCTCAAAGCAGCAGCAGGCGGCGGCGGTCGCGGCATGAGAATCGTCCGCAGCAAAGATGAACTGGCTGCCCAGTTTGAGAGTGCCAGATCAGAAGCGGCCAAAGCTTTCGGCATCGATGACATTTTCATGGAGAAGTACATCGAAAGGCCGAAGCATATCGAAGTTCAGATCCTCGGCGACAACTACGGCAACGTTGTTCACCTGGGAGAGCGTGACTGCTCGATCCAGAGGCGTCACCAGAAGGTCATCGAATTTACGCCATCGCTGGTCATTCCGGATGAATTGAGGAAAACCCTCTGCGCCGACGCCATCAAAATTGCGAAAGCAGTTAACTACAAGAACGCAGGTACCGTGGAATTCCTGATCGACAAAGATGGAAACCATTATTTCATAGAGATGAACCCGAGGATTCAGGTAGAGCATACGGTCACGGAGATGACGACGGGCATCGACATTGTGCAGGCCCAGATTCTCATCGCGGAGGGCTATAAACTGTCCTCAAAGGAAGTCAACATCAGACAGAGCCAGATCAAGCCGAGGGGCTACGCGATTCAGTGCCGTGTCACGACGGAAGACCCTTTGAATGGGTTTGCGCCTGACACCGGTGAGATCACCAGATACATCTCCCCGGGTGGCTACGGCATCAGACTGGACGCTGGAAACGCCCAGATGGGAGCGGTGATTTCTCCGTATTATGACAGTCTGCTGGTTAAGGTGACCTCCTGGTCCAGGACCTGGGAAGACGCCGCCAATAAGGCGAGAAGAGCCCTGCGGGAACTCAAGGTCCAGGGCGTCAAGACGAACCGGAACTTCCTCATCAACGTGCTGAACCACCAGACCTTCCGGGAGGGAATGTGCGACACAGGATTCATCGCCGACAATCCGGAGCTTTTGCAAACGAAGCCTCGTATGGAGTCGGAGACGAAAGTCCTGCGGTTCCTGGGTGAGAAATACGTCAACGGGAACAGAGGCATCAAGCCGAATTTCGACAAGCCGGTTATTCCTGAAATCAAGGCCAAAGAGATCGCGAAGCTTAAGGGAACCAAGCAGCTGCTTGACGCGAAGGGTCCGGAAGGCGTCGTAGACTGGGTCAAGAAGCAGAACAAGCTGCTGCTCACAGATACGTCTATGCGTGACGCCCAGCAGTCGCTGATGGCAACACGTGTGCGTACGGTGGATATGGAGAGAATCGCTCCTGCCGTCGCTAAGTATGGCAAAGACCTGTTCTCGCTGGAGATGTGGGGAGGCGCGACCTTTGATACGGCGTACCGGTTCCTCAAGGAATCGCCTTGGGAGAGACTGGAGACGCTGCGTGAGCTGATTCCGAACATCATGTTCCAGATGCTGATTCGCGGCGCCAACGCGGTCGGTTACAAGAATTATCCGGATAACGTGATCCGCCGTTTCGTCAAGGAGAGCGCCCGCTCGGGCATCGATGTGTTCAGGATCTTCGACTCCCTGAACTGGATCGAGGGTATGGAAGTGGCGCTTGACGAAACACTGAATCAGGGCAAGCTTGCCGAGGCATGTATCTGTTACACAGGCGATATCCTCGATAAATCCAGAACCAAGTACAATCTGAACTACTATGTGAAGATGGCAAAGGAACTGGAGAAGAGGGGAACCCACATTCTGGGCATCAAGGATATGTCCGGACTGCTGAAGCCGATGGCGGCCAAAGTGCTCATTGAGGCTCTGAAGAGCGAGATCGGAATCCCGATCCACCTGCACACCCACGACACGTCCGGAAACGGCGTCGCCACACTGATGATGGCGGCCAACGCCGGATGCGACATTGTGGACGCAGCGTTTAACAGCATGTCGGGTCTGACCTCACAGCCGGCTCTGAATTCCATCGCGGCAGCCCTGGAGGGCGCTCAGAGGGATACAGGACTGGATCTTGACGGCATTCAGGAGATTTCAGATTACTGGGCTGCAGTAAGGCCTGTCTATAAAGAATTTGAATCCGATATGATGACGGGTTCCGCCGAAATCTACAAGTACGAGATGCCTGGCGGACAGTACTCGAACCTGAAGTCGCAGGTCGAATCCTTCGGTCTGGGACACAAGTTCAGGGAAGTCAAGGAAATGTACAGAACGGTCAACGAGATGCTGGGCGATATCGTCAAGGTAACGCCTTCCTCCAAGGCGGTCGGCGACATGGCCATCTTCATGGTGCAGAATGATCTGACGCCGGAGAACATCTACGAGAAGGCGGCTAACATGGATTTCCCTGATTCCATCGTTTCCTTCTTCGAAGGCATGATGGGACAGCCGGAAGGCGGATTCCCTGAAAAACTGCAGAAACTGGTGCTCCACGGCAGGAAGCCAATCACCTGCAGACCGGGCGAGCTGCTTCCGGATGAAGATTTCGACGCCATCAAGAAACATCTGGATGAGACTTACGATATCGACGCTGATGAACAGCAGTGCCTGTCCTATGCCCTCTATCCGAAGGTATACGAAGACTTCAGAAAGAGCATGCGTGACGAAGGATACTTCCGGTTCATGGGATCGGATATCTTCTTCCACGGACTTGCGGAAGACGAGACTTGCGAGGTCAAGGTCCGCGAGGGCAGAGAACTGGTCATCAGACTTGCCAACGCCCACGAACCGGATGCAGAAGGCTTCCGAGATGTCATCTTTGAAGTCAACGGCAACAGGAGTGCCGTAAAAATCAAAGACAACGCGGCTGCGGAATACGCATCCGTTGGCGCCCACGTCATGTATGCGGATCCTGATAATCCAATGGAGATCGGCGCCAACATACCGGGCAATATCGTCAAAGTGCTCGTAAAGGAAGGCGAGACAGTCGAGGAGGCGCAGCCAATCGCCGTCATTGAGGCCATGAAGATGGAAACGAACATCCTGGCGACAGCCAGCGGCGAAGTGGAGACCATATTCGTAAAGGACGGCCAGCAGGTCGAGGCAGGCGAGCTGATCGCCAGATTGAAGCAGCAGTAAGGAGGTGCCGGATGGGCGGAGGATTCATAGCAAAACTGATATACTTCTGGGCGTTTATCATCGGTGTCATCGTATTTGGAAAGATCTTCGGATACATGAATGATACGAAGACAGCGATCATCGTCCTCATCGCGGCGTCTATCGCTTACATCGTGTGGACGGTCGGACGCAGCAAGGCGAAGCAGCGCAGCGAGGAAAGGGCATGGGAAGCACAGCAGGCGCAGATCGCGGCGAAGCAGAAGAAAAAGAAACGCTGATGCACAGCAATAAAAGAACCGGCGGTATGAAACCGCCGGTTTTGTTGTTTTTGCTTTTTAATTATGGATCACGACGATGGTGCCGATGCTGATCAAACCGTAGAGCTCCGCCGCCTTACTTGGAGGCAGGTTGACGCATCCGTGGCTGCCGCTGTACTTGTAGATCGTACCGCCGAAGTTGGATCTCCAGGACGCGTCATGGAGACCGTAGCTTGCGCCCAGAAACGGCATCCAGTAGCGGACGAAACTTTCATAGTAAGTCTTGTCTTTTCCCTTTTTGCCGCCGCCCTTGAGAGTGACATTGCGGGATTTGCCCTTGATGTCATAGACGCCGGTTGGTGTATTGTGACCGGCTACCACGCAGCCTGATACACAGTCGCAGTCGAATTTTTTCTTTCCCTTTTCGAAGTAATATACGTGCTGTTTGGTCAGGTCCACGTCAATGTACGTATCACCAAGTTCAAGAGTCTTGGAGTATTCACCATTACCTTTCTGTGAGAAGACCGGTTCCCGATCCACGTCTTCATGAGAATTGATGTCCGCTTCCAGTTGTTTGGCTTCCTCTGCTTCATCGACGATCCATCCGTAGTCACCGCCGTTGACCTTAAAGGTCTTACCTGTGTAGGATGTGAACTCACGGTCCGCACCGATGATGTCATATTCGGCTTTTAATGCTTTTGCAAATTCTGCGACCTTGGCAGGATCCGCCTCACCGGAGTAGTCGTCTTTCATCAGGTTGTTCAGTTCTTTCGAGGAAAGGGTGAAGGTGTCTTTCCCGAGTTCGTAAGTGATTTTCTGTCCCAGATACTTCTGGCAGAAGGACTGGAAGTTCAGCAGGTCCGGATCATCGCTCTTGACGGACGGGGCAGACATGTAAGCGCTCTCATCATATTCAAATCTGGTGCTGCCCAGAGATATAGCATGGAGGATATCGTCGAGAAAGGCGTCTTCATCGGTTTTGTTTCCATAGACTTCCGGAATAATCGGGAAGGCAGGGTCATCCATGTCCACATAGGCATCCTGCGTTTCAAAGACATTGTCACGATGCAGGAATTCCGTGCCTTTGACACGCTCCGCGAAATCATCGCTGCATTCAGCGACGTTCATGGAAATGCGGGCGCTGAGCGGCAGATGGAAGTAATGTCCCAGAGCAGCCGATAAGAGGTGATCCTTTTTGACGCTTTTGAGCTGGTCCCTGATGTTGTAGGTACAGCCGAAATCCGTATAATCGGCCAGGGTTTCGCCGAGTTTTCCGACCACCTGCAGGTGCCCGGCGTTCTGCTTCTCGGTAAGAAGAGCCTCGGCTTCTTCATATGTCAGACCGGAGCAGTCGATGCCATTGATTGTCATGCCGTCCGGCAGATTATCTGACTGATAGTCATCGGAAGATGTGTATATAATTGTTGCCACGCCGGCTGCCGCGACGATAAAAACCACCACAGCGGCTAAAATGATCATTGCCTTTTTCATACACAACAGTATATTTTATTTCGGATAAAAAATAAAGGGAATTGTGGTATAATTTCTGTATGGCTTTCACACATTTACACGTACACACAGAATACAGTCTTCTGGACGGCGCGGCACGGGTCAAAGACGTTGTCGCCCGTGCGAAAGAGCTCGGCATGGACTCCCTGGCAATCACCGACCACGGGGTCATGTTTGGCGTGATCGAGTTCTACAGGGCCTGTAAATCAGCGGGCATCAAGCCGATCATTGGATGTGAAGTCTACACGGCCGCCAGGTCCAGATTTGACAAGGATGCAGCCCACGACAAAGTCATGGGACACCTGATCCTGCTGGCCGAAAACAACACAGGCTACAAAAATCTCATGAAGATCGTTTCGGAAGGGTTCAGGAACGGATTCTACTATAAGCCGAGAATCGATAAGGAAGTTCTGCACCGCTACAGCGAGGGTATTATCGCCACATCCGCCTGTCTGGCCGGAAACGTGCAGCGGCTTTTGCTCAACGGCGATTATGAAGGAGCCAAGCGTGAAGCGCTGGAGATGCTCGGCATATTCGGCGCGGGCAACTTCTTCCTGGAACTGCAGGATCAGGGACTCGAAGAGGAGGCCAGAATCCTTCCGGACATGAAGAGACTCCACGAGGAGACAGGTATTCCGTTTGTGGCCACCAACGACGTCCACTATGTGAACCAGGAGGACGCTGCGGCTCAGGATGTCCTCATGTGCATTCAGACCGCAACCACTATCGACGAAGAAAACAGAATGCGCTTTGCCAACGACCAGTTCTACCTGAAGTCCGAGGACGAAATGCGCAGAATCTTTTCCAATACGCCGGAAGCATTGGACAACACAGCGAAGATCGCAGAACGCTGCAACGTGGAATTCACCTTCGGTGAACTGCATCTGCCGGAATTCAATGCACCGGAAGGCATGACGAAAGCAGAGTATCTGAGGGCGCTCTGCCAGAGAGGTCTTGAGGAGAGATATCCGGGAGACTGGCAGAAGCATCAGGAACGTCTCGATTACGAACTCAGCACCATCGAGAACATGGGGTATGTGGAGTACTTCCTCATCGTATGGGATTTTATCAACTACGCCAGAAGCAAAGGCATCGTGGTAGGACCGGGCAGAGGTTCTGCCGCGGGCTCTATTGTGGCGTACACGCTTCGGATCACGGACATCGATCCTGTCAAGTACGGCCTGATTTTTGAGCGTTTTCTCAATCCGGAGCGCGTCAGCATGCCGGATATTGATATCGATTTCTGCTATGAGCGCCGCGGCGAGGTCATCGACTACGTCACAAAGAAGTACGGGAAGAACAACGTATCCCAGATCATCACCTTCGGCACCATGAAGGCCAAGCAGGCGGTCCGGGACGTCGGTCGCGTGCTCAACGTCAGTTACCAGGACACAGACGCCATTGCAAAAGCAATCCCGTTCGCGCTGAACATGACCATTGACAAGGCGCTGCAGACCAGTCCGGATTTCAAAAAAATGTACGACGAGGACGAGACAACGCACAAAGTCGTGGACATGGCGAGAGCCATCGAAGGCATGCCGCGCCATGCGTCGACCCATGCGGCAGGCGTCGTGATCTCACGGCTTCCGCTGGATGAATACGTTCCGCTGTACCTGACGGATAAAGGCCTTTCGACCCAGTTCAACATGACCACCATCGAAGAGCTGGGACTGCTCAAGATGGACTTCCTCGGCCTGCGGAACCTGACGATCATCCGGGACGCACTGGAGATGATCAGGGAAAACCACGGCGTCGACATTGATTTCGGGTCTATGGATTACGACGATTCGGCGGTCTATGAGACCATCGCGAAGGGAAATACACAGGGCATCTTCCAGCTGGAAAGCGGCGGAATGACGTCCTTTATGAAGAACCTGAAGCCAGACTGCTTCGAAGATATCGTGGCGGGCATCGCTCTGTACAGACCGGGTCCGATGGCTTCGATTCCGACCTATATCGATAAC
>JAILDT010000094.1 GCA_024689085.1 Clostridia bacterium | reverse complement strand
CAATGCTGCGAACAGAATAAGCATATCGTTAACCTCTCAATTATATTTGCCGCATTCATAGTAACAGAATATCTGGTCACATTCAAGAGAAAAAACGCTCTGAGGCTTGCAATAAGGGCACTTCTGCCTTTGACACTCATGGGGAATTCAAGTACAATACAAACAGGTATGGGCATTTTGCGGAGGAGACTATGACGGAGACAGCAGATAAGCAGAAAAAGACATTCGTAACGGACGGGCAGGATCTTGCTGAAAAGGCTGCAGACCTGAAGAAGAACGGCGTCACAGATATTACAGTCGTTGTCAATACATTCAATTACACCAGATATAAGGAGTCGAACGGGGGCAAGGAACTGCAGCCTGTGATCGACGGTATCAATAAAGCCGTGGGGGAGGGTCTGAATATCCGGCTGGACGTAGGCCTGAAGGAAGGTTTCAACGATGATGAGATCTTGGATTTCCTCCAGCTCTCGCTGATGCACAAATACGATATCGTGTTCCTGCCTACGATGGATCACGAGAAGATCAAAGAGAAGCTGCCGGGCCTGCGCAAGGTCGAAGGCGACTTCGGCGACGTGGATATGTACAAGTACGCCATCGCCAGAGGACGTATTGGGTTTTTGAGAGGATAAGATGCAGGAAGATTTACTGAAAATGAAAAAAGAACTCGCCGAAATACTGGCGGGCAACAAAGCTCTGAAGCAGGCTTTGCGCGAGGTCAACAAGCTGGACATGATCAAGGCTTCGCTGATCGTGCGCAATCCGAAGCACCAGAGCCTGAAGATAGACAGAATACTGGAAGGGGAACTTCCGACGGACGTTGCTGTCGGGGACTTCGTGTTTATAGAGAACTATAGTGAACTGGTCAAGTCGGCTTACAACAACCTGAACATGGGCAACTCCATGAATGCGGGACTGCTGAAGGCCGCTTACAGAATTCTCGAGGAGGACCCGGATGCCGATTACAGAAAGGACAGTCCGGTGGTTTTCGCGTTCAGTCACGTGCCGCCTGACTGGCAGGACATCGATGAACGGCTGACAAACTCTTTTCGCAGAATCTATGCCGGCCGTATCGAGAACGATATCGCAGCCAGAGCCATGTATATTCACAACTGCGTGATTGACGTCTGGCCATTCGATGAGTACAACGGAGAGTTGGCGATTTTTGCCATGAACTACTACCTGATGGAGCAGGGCTTTATGCCGATCGACATGCCGATGCAGCGGAAGGATTACATCGAGCTCATCACGTCCTGTCTCAAAGGCATCAGGGTAGATGAGGAATATGATTTTTTCAGGGATGCTATTGTGGAGAAGATGAAAGGCACGCTGCATGCGTGCAGGGGTTACATATGAAGATTAAACTTGAGAAACAACACTATCAGTGGGGATTGACAGTCTTTCTTGTCATCATCTGCTGTTTCATCGTGTTCTTTATGCTGCTCAGGGCGGACTCTGTCGGACAGGGAATCAGCAAGCTGGGAGACGCCATCGAACCGCTCGTATACGGCGCGATCATGGCCTATTTGCTGTGTCCGATCTACAACTTCGTCGTCTCAAGGTCCTACAGTCTGATCAACAAGGGTAAATATAAGTTCAAGCACGATCTGACCATATCTAAGATTATCGGGACCATTGTTTCAACGGCGATCCTGCTGATTGCTATCGCAGGCGTGCTCTGGATGATTATTCCGGGATTGATTGACAGTATCGGAAAGGTCATTGAAATTCTGCCGAGCGCCATGACGACCTTCACCAACTGGGTCGACATTAAGTTCGCCAATCTGCCGGTGGCCAAAGACTACCTGGATCAGATCAGCAGCAACATCACTGATTATGCCATTGACTTCGCGACGAACACGATCCTGCCGAACTCCGGCAATGTGGCAGCGGCTATCTCCGGTACCGTATTCGGAGCGATTGGATTCTTCTTCAACTTCGTGATCGGTATCATCGTCTGCGTCTATGTCCTGAACATCAAGGATACGCTGGCGGCACAGGCAAAGAAGATCATCGTTGCGCACTTCAAGGAAAAAACCGCAGAAGAGATTCTGGAGGGAGCGGAGTACACGAACAAGACCTTCGGCGGATTCATCAGCGGTAAGATCATCGATTCCATCATCATCGGCATCCTGTGCTTCATCATCATGAGCATCTTCGGATGGGAGTACAGCCTGCTGATCAGCTGCATCATCGGCATCACGAACATCATCCCGTTCTTCGGACCGTTCATCGGAGCGATTCCGTCGGCGCTGCTGCTTCTGATGGTCAACCCGATGCACTGCCTGTATTTCATCATACTCATCATCGCGCTTCAGCAGTTCGATGGCAACATCCTGGGACCGAAGATTCTGGGAGACAGTACGGGACTGGGCAGTTTCTGGGTACTGTTCGCAGTGCTTGTAGGCGGCGGGCTCTTTGGGTTCGTCGGCATGGTCGTCAGCATTCCGGTCTTTGCCGTTATCTACGCCTATTGCGCGAGGGCTTTGAACAGGCGTCTGGCCAAGAGAGGATTCTCAACGAACACCCTCGACTACAAAGTCGACAAATACCGCACCCGCAAACCGCGGCAAAAGCGGTCAAGGCCTGTACTCAAGGATGACGTCATCAACGGCTACGTGAAAGACGAGGTCACCGAGATGACCGACGAGGAAATCAAGCAGGCAGAGAACGACGGACATACGATCATGGAAGCCACCCTCGTGGAATTTCACGATCAGGAGCAGAAATAGATGGAAGCAATCTTAGAAAAACTTACAGAAATACTCCGGTCGGAGCAGATTACAGAGAATGCGGACATGTCACGCCACACTTCATTCAAGGCGGGCGGGTGCGCAGATATTCTGGTGTGTCCGTCTGATGCGGACCAGCTGCAGCAGGTGCTAGCGGCGGTGGCGGACGTGCCTCACATGGTGCTCGGCAACGGCTCCAACGTGCTGGTGCGCGACGGGGGATACAGGGGCGTCATCATCAAAATCGGCGATGACTTCAGTGATATCCGGAGAGAAGGCAATAAACTCATCTGCGGCGCGGGAGCGCTCATGTCCGCAGTCGCCAAAAAGGCCGCTGCAGAAGGACTGGCGGGATTCGAATTCGCGTCGGGAATTCCGGGCAGCATCGGTGGAGCCGCCTTCATGAATGCGGGCGCCTACGGCGGAGAGACCAGGGACATTCTGGAGAAAGTCACGGTAATCTCCGCAGATGGCAGCAGGAGATTCACCATGACGGCGGAAGATCTGCAGATGGGATACCGGCACACGGTACTCCACGAGACTGGCGACGTGGTCACGGAAGTCGTGCTCAGACTGAAAGAGGGCGACGAGGCGGAAATCAGAGACCGCATGGCGGAGCTCACGAAACAGCGTAATTCCAAGCAGCCTGTGCAGTATCCGAGCGCGGGAAGCTTTTTCAAGAGACCGGAAGGCTACTTTGCCGGCAAACTGATCCAGGATGCGGGATGCAAAGGCCTCACCGTGGGCGGTGCAGAAGTTTCGACGCTCCACAGCGGGTTCATCATCAACAAAGGCGGTGCTACGACGACGGATATCACCAGACTCAAGGAACTGGTGCAGGCCCGCGTTTGTGATAAGTTCGGCGTTATGCTGGAACCGGAAGTGCGCATCATCGGCGAAGAACCTGCGGGTGCAGCAGATGCTGTATCTGCTGAGCCAGTCGGGACGGTCGATGACTATGAAATGATTTATGACCTGCACACCCACACCACATACTCCCACGGCACAGGATCCGTGGAGGACAATGTGAAGGTCGCCATAGAGAAAGGGCTGGAGTATCTGGCTATTTCCGACCATGGTCCGGGGCATCTCTTCTACGGTGTGAAGCGGAGCGACTTGCCGGCGTTCAAGAAAGACATTGCCGAGATGGCCGAGAAGTACCCGGACATCATCGTCAAGGCCAGCGTGGAGGCGAACATTCTGCACGCCGAACCGGGAACGGATCACGCCAATGGCCTGGACGTAAAACCGGAGGAGTTCGATGACTTCGATTTCATCATCGCCGGATTCCACTTCGGATGCTATCACTGCAGTTCCGTCAGGAACTGGCTCTGGTCCCACGGATTCAAAGCCGGTGAAGAGAGCCTGAAGAAGTCCAATACCAAGATGATCTGTGACGCCCTGCGCCTCAACGATATCGCCATCGTGACCCATCCGGGAGACAAAGGACCTTTCGACATTCTGGAAATCGCGAAGGTCTGCGCGGAGACGGACACGCTGATTGAAATCAACGGAAGGCACGGTCATTTGACGGCAGAAGAGATTGGGATTGCCAAACAGGTGGAAGGTCTGAACTTCGTCATCTCAAGCGACGCTCACACGCCGGAAGCGGTGGGCAGTTTCAAGACAGCCCTGCAGAGGGCTCTTGACGCGGGACTGGAAATCTCCCGCATTGTGAATATCAGGAGAAACTATTAACCATGAAAATCATCATCGTCACAGGATTATCAGGAGCAGGGAAGACCCAGGCCATGGATGTGCTGGAGGACCTGGGATATTATTGTGTGGACAACATGCC
>JAILDT010000047.1 GCA_024689085.1 Clostridia bacterium | reverse complement strand
ACCATCACTGATTACAAGAAGAACCCGCAGATCAAAAACATTCCGATCGCGGTATAAGGAGACAGACGTGAACGCTATTGTTGCAACAGACAGAAACTGGGGCATCGGCAAAAACAATGACCTTCTGGTCCACTTGCCGGGCGACCTGAAATACTACAAGAAAAAGACGCTGGGAAAGTGCGTGATCTTCGGGCAGAAGACGTTGGAGTCCCTGCCGGGATCGAGGCCTTTGCCTAAGCGGGACCACATCGTGCTCAGCGATGATCCAACGTTTACCGTGGAGCCGCGGGAGGGTTACGCCTGTGACATTTGTCACTCGAAGGAAGAAGTGCTGGAGCTGGCAGCGGAGTATGAAGCGGCGGCCCAGACGCTGGGCGAGGATCCGTCTGAGGCGGTCTTCATCTGCGGAGGTGCCTCCATCTATGAACTTTTCTTCGAGGAGTGCGACGCATTTTACGTGACCAGGATCGACGAGGTTTTCGACGCGGACCGCTTCTTCCCGAACCTGGAGGAAAAAGGGTTTGTGGTTACCTGGGAATCTGAAGAACAGACCGACGAAGCGACGGGTATCAAATACACGTTCAGAAAGTACGAGAGATGTCTGAAATAATTGCAGGAAGAAATGCGGTGCTGGAAGCGCTCAAATCCGGCCGCGAAATCGAGAAGATCAATATTCAGAAGCTTGAAGAAGGCGCGCATCAGTCAGGTGCGGTCAAGCAGATCATTGCGAAAGCAAAGGAAGCGAAGATCCCTGTGTATCACAGCGACAAAGCTTTCATGGACAAACTGCTGGACGGCGCGAAGGTGAACAGCCAGGGCGTCATCGCAACAGCTTCTGATTTTGCGTACTGTGCGGTGGACGATATCCTCGCGCTGGCCGAGGAGCGGGGCGAGAAACCGTTCATCATCATTCTGGATGGTCTTGAGGATCCACACAACCTGGGCGCGGTCATGCGGACAGCAGAGTGCGCGGGAGCCCACGGCATCATCATTCCGAAACGCCGCAGCGTCTCCGTCAACGAGACAGTGCTGAAGACCAGCGCCGGCGCGGCGGAACACATGCTGTGCGCCAGAGTGACCAATATCTGCCGGACCATCGACGAACTGAAAAATCAAGGCGTGTGGATTTACGCCTGCGATATGGGAGACGAACTGATCTACGATCAGGATATGACGGGCCCGCTGGCCATTGTTATCGGCAGCGAGGGTTTCGGCATCAGCCGACTGGTCCGCGAAAAGTGCGATTTCGTGGTCAGCATTCCGATGAAGGGACAGGTCAATTCTCTCAACGCGTCAAACGCAGCGGCCATTATCATGTACGAAGTAGTCAAGCAAAGACTGTAAGCAAACGCTGCAGCAGAGGTTGCCATGCTAAAAAAGGAACTCATCAATTCCATAGAGAATCCGGAGATTCAGCTGGCGGCGGAAGCCCAAGCTGGAGATGCGCTTGCCGAGGAGACACTGATCAGAAACTACTCGGGGATCGTCTATAAGAAAGCAAGGGCTTATTTTATGGCGGGCGCGGACGCGGAAGACGTCGTGCAGGAAGGCATGATTGGTCTGTTGAAGGCTGTGCGCAGTTACGATGCGGAGAAGAACGCGACCTTCGGTACCTATGCGGAGCGCTGCGTCACCAATCAGATCATCAGCGCCATCCGTTCCGCGGACCGGATCAAGCACAAGCCGCTCAACACGTCGGTTTCCCTGAACAGACCAGTCGCGCAGGACACAGCGCAGGGAACGGCGGACGCAACGGAAATCACCCTTGGCGATACGCTGCGCACCGACCCGGCGGACAGCCCGGACGAAATGCTCATCATCAAAGACGTCGCTTACTACATCCTCAACAACGGCGACAACATCTTCAGCGATCTGGAGATGCAGGTTTTGAACGAATACATCAAAGGGTTTACCTCGGGACAGATCGCCGAGCGCCTAGGCAAAAGCAGCAAGTCGGTCGACAACGCCCTGCAGAGAACCCGAAAGAAAGTCATCGCTTATCTCTGGAGGTAAGAACAAAGCCAGGATCCACTGGCTTTTTTTATTGCTTTAATTTCTTTAAGTTAACTGTTTTTGGCGAAGGCAAGTGATAAAATTGTATTTGGAAAAGAGGCGAAACAACAAGGGGTAGAGCGACATGATTTGCAAGTATTGCGGAAGACAGATTAATAATGATGCGGAGTACTGCAGCTACTGCGGCAGAAAGGTGCTGCGGGTGCCGCCTGTTTTTACGATGACAGACATCGGGACGGGCGTCGCCACGAATGCCATCAGAAGCTATTCCGAGTGGGGCTTCTACAACAATCCAGATGCGGAGCTGGATCCGGAAACGGGACGCAGGCGCGAGACAGAATTCGACACGCTCAAGACACTTCCTGAAGAGAATCCGCTCAAATGGGCCCGTGATTTCATGGAAGCGGACGCGGCAGAATCTGCCGTTGTTTCGGATGCGGAGGATACAGAGGATGATGCGGAAGAGGCAGAGGATGTGGGCTATGATGAGGAAATAGAAGAAGATCCGGAAGAAGAATATGAAGACGAAGAGGACGAGGAAGACTTCGACGAAGACGAAGAGACGGAGCCGAAACGGAGGGTCCCTATTGCCGTGATCGTCATCGCGCTGGTTCTGCTCGCCGCAGCAATCGCGGGGGGCGCCTATCTGCTCCTCGGAGGGGACAAAGACTACGAAGTGGACCTGAACTCCATCATGAACGAACCGAAAGTAATTGGCTACGATGGCTACGGCGAGATGGCGCTCATGCCGCAGATTGATGACGCGAAGGCGGACGAGTGGCTCAAGACAGTGGAGTTCGACAATGATAAGGAAGCGTTTGCAGAAGTCCTGAAGACCGTGACGTATACGCCGGACAAGACGAAGGACCTGTCCAACGGGGATGTTGTCAGCATCACCATAGATTACGACAAGAATCTGGCGGCGGAAAAGAAGCTGAAGGTCAAGGCGGAAGATACGACATACGAAGTCAGCGGTCTTGAAATCGGAAAGGATCTGGCATACGATCCAAAGGGCTATCACGCCTACTATGACGACTTCATTCTGCCGGAGAGCGACCGCGTCATGCTCACAAAGGAGGACGTGGCTTACAGCACAGACGGCAGCGAGGATCTGACACAGCAGGCCATCAATGAAATCTACGCACGTCACGGATACATCTTTGGCGGCGAGTATTACGATAAACTATTCCGGGGATTCAAGTGGTACGTTCCGATGTACGAGCCGGATAAATTCGACAATGATTGGCTCAACGAATATGAAAAGGCGAACCTGAATCTGCTGACGAACTACAGAAATGATCTCAGGGCTGCGGCGAAGAAGGCGGCGGAGGAAAAGGCTGCCAAGGAAGCGGCGAAGAAAGCCGCGGAGGAAGCCAAGACCAAGCAGTCTACACAAAGTACAACGAAACCGAACTGATGCAAAGGCATCAAAAACGAAAAATAAACTTGAAAGATGCGGTCCGACCGCATCTTTTTTCTTGTAATGAAACCGGGTTTGCGTTATACTTTTGATGTATGGGCGCGCTGACGTAGCTCAGTCGGTAGAGCACCTCATTGGTAATGAGGAGGTTCGGCGGTTCAAGTCCGCTCGTCAGCTCCAATGACACCCGGCCCGGGGACGCCCGGGCCGGAAGAAATGTATAATAACGTTATTTTACAGGAGGGAAAAAACCAATGGCAAAAGAAAAATTCGAAAGAACTAAGCCACACATCAACATCGGAACGATCGGTCACGTAGACCACGGCAAGACTACGCTGACAGCAGCCATCACCAGCGTACTGAACAGAAAGTACGGCCTGGGCGGCGACGTAGCATTCGACGAGATCGACAAGGCTCCGGAAGAGAAGGAAAGAGGAATCACCATCTCAACAGCACACGTTGAGTATGAGACACCGAACAGACACTACGCACACGTAGACTGCCCGGGACACGCTGACTATGTCAAGAACATGATCACCGGCGCGGCGCAGATGGACGGAGCGATCCTGGTAGTAGCAGCAACGGACGGCCCGATGCCGCAGACCAGGGAGCACATCCTGCTTTCCAGACAGGTAGGCGTACCATACATCATCGTATTCCTGAACAAGTGCGACATGGTAGACGACGAGGAACTGCTGGACCTGGTAGAGATGGAAGTCAGAGAGCTGCTTGACGAGTACGAGTTCCCTGGAGACGACACACCGATCATCAGAGGATCCGCACTGATGGCACTGGAAGATCCGACGAGCGAGTGGGCAGACGCGATCGTAGAGCTGATGGAAGCAGTCGACAGCTACATCCCAGAGCCTGAAAGAGACACTGAGAAGCCGTTCCTGATGCCGGTAGAAGACGTATTCTCCATCACAGGAAGAGGAACCGTAGCGACAGGAAGAGTAGAGAGAGGAACACTGAAGGTCGGCGAGGAAGTCGAGATCGTAGGACTGACCGAAGAGAAGAGAAAGGTCGTCGTAACGGGCGTAGAGATGTTCAGAAAGCTGCTTGACCAGGCGCAGACAGGCGACAACATCGGCGCACTGCTGAGAGGCGTACAGAGAACAGAGATCGAAAGAGGACAGGTACTGGCTCATCCGGGAACGATCCATCCGCATACAGAGTTCAAGGGAGAGGTATACGTACTGAAGAAGGAAGAAGGCGGAAGACACACCCCGTTCTTCAACGGCTACAGACCGCAGTTCTACTTCAGAACAACAGACGTAACCGGCGACCTGACCCTTCCGGAAGGCGTAGAGATGTGCATGCCTGGTGACAACATCACCATGACGATCAAGCTGATCACACCGATCGCGATCGAAGAAGGACTGAGATTCGCTATCAGAGAAGGCGGCAGAACCGTAGGTTCCGGCGTTGTAACTGAGGTTATCGAGTAATCAAAATGCAAAAAAAGAAAGTGTGTCAGGAGATATTTCCTGACACACTTTTTTAGTGTTTGAATTCGATGGAATCGCTTCCCAGCTGCTCCTGGGTATTTTTATCGTAGATTTTGAACGTGAGGGTTCCTTCCTGTGCGAAGAGCGGAACAGGGTAGGAGAAGCGGGCGTAGCCTTTGGAACCGTCTTTCCATCCGCTGCCGATCATGTCCGTCTGCTTCGCGCCTGACGGCCAGGTGGCATCGTAATAGATATCGAGCGTCTTGTCCGGAGGACCGCCGCTGACGGATACGTGGAAGTAAACCGTATCGGCTCTGCTCGCGGTACCGATATCCGTGGAATAATCATCCGCGCTCAGGTTGGCGACGATATTGAAGTGCCACGCGTAGTACTCATTATAGATATCATTGATTCCTTCGTATCCGGCCTTGTGAAGCTCTCCCAGGTATTTCTCAAAGGTTTCTCCGCCGTCGGATTTGTGTGCTTTGACATAGCCGAATTTAGCCTCGTTGATCTTGCCGGTGAGATCTTCGCCGCCCTCGATCGAGGAGGCTTTGCTGTAGAATCGGATGGCACGCTCATAGCTCTCTGCTTTGAGACTGTCGTCACCTGCAGTGACATAGCTGCTGCGCAGGAACGCGTTCATATCCGCTGTACAGGCGGGTACGTTCTGTTCAATACTTTCCGCCATAGCCTTGGCAGTGGCTGCGGCTTCCTTTTCCATATTCGGTTTGATGATATAGTAGTAGGAGTACAGGCCTGCCGCGGCGCCCAGAATCGCAATGATGGCAATGGCGATGATGAGCTTGGCTTTTGTGGAAAGTTTGCCGCTCTGCACCTTCACATCGGTGTAGGTGACGTCCATGCCTTCGTATTTGCCTGGTTCTTCGCCTGGTTCGTGGAGGAAGAAGAGGGCTCTCAGCAGATCCCGCTCAAGACCGCAATTGGAACAGACCTCGCCTTTATTGAGCTGGCCGCAGGTGCAGAACCAGTGGTCTCCCTGCTCTTTGAACCAGTATTTCGGCTTGGTCGGATTCGACGACATCTTCTCGATCACTTCCTCATAGTTGTCCATGATGTCATCGTATTTTTCATCACTCGGCGTCAGAGGCTGCAGAGCGAACTGTTCAGAATCGGCAGGCGCGGCGCTTCCGTCGCTGTCCTCGCCGTCATAGTATTCCGGCGCAGTTTCAGGATCAAAGACTTCCTCAGGGTCGTAGCCGTTGTATTCCGGCTCCGGATCTGACGGACCGAAGTCACGCACAGCATCCAGGGCATCATAACTGTGGGTGCGGCTCATCTCCGACTGATCATGGACATGCTTCTGAAGCTGTGCCATATCGTCGAGACTTTCCGCACTCTGCGTATCGCGGCTGACAGGCGCTTCGCCGCGGTCGTATTCTTCAGACCCTTTGGCGATTTCGTCTATCTCCAGTTGTGACAGAGTCTCTGTCGAGAATCCTTTGTCCCTGAATTTTTTCTTTACCATTCTGTTCCTTTTTCCCTTAACCCCGTAAATATACAGATTTTTACAAGAATATTATATCAATCAGCCAAATCCCAAACAATAAAAGAAACCTTACAATTTAATAAGGTTTCAGGGGTCTTCATGGTATAATACACACATGAGCAAGGATAGGATGACAACTGAAAAAATCAGGCTTTGGGGCATCGTGCAGGGTGTCGGTTTCAGGCCTTATGTGGCGAAGATCGCCGACAGATTGTCCATGAAGGGCGAGGTACTGAACATCGGCGGACTGGTGGATATCACGGTCACGGATACGGAAGAGCGCATCGGCGATTTCATCGCGACGCTGCTTGCGGAGAAACCGGGACCGTCTGAAATCGTGCACATCAAAAGGCAAAAGCTTCCGCATCAAGAGTTCAGCGCGTTCACGATCATCAAGAGCGATGAAGGCGACGATGAGGCGGCTATGATACCGGCCGATCTGGCCATCTGTCCGGACTGCTTGCGGGAACTCTACAAAGAGGATAATCCGCGTTATCAGCATCCATTCATCAGCTGCCAGCTCTGCGGTCCGCGTTACACGATCATTGACAGGATCCCATACGACAGGGACAATACGTCGATGATCGATTTTCCGATGTGCGATTTCTGTGAACAGGAGTACACGGACCTGCACGACAGGCGGCACCATGCCCAGACCATTTCCTGCCACGAATGCGGGCCTGTACTGATCTGGGTCGACACAGCCGATGCAGGCAAAAGCATCACGGAGGGCGGGGATCGCGCATCCGACGCGGCCATTCTCGACCACGCCGCGGAGATCCTGAAACGCGGTGGTGTCATCGCCTTCAAATCCGTTGGCGGCTACAACCTGGTGGCTGACCCGTTCAGCGAAGAGGCGGTGGCAAAACTCAGAGAAATCAAGAACCGGGAGACGAAACCTTTCGCGGTCATGTTCCGGAGTCTGGATGAGATCAAGCGTTACTGCAGCGTGGACGATGTGGAGGAGAAACTCCTGCAGTCCTCAGCCCGGCCGATCATCTTGCTCGAACACAGGCTGGATGAGATGGAAGAGACGGGCGGCCGCAGCTTTGAAGACCTGAAGCGCAGTCGGTTCATCGGATCCTTCCTGCCGAGCTTCGCGGCCCAGTATATGCTGCTGGATCGCGTCAGCCCGCTGATCTTCACCAGTGCCAATCCATCGGACATGCCGATGGTCAAGGATGAAAAGGAGATGATGGGCTTTTGCGAGAGGGCAGGTAAGGTAGACGGCATCATCGCCAACAGGCGCCGTATCAATGTGCGCGTCGATGATTCCGTCGTCCGTGTGATCGACGGCCAGCCACAGATGATACGGAGAAGCAAAGGCTACGCGCCAGTGCCGCTCTACGTGAGCGCCGGCAACGACGACGGAGGGGCGGCGGAGCAGTCCAAATTCAGCATTCTGGCCTGCGGCGGGCAACTCAAGAATTCCTTCGCTCTGACCAAGGGGCCGTTTACCTACGTGAGTCAGTTCTTCGGCGATATGGATACCGTCGAGAACCAACAGATATATAAAGAAAACATCAGACGCATGGGGGATCTGTTCCGGATCCGTCCGCAGGCTGTTGTCTGTGATATGCATCCACTCTACCAGCCGACGATTTTTGCGGAACAGTACGCCGAGGAGAACGGGCTGCCTTTGCTTAAGGTGCAGCACCATCACGCCCATGTGGCCTCGGTCATGGCGGAGAACAATCTGGAAGGCAAAGTCATCGGCGTTTCCTTTGACGGTACAGGATACGGCACCGATGGCGCCATCTGGGGCGGCGAGTTCCTGCTCTGCGAGAACGGCGGATTCGAGCGCATGGCCCATCTGAAGTACGTGGATATGATCGGAGGCGATTCTTCCATGAAGGATGCCCGCAGGTCGGCCCTCAGTTACATGGCGGCCTACGAAAACGGTTATCTGGACGATACTTGTGCAAAATCATCAGGATCCGCTGACGAAAGCCGTGAAATCCCCGTTGATATTTCCGATATCATCGCATTCGGCGCAGCGCAGCTGACGGGATGTCCGGACAGCCTGCTGATCATGAAGGCGTTGGATAAAGGCGTCAATGCCATCCGCAGTTCCAGCATGGGACGCCTCTTCGACGGCGTGTCGGCGCTGCTGGGTATCAAAGACTACAACGACTACGAGGGTCAGTGCGCCATCATGCTCGAAGATGCTGCTGCTTTTGCGCAGAAGCATCCGGGAGCCGACAGAGCGTCAGATCTGGCGCTGTCCTTCCATGAACGCATCATCGATATGATTGTCAGCGAGTGCGAGACAATCGGCAGCGAGACGGGAGCCAGACAGGTTGCGCTCACCGGCGGCACCTTCCAGAACAAGATTCTGATGGAAGGCGTGGTCGGCAAACTGCGTGCCAAAGGTTTTGATGTTTTCTACAATATCAGCGTCAGTCCGAATGACGGAGGGATTGCACTGGGACAGGCGTTCATCGGCCTTCACAGACTGCATGATTCAGTTGACAATCAGGGCGTTTTTGGTTATACTATCTAATAGTTAGATAGTTTAATCATTTTGGCGTCTAACTGATTTCATATGGCAATACGAGATCTCAGCAGGATCTCAGAATAGCAGAAGTATATTATTGTTTAAGGAGGAAAAGAAGATGTTGTTTGATCAGATTGCAGCTATCGTAGCAGAACACCTGGATTGTGATGTTGAGGAAATCAAGAGAGAGTCAACGTTCGAGTCACTGGGGATCGATTCACTGGATGCAGTAGAACTCGTTATGAAGATCGAAGAAGAACTCGGCGTTCAGATGGACCTCGACAGAGATCTGGAAACTGTAGATGAGCTCATCAAGTTCGTAGAAGAGAAGATGAACTAATCATTGGAAATAAATAATCCTTGAATGAATGACGGCCTAACCACGGCCGTCAATTCACAATGCGCAAAAGCAAGGAGAAATAAGACATGAAAAAAGGAAGAATAGCTGAAATGCTCGGAATCGAATATCCGATCTTTCAGGGAGGCATGGCATGGATCGCAGATGCTGAGCTCGCCGCTGCTGTTTCAAACGCGGGCGGCCTGGGCATCATCGCTGCGGGAAATGCGGACACAGAATATGTAAGAGGTCAGGTCAGGAAGGCTAAGGAAATGACGAACAAGCCGTTCGGACTGAACATCATGCTGCTCAGTCCGTTCGCCGATGAGATCGCACAGATGGTCGTGGATGAAGGCGTGAAAGTCGTTACGACCGGCGCAGGAAACGCAGGTAAGTACATGAGCCTTTGGAACGAAGCCGATGTCAAAGTCATTCCTGTCGTACCTTCTGTGACCTTCGCCAAGATGGCAGCTAGGACCGGTGCCTTCGCGGTCATCGCGGAAGGCGGCGAAAGCGGCGGCCACATTGGAGAACTGGCAACCATGCCGCTTGTACCTCAGGTTTGCGACGCGATCGACCTGCCTGTCATCGCAGCAGGCGGAATTGCTGATGGACGCGGAATCGCCGCGGCGCTGGCTCTGGGAGCAGAAGCGGTTCAGCTTGGAACAAGATTCCTGTCGGCAACGGAATGCAATATTCACGAGAATTACAGGAACAAAGTCTTCAAGGCAGGCGATACGGCAACGGTCGTCACAGGCAGAAGACTGGGACATCCGGTGAGAAGTATCAAGAACCAGTTTGCCAGAGAATACGGCAAGATTGAGTACACGGATATTTCCGATGAGGAACTCGATCAGTTTGCGGCCGGAAGACTGCGCATGGCAGTTGTCGAAGGCGATGAGAAAAACGGATGCTTCCTGGCAGGTCAGAGCGCAGGTATGGTAACCAAAGAGCAGACTTGCGCTGAAATCATCGCGGACCTCATGCAGGATGCAGACAGAGTATTAGGAGAATTAAGAAAATGGGAAAAATAGCTTTTGTATTTGCAGGTCAGGGCGCACAGAGCGTGGGCATGGGCAAGGATGTGTATGATGCGATTCCTGCCGCCCGCGAAGTATTCGCCAAGGCCGATGCGGTCAGACCTGAGACGAGCAACCAGTGCTTTGAAGCTGATGCGGCAGAACTCATGCAGACCAAGAACACGCAGCCTTGCGTATACACAGTAGATCTGGCCATGGCGGCTGCCCTGGAAGCGGAAGGTATTCATGCCAATATGGCAGCGGGCTATTCTCTCGGAGAGCTGGCAGCACTAACGTATGCAGGAGCCATGACGGTGGAAGAAGGAACGAGAGTCGTCGCTGAGAGAGGCAGACTGATGCAGATCGCGTCGGAAGCTCACGAAACAGGGATGGCTGCCGTTCTGAAACTGCCTGATGAGAAGGTCGAAGAAATCTGCAGTAAGTATCCTGATCTGTATCCGGTCAACTACAACAGCGATGGACAGGTTTCCGTGGCTGGTGACAAGGAACAGATTCTGCAGATGGCGGAGGATGTCAAGGCCGAAAAGGGACTGGCTAAGGTTCTGGATGTGAGCGGAGCATTTCATTCACCATACATGAATCAGGCTGCGGAAGATTTTGCGACATTCCTCGCCGGTGCGGAAATCGGAGAGGTAGGGATTCCTGTTTACTCCAACCGTACAGCCCTTCCTTATGAAGGAGACTACAAGCAGCTGCTGGTAGAACAGATCATCAATCCGGTTTATTGGAAGAAACTTGTCAGGAACATGATCGATGAGGGTGTCGACACGTTCATCGAGCTGGGGCCGGGGAAGGCGCTGACTTCCATGATCACCAGAATTTCAAAAGATGTGAAGATGTATCGTGTCAGCGATATGGAAACGCTTCAGAAGACAGTGGAAGGAGTAAAGAACAATGCTTAATGGGAAAACAGCAGTCGTAACAGGCGGCGGATCCGGCATCGGCAGAAAGACTGCCGTGAAGCTGGCGGCGGATGGAGCGAACATCGTCATTATCCACATGGATCCGGAAGAGAAAGTCGCCGAGGTAGTCAAAGAGATTGAAGATCTGGGCGTCAAAGTGAAAGAAATCCGTTTGAACGTTGCAGATTTTGAAGCGGTCAAGGAGACGGTGGCGGAAATCGTCAAGGAATTTGGCAGCATCGATATCCTCATCAACTGCGCCGGCATCACAAGAGACGGTCTCATCGCAATGATGAAGGAAGAAAACTTCGACGCGGTCATCGGCGTCAATCTCAAGGGAACATTCAACATGATCCGTCACTGCACACCGGTATTCATGAAGCAGAGAAGCGGATGCATCGTGAATGTATCATCCGTTTCAGGACTGATCGGCAACGCCGGGCAGGCGAATTACAGTACTTCAAAGGCTGGTGTCGTAGGTCTCACGAAGTCAACGGCTAAGGAACTGGTTGGCAGAGGAGTTCGCTGCAACGCAGTCGCACCTGGATTCATCGCAACTGACATGACGGCGAATCTCAGCAAGAACAATCCGCTGATCGATATGATTCCGATGAAGAGAATGGGAACCGCGGACGAAGTTGCGGACCTCATCTTCTTCCTGGCGTCTGACGCGGCAAGCTATATCACAGGCGAAGTCATCAAGGTCGATGGCGGAATCGCAATGTAGGAGAAGACAAAATGGAAAGAAAAGTAGTAGTAACCGGAATGGGCGTTA
>JAILDT010000062.1 GCA_024689085.1 Clostridia bacterium | reverse complement strand
CCTTCCGGGATCTCTCCCATGCCGACCTTGGCGATCTTGCCATCCCTGACCGCGACCCAATCAGCTTTCGGCGCATCATCATCCATCGTATAAATGGTATCCGCCCTCAGGATGTAGTCATAATTCATGATTTTTTTCCTTTCTTGAAAAAAGCCTTTGCATGAGCCCTTACTCATGCAAAGGCTTATCATTTGCTTTGCTATAACGATTGGATTGTTACATCAGAGCAGTTCCGCGAACCCGTCTGTGGTGTATTCTTCACCTGCGTTCTTCTTCGCGATCGCTTCTCTCAGCGCTGTCTGGTTCTTAGCGTTGATCGGGTATCTCAGCACTGCAAGAGCACCGATGATCATCGCGATCCCCGGGATGAGGTATGATCCCATGGCGATCCCGTTCAGGGCCTCAGGCGTCTGTTCCAGCGCCATTGCGTCATATCCTGTTGCCTCAAGGATCCAGCCTACTGCTGCCATAGAGATGCCGCCCATGAACTTTCCTACGAAATAGAATATGGATACGATACCTCCCGCACGGCTGCCGCCGGACTTGAATTCATCGACGTCGCAAACATCGTAGACCATGGAATAGATCTGTACGAAGTACGCCGAAACGAGGAATGCGAAGAGGAAGAAGTAGATCCAGATCATAACGGAATTGACGCCGAAGATGTAGCCGAGCACACTGACAATACCAATAGCGATCGTAACAACGAAGACTACTGTCTTCTTCTCGATTTTGATCGCTCCCAGCAAAGCGGATACCGCCATTACCATGAAACAGTATACCAGCATGATCGTTGCGGATTTTCCGGAATCCCATCCAAGGATATAAGTCAGGTAGTAGATATAGATCGTTGTGAACAGCAGGAGTCCGCCATATCCGAAGACCGTATATATCAGGATGCTTCTGAACGGTTTGATGGAAAGTGATCCCTTCAGCATGCTGAAGAAGCCCTCCGCCTTCTGCACCGCTTCCCCTGCTGCCTGTTTCAGATTCGGATTCTCCGGTTCCTTGCCCTTGGTGACCCATACAGAGATCCAGTAGCAGATCAGTGTGATGATACCGAAAATGATGCCGACTTTGGACCATGCGCCGGCGACATTGCCGTTGGCTGAGAAGATCGCCACGATCGTCAGCGTTCCGGAGGACGCCAGGATCATTCCCGCGTAATTCAGGATGTTGGCGTAGGACCGGATCTGGTTCTTTTCCATGTAGTCGTCCGTGATCTCCGCTCCCAGTGACTGGTACGGCAGGTCTACGAATGACAGGGAAAGCCAGAAGCCGCATGCCATGACGATGAAGTAGATCGGCTTGGCACTCATCGGAATGGCCGACCAGTCGGTGTACATGAGGAAGGTCAGGATCCCGAGAGGGATGGCTGCCTTGAAGATGAACGGACGACGACGTCCGTTCGGGTTCCTGCTGTGATCCGATCGGGTCCCTGCGATCAGGTCGGTGAACGCGCCCCAGAAGGTGGCGATCATCGCGACCGTTCCCGCGATACCTGCTGCCATGCCTACGCCGTCAGTCAGGAAGAACAGGAAGTAGATATAGAAAGTATTCATGGCCAGACATTCGCCGATCATACCGAATCCATATCCCGCTTTTGTTCCAAAGGATAGTTTCTTGTTCATTGCGTTTTCCTTTCTGTAAGAGTTGAACGTAGAAGATGATTTTCTGAATGGTTTATGCTTGTTCTGCTCCGCTTCCCTAAAATGATGTCGCCGGGCTATTTCGTAACAGACTCCAGGAACAAATCGATCGCAAAGAGAGCATATTCCATATGCTTCTCCAGTTCCGCTTCATATTTTTTTCTTGCCGTGGTTTTTTCTCCTGTGGAGGACTGTTGAGGGTAAACATTTTTATAGGATAAAATGATTTTTTCAAACATACCTTCCAGACAGCTGATATAGACCCATGTGAGCCTCTCTGCGTCGGAAGGTTCAGTGTACCTCAATTCACCTTTGCTGATGGCTTCCTGAAATATTTCCAGAAGCAGTATGTCGTCCTTTGCGAACAGGGTGTCAAGAATAATACTGTTCCGGTTATCGAACTCATTCCAATAGGTTTCCGGGGAAATCCTCCACACCGGAAGATCGACTGTCGTAATGAACAGCCGGCTGTATTTGCGGAGTTTATCAATTGGATCAACGATATCAGACAGTTCTTCATCCAAAAGGTTCAGCCACTGTTTGTAGCTTTCGGCAATGACCTGAACGAAAATATCTTCTTTGCTTTTGAAATGCCAATAGACACTGCCTTTACTGATCCCCAGTGCATAAATGATATCGTTCATTGATGTGCCGGCATACCCCTTGGTCGCGAAAAGTTCCAGGGCGCAATCCAGTATTTTTTGTTTTGTTTCTTTTCCTTTGATTGATTCGTTCATGATGTTTTCCTGCGGGATGTCATTTTATCTGGGCAGCAGGCTGCTGCAGCGTCATGCAGTGAACATTTCCTCCGGCCAGTGACCATTCTCTCGTATAAATCGGAACGATATCTCTGTCAGGATAGATCTCCTGCATCTGTTTGAGAGCATCCTCGTCGCGCGGATCACCGAACTGCGGGACCAGAACAGCTCCATTGATCAGATAAGAGTTAATATAGGTAACAGCAAGCGGCATTCCCGGGTCTCTCGGCGCAGCGTCCTCGCAAAGGTCGATTCCTTCGTTTTCCTCTTCGGTGATGTACAGTACTTCAGGAATGTGCATTTTGATGATCTCCAGTTTCCGGCCTTTGGCATCGGTCTCCGTACTCAATACATCATAAGCCTTTTTCAGGCAGTCATACTGTGGGTGGTTAGGATCATCAACCCATGAAAGAACAACTACGCCCGGTCTTGCAAAGAAACAAACATCGTCGACATGTCCGTCGGTTTCATCAAATGCCATACCCAGTGGCAGCCAGATGATCTTATCGATGTTCATGTATTCCTTCAGATAATATTCGGTTTCTTCCTTTGTCATATCACCGTTTCTGTTGTGGTTCATGAAGACCTGTTCTGTAACGATGAGAGTTCCCTCTCCATCAACCTGTGTCGCTCCATTTTCGAGAACAAATTTCTTTGAAAGATCATAGCGGTCACAACCTTCGATCTCCAGTATCTTCTGACCAACCTGCTGGTCCAGTCTCCATGGGAAGTACAGTCCGCCTTCCAGACCTCCGTAAGCATTCCACCCCCAGTGGACGCCCCGGACTTCTCCTTTGTCATTGATTACAAAACTCGGCCCCTTATCCTGAGTCCATGCGTCATCGGTGGACATTTCAATGACTCTGATTTCTTCCGGAAGTCTTGCCCTGCAGTTTTCATACTGAGCGGCAGAGCAGAGAACCGTTAAAGGCTCATACTTAACTAGCTTCGTTGCAACATCAACAAAGACTTTCTGCGCCGGTTTCGCACCATCTCTCCATGTATCCGTTCTTTCCGGCCAAATCAGCCAGGACTGCTTATGCGGTTCAAATTCCCCGGGCATTCTGAAACCGTCTTTTTTTGGTGTGCTTGATAATGTTCTTGCCATTTTACAAATACCTCCTTGAAACAAATCTTCTAAATACAATACACGCGATTCCGTCATCAGTTCTAAACCGACCAGTCGGTGTGTATTTATATTCTGATTATAACACCTTAAATGAATGTCATCAACGGATTTCGTCTTTTGGAACAAAATCCTGCAGGGCTCCTCCATAAAAAGAGACGGGAGCTCTCCCGGTATCGGGAGAAAAATCCGTCTCCTATTATGCCGTTTTTGTCGGCAGTTACGTAGCGTTTTTATTCTTTTGTCCTGCTCCTTTGATAAAGACCCGAAAGGCCTTTGTTTCCTGAAGAGGCTGCCTGGAATCCCAGCGCGCCCAGAATCAGCGCGCAGCCTGCGACAGCAGAGAAAGAAAGCGCGTATCCGAAGGCGATGACGCTGACCGCCATGCTGGTGACCGGCTCCAGCATATTGATCAGAGAAGATTTCCCGGCGCCAAGTGTGTTGATTCCCATGTTCAGAAGCAGAGAGCCCCCGCAGATCATAAATCCAACCAGCAAACAGGACAGCCACGTCCCATTTCGAAGTCTTTGCCTTTCAAGTTGTTTGTTGAAAGCAAACAGCCTATCGTTTCGAAATCATTAACCGCGAGGTCTGCAAGAATCACATCCTGCATTCTGGTTGTGCCCGGCCCCAGGGCCACGTGCCACATGATATTACGCATTTAATACGCTCCTTTCTCCGTTACCATAAGAAGCGCATTAAAAAAGTCCCATCGCAGCGATCGGACTTCGCTTGATCATTTTCCCCATCGCTCAGGCATTAGCACCTTACCGCAAAGGCAGGTTGCTGCACGATCACCGGGCCTGTCCCTAACGTGCTCTATATAGTCATATTATCTTTTCACTTATTTTCCGCCGTGATATAAGCTTCTACCTGTGTTTCAAGTCGCTTCCGTAATTTGAGAACTGGGTGCTGGAATATTTTTTCAGCTTCCATTCAGGAATCTTGCATTTCGGGCAGGCTTCCTGTGCCCATTTATTCCGCAGCCACCGTGCCGCCCGGGATTTCCGTGAATCACGAATGGTAAAACGCTGACCGCAGTGAGTCGTGACAATGGCATAATCTCCCCTGTAATCGATCTCCTTGATGCCGTGCAGCACTCCGGATTTCGCAGGCCAAAGCTTCATCTGTTCCAGCAACAGGAACAGTTCTGTTCTCTTCCTGTAATACCTCTTTTTCTCATCTCCGCTGCTCATACTTATTCCCCCCTTCTGTCCGGGTCGCAGAATTCCTGCTATGCTCTATCACCGAGGGCCTTCATGGCCATAACCGCTGTTCCGATCTCCAGATCATCATGGATGACTCGTTCGGTGAAATCCGCAGCATCTTCCGGGTGCAGCGAAAGAGGCACCCCGGGCGCTGCCATAATGACCTCATTCTGAAGCCACTCCCGATCCAACCAGTCCCCTTCATTGGTCAGGTCTACGATTAGCCGGAACTCTCCTATTTTCTTCCTGTCCCTGATCTGTGGAATATCGTCTCTGGCCAGCTCTGCCTGTTTCTCCGGGTCCTTATCAAAAACTGTGACCTCCGTTCCGATCTCTTTCAGCAGTCTGTACATAATGTGTCCGACCCGGCCGTATCCCATCAGAAGAACCGGTTTTCCTTTCAGACTGTCTCCGTTCCTCAATCTGTTGCACTCTATCAGAAGCTGCCGATAACCCAGCGCCGTACACAAATCGTTTTCACCGACTTTGCCGGTTTTCAGGCTGAGCGCTATATATCTGTCATCATCAGCCATGAACACTAGATCCACGTCCTTATTCACCGCTTCATAAAGCCCCGTCACATCGGTAGTATCCGTAACAGCCGCATCCATACCGATGGTCCTCAGGATCGCTGCAACGGATTCTGCAAATCTGCCAATCACGCCCTCTCCGCTGGTGATGGGGATCACCGCCGCCTTTTTCCCGGCAGCCATGTTCTCTGTTGATCCGCAGGCTCTGCAGGCAAGTGCCGCCAGATTATGTCCGGTCAAAGAAACCAGCTTCTGATCCCATTCTGCCATAGCTCCCTGAATCGGTGTCAGCCACTCTGTTGTCAGTCTGGTCATTAATTTTCCTCCTCTAAAGTTTCAGCGGAATCCCATCGGTATAGGTAAGGCTTCTGCCCACATGTTTGATGGTTTTGTAACCGCCCTTGGCCTGAGCCAGACGTTCGACACCAATACCGATGCCCACCCAGGTGGTATCAATGATTCCCCAGGCGATATCCAGATCATGCGGACCGAAAGAACCGCTGGCCACTTCCAGACCATCGACTTCGATATCCAGTGTCTCTTTATAGACTGTTGACGCCTCCCTCACTAACTCATAATTTTCGATACTTACGGCATCCATTGCATTATGGGCAAGTTCCTCCAGCCTCTCCATCTGTTTCCCGTCTTCTGTCCCATCGAATTCCACCAGATTCAACATGGTAAATTCATTCATATGTTTTGCACCCTGAGACTCCTTACGGAAACAGGAGCCGATTTCGAAGATCCTCACCGGTCCGCCGGTGATCTTATGGATATCCCGCATCATGATATAAAGATTCGGGGCAAGCATAGGCCGCAGACAATGTTTATTATCCACCCAGAATACCTGTGATCTTAAGGCGTTATCTCCGGTGATCATCATCTTGTCCAGCTGCTGGGACGTGATTATCGTCGGTGTTGATACCCTTGTGAATCCTTCTTGCAGCGTCAGCCAATCACTGAGTTCTTCGATCAGATTCTGGGTCAGACTCTTATGGCGGTCCTCAAGCAGCCTCCTGAGATCCCTGCGGTTCTCCCTGACCAGCTTTTGCTCTAGTTCCCTGAATGCAGCATCCCGTTCCTTTGCGTCGTCGAAACTCTGCCGCACCTCAGCCGGATCAGCATTCAGCTCGATCAGTCTTCTGTTTTGTGCTTCTGTATATTTTGCAGACATTTTGCCGCCTCTTCTCGTTTTTTGTCCAGTTCTCCTCTAGTTTTCGCGCTGTTAATGAACGCGACCCGGTACTCCTGTCTTCCTCCAACTACATGATGCTCACTGCCCGGCCAGTCTGTCTGAGCTTCATCGCTTCCGCAAAAGCCATCTTCCAGCCGGAGGACACCTCCCTCGGTCATAATATGCTCCCCCAGAGACTCGATGCGCCCATCGGTATACAAGTATTGTTCATAAGCCGCATACTCTGAAGCAGGCCTGGTCTGTGTCCGAAAGCCTCCTGTGCAGAATACATCGTACAGATCCTCCAGTTCATTCATCCCCGTGGCCCGGAGGACTGCCGCCGGTGTCTGGCTTGGGATCCTCGCATCGATTTCAAGCATCTTCATCTTTCCGTCATGCAGGATCACTTCAAAATCCATAATGCCTTTCAGCTCCATTTCTTCTGCGATCTTCACCGCCTCTGCCTTAAAGTCCTCCTTCATCTGCGGAGTCAGCTCGTCACAGGGCACCGTTACAAGATTGCAGTCATATCCTCCGTCTACATGGATCTGTGTGATCTCATAAGTACGGTAGTTCCCGGGGCTTCCGATGATCTCTATAGAATAGGAAGGCCCTTCAATATATTCCTGAATAACAGCACCCTCCGGCGCCGTCTTTAAGTAGTCATTCATCTGCTCCGGACTGTCCAGCCGCACTGAGCCGTGACTGCCGCTGCCGGTATCGTCTTTAGCGAAGTAAGGAAACATCCCTTCCGGATAATACCGGGGCGAAGGCACGCCTAAACGGTGGAACAGTTCATCAGAACGCCGTTTTGAAGAGGATATTCTGTATGCATCCATATCGAAAGCCAGTCGGTATCCTTCTCGAGCCTGCAGCTCCGCCAGCTTCTCCAGTACCGCATCATTCTCCATCGCCGGAAGCACCATATCCGCATTCTTCAGGGCCTGAAGCACATCCGTATCTTCTCCGATCACGTCACCGCATATGAACGCATCACATATGCCGGACGCCGGAGCATGCGGATCGATATCGATCAGGATCGTCCGTATCCCGGCGTGTCTGGCCAGATAACAGACCTCTGTGCCTTGAAGTTTGCCGCCGATAACAGCAATGGTTCTTTCACTGTTTTTTATCTCAGTATTGCCCTTCGTTTTCATCGCGGATCTCACAGCTTCCAGTCTCTAATATATCTCCGGTATTCCTCCGGCTCAGCCAGGACCAGTCCCATGTTCTGCAGGATGGCCCGTGCTTCCTGCACCGTACGTCCTCCGGAATCTACATCCATGGTCTCATGGGCGACCCCCACGAATCCGGAATGAGGCGGAATGATGGATGTAACCACGCTGCTCCCCGCATTGATCCGTTCCTCCAGCCCATCGATCCCGTCCACGTCAAGAGAAGCAGGAATCAAGGCCCATGGATACGCAAGACGCATAGCAGCTATCACGTTCAGTTCCAGCTGCCGGTCAGGCGTTTCCATATTCTCCATAGGACTTCCTTCCTGAGGTATAAAACTCATGACCCTGATCTGCCGGGCGCCGATTTGACCCATGATTAGAATGCTGTCCGCCAGATCCTCCATCGACTCGCCGCAGCCGGCCAGAAGTCCCTCTTCAATAAGCATGCCCTTATCTCTTGCATAACACTTGGCGTCCATTCTTTCATCATAGCTCTGATCGATCCTCAATCTGGAAAAAACTTCTCTGTTATGAGTCTCCTGATACAGAGCGTACCATTCCGCTCCTTCTGAGGCAAATTTGTCGATCAGATCATGACTGACAACACCTGGAGACAACATCACCGGAAGACCTGTCCGCTGTTTGATTTCCCGGACTACAGTGATCAGCTGTTCGAAATGATCCTCGTGATATTGAGGATCTTCCCCCATAGTCAGGTCAATCAGATTGACGCCTGATTCCGCCAGCTGCATGGCAATATCGATGGTCTCCTCAGTAGATTTGCGATATCTGTCGATGTGATTGGATCTTCTGAAATAACAGAAATTACAGTTATTGCGGCACCAGGTAGTGAAATAAACGAACCCGTATGCAAAAATTCTGTTCCCTGTGTATTCTGCTCTGGACGCTCTGGCCCGGGCGAAGACCTCCTCGGCTTCAGGCCCGGAAGGCATTTTGAGAATATCCAGGATTTCCTGCCGCGTTAATCTGGATTCAAACATAATATACTCTTCTTTTCATCCGCAGCAGCCGCTGCAGGCGGGAACCCGCAAAGTGCTCCCGCTGCAAACAGCTAATAAATATTGGCGAGGAACCCGGGAGTTTCACCCGGCTGCGAGGATTTAGAGTCCACGTGATCTATCCGATCGGTCCCCCATGTCATAGCTGACTTGATATAATACTATTCCCAAATTAATGAAAGGACATTGCATTCAGATATACAGTCTGGAAATCCGGTTCATTGGCGAGTTCAATATGCTCCAGTTTTCCCGGGATTCTCTGTACCCGAAGGGCTTCCTTCGAACTCGCTGCTGCCATCAATGCTCCGGCGCCTGCTGTATTGCCGGCAGACAAGATCCTCTTGCGGTCAATGTTCGGCAGTAGGCCAATACCGATGGCGCTGTCCTTATCGATGTAACTGCCGAACGCGCCGGCAACAATAATCTGCTCCAGTTCCTCCGGCTTGCTTCCCATCTTCTGCATCATGAGCTGAATTCCTGCAGCCATGGCCGCTTTGGCCAGCTGGACCTCACGTACGTCATTCTGTGTAATGATGATATCATCATCATTAACCATGCTGACCAGTACGAACTCCCGCCCGGCCTGTCCATTGCGCAAACGTTCGCATATTAGTGATCCCGGATGTTTGCGCCCGTATTCTTCCGATGAAGCGATTCGGCCTGTCTTGTTGATAATGCCGGCTTTCTTCATTTCAGAAACCGCGTCGATCAATCCGGACCCGCAGATTCCCACTGGTGGGACCTGTCCTATAACCTTAAAAAGGACATCTTCATTCTCGATGCGGATCTTCTCTATCGCGCCGACTGCCGCACGCATGCCCTGGTAAATAGATGCTCCTTCAAAGGCCGGTCCTGCTGCTGTAGAGCAAGTCAGCATCTTTCCGCCTTCACAATAGACGATTTCACCATTGGTCCCGATATCGATAAACAATGTCTTCCCGTCTCTGTCCTCCAATCGTGTCGCCAGGATCCCTGCGGTAATGTCGCCGCCCACATGACCCGCAATATTAGGAAACAACATAACCGTACTGTCCTCCTGAATCTGCAGTCCAAGTTCTCCTGCCTTGCGAAATATGGTTCCCGTATAGGCCGGGCTGAAAGGAGCACGGGCCAGACTCTTGGGATCATATCCGGCAAACAAATGGGACATAGTAGTATTGCCACATACTGTAGCCCTTATGATCGCTTTCTTATCCACATCGAATTTCTTGCAGAGTTTATCCGTGATCTGGTTCAGGCAATTGATGATTTTCCCATGCAGCAAGTGGAGATTCCCTTCATTTTCACCCGCAAAGGTAATACGGGAGATAACATCCAGGCCGAATTCATTTTGGGGATTGGTCTCCGCCTGGGCACCGACCTGGGTGCCGGAATAAATATCCCAAAGCATACCTACTACTGTAGTAGTTCCTATATCAAATGCGATTCCGTAGCCTTGTTCATCTGTTTCGGGAAGAAAATCATCCGGAAGGAACAGGAGCTTCGTCTTTCTGTCATTTGCTCCTTTCATCATGCCGGCGTCTTTGCACCGGCCGCACTTGGAGCATATTCCTGTACATTTGAACATTTTTCTGTTTCGTCTCTTCAAATTACAATAACTGCAGCTCTTGAGAGTACCTTTGCAATCCATACAGGCACTGTCCAGAGGAATATATCCATCTTCTACTGCCAGATAAAGGCCGCCGCAGGACTTCAATGGCAGCAGCACGCCGGTCTCCCTTATCTCAACACCAATAAGCGAAGGATCCACAAGCTTGGCAAGCTCATTCATCTGACCTACGTCCATGCCGAAAAAACCAGGCCCAAACTCATCACTTAGATTGGCTTCCTGCCCAAGGACCCTACCAAAATCAGCTCTGGTGGCATCTACGAATGCTGTACCCCACATATCGGCCAAAAGCTGGTTCATGATTGGTTCATCTTCCAGATAATAATCGCCCGCATAAATGAAATAAACGTAGGCTCCTTTGATCTGATCTGAATCTATTTGTTCAAAGGCATTGCATTTCAACTCTACACCGTCTATCCGGAGAAACATTCCCTCCTTGACGATATGGTCAGCAGTATAAAAGCTGCAGACCGCCTTCGGATCGATACGGTTTTCTATATACTTGTGGATCTGAGACCCCATTCCCCGCAGCAAATCAAACTTTCGGCCATCTTTATCCAAGCCACCCATCTTGATGAAAAGCTGTTTGGATTCCTCTTGAAGCGTCTGCCTGTCAAATTGTATGATTCTGTCCCGATATGATATGTCTTCCACAATATCTCATCCTTTCATTATAATTCTATATTGCCTCTTTTCCGCTTACAATCGATGAAAAAAATCATCATTTTCACGCTTGCCTTCGTCAAGCTCTCAACAAAAAAATACAGGACAAACAAAAGTAATTCTGTCATCCTGTAACTATTCAGCATCTGCGTTCTTCACAAAAGCTTGCGATTTCTTCAGTTTGCCAACGCCTTGCAGTAATTTTCCAATAAAGAGTAGTGCATGTATTCTTCCGTGACACCCTCCAGAACAGCCTGGATCTTTTCAGATGCTGTCTGCTTTTGTCCGGCATCCCCGGACTCTAACGCTGCATTGGCGTCTTCCATCAGTTCACTGACCAATTCCGCAGAAATCATCAAACACATATTATTCCCTCCTATATCATAACAAAGGTTTCAGAAACTAATTATCTGCACACATTAAAAATATCATCTATACATAGCAGTGTCAATTTCATTATTCCCTCTATTGCAAACGTATCTGCTATCATCAGCGCAGCCCATTCTCGTAGACCTGCTCCGAAAATGCTCTTGGACAAGTGGTCCGGGAGGGACAATATGTACAGGGAACCGGGGAATCCTTCTGTTCCTGCTCAGAAACTCCAAATAGCAGGGTTTCTGACTTCTGGGGGGGACATCATCAGGGTCTCCTTAAGATGCAAGCCTATTTCCTCAAGCTTCAGGATCGCGATACATCATGTATTTGGAGGAGCGACCCGGAAGGAATAAGGCAAATCTTTTCTGTGTTACTTCAAAACCTGGACATGCTCATTTAAGCCCCAGCTTTTTCTTATAGAGTTCAACACTGTTGATTTCAATGTCAAGGATCTCAGCAATTTTCATCTTAGCGGCCATACCGTACGACGCATGAGGCCTGATCGTGGTGTCGCCGATATCAAGAGATTCCCTGATCTCCTTCATTTTGGCTTCATCACTTAAATCAAACGGGGCGCACCCCAGCTTTTCCGCAACATATGCCTTCGCATCGTTTATTTTCATGCCGTTATAGACCATACGTGCAACCAGATCTCCGGCTGTACGAACACCGCCCATTCCGGCAGCCATCTCGTGCGAAATTGCCATACCGTAAGGATCTCCGTGGCCTATCTACAATCCGTCGGCATTGGCTACTTCCACCATTGCCTTGGCGACTCTTGTGGAAGCATCCGTCGGATCAATGTTAGTAAGCGGAATACCGCCGACACCCATACCGACGTCTACCAATACCGGAATGTCCGCAACATCAGCTGCTTCCTTGACGTATGTGACTGAACGCGCAAGATTCCACGCAAAAGTCCTGCTGGAATTGGTATTGATAACCGCGCCGAAACTTTTAACGCCGGCAGCCTCACATAGCTTGACCTGCTGCGCAGGATAGGTTCCCGCGATCCGCATGCCTTCAAATTTCAGCCTGCCATGCATTCCAAGTGTAAACTCGTTTGCCATCCCCATCGTGATATACAAATTCGGGTACTTCTCACTCAGGATTTTTGATGCATTCAACGCTGCAAGGAAATCACCGTCGCCGGATGCACCGGCGGTATCGAACTGGATGCCATCGGCTCCGGAATCCACTAGGATGGATGCAATATAAACCATATCCTCCGTGCACAGTTCAGCTGCCTTCTCCTGAGCTTCCAAAGCTTCCTTGATCCTGCCCTGGGGCAGAAGCTCTGACCAATTCTCACACGGACCGTCCGGATATGTATAAAGGCCCATGTTCGGCATAGAGCCATAGAACAGCGGAATGATAGATACTTCCTGTGCCTGCTCCATTGCCATTCCTTCTTCTGCTGCGATGTTCTTAACAGCCTTCCAGCTATAGTCAGTCGCATTCAGCTCCATCGAATCGGAACACAGCACTCTCTCATGCAGCAATATATTCGTTGTTCTGTCTACCGGCAGAAGACATCTGACCGGCACTTTCAGTGAGCCGGCATCGAAGTCACAAACGACTTCCCTTCCACGCTCGACACTAACATTTTTTGATGGTAGCGTAAGAATCTCAACAAGTTTATCGATGTCCTCATCAGGCAGCGGAACGGACTTCCCTCTTGTTACAGCATCCTCCATACCTGCGATGACGTCAGCTCTGATTTCATCCATAGTCAAATAGCAAGCTTCGCCATCGCCCATTCGGGTAAAATACTTTTTCACATCACTCATACAATCCCCCCTATTTTTTGATCAATATATAATAAGGTTTATGGGTTTATCTGATCGAGTGTATTTAGCCGGCAATCAGCTTCTTCGCTACATCAACGCACTCTGCAGCGTCTTCGGAATACGCATTGGCGCCGATCTTGTCAGCCCATCTGGCTGTGACCGGGGAGCCGCCTACCATGGTTTTGATTTTCCCCTTCAGACCCTGCTCCTCCAGTTTCTGTTCAATTTCCTTCTGAACCGGCATCGTTGTAGTCAGAAGGGCACTGGATCCAATAATATCAGCGCCAACTTCTTTCGCCTTGTCAATGAAAACGTCTGCCGGAACTTCACGGCCCATGTCATATACATCCATGCCGGATGCTTTCAGCATGGATACGCAGATCCCCTTGCCGATATCGTGAACATCTCCTTCTACTGTTCCCATGACAACAATACCGGCTTTATGTACATCATTACCGCCTGCAGCCAGTTCTTCTTCGACTGCGTCGGTAGCGATCTTCATAACCTCTGTAGCAAAAATCAATTCCGGCAAGAAGATCTCACCTCTGCCAAACTGATCCCCCAGTTCATTCATTCCTTTGGAAAAGCCTTCCTGAAGCATGTCGACTGCTGTAATTCCTTCTGCCTTACCCTCCTCAATGACCTCAGCAGCCATGTCCTCATCGGCTTCTACGATCGAATCAAATGCTTTCTGCATGATTTCTTCTCTTGTCATAACATTTCTCCTTTTCATCAATGATCAATATTGAAATTGACTATCCTATATTGTAATAATTGAGCAAATACCATGCCAAAAACAAAAATCAGACCGAAACGCCTTATTATCCGGTCTTTTCGGTCTGTCAATTTCTTTTTTTCTTAATTTGAAGCTATAATAATGAAAAAAATCATTGTTTATGATGACTGTTTTCATCATTCGTCTTTTGAGGCATTGAGCCGTTTCATGATTTTAACCACTGTTGATTGATCCACTCCAAGCGCCTTTGCCGCCTTATAAGTAGACCCGTACTTATCGTAGGCTTTATTGACAAGATCCCGCTCCAGATTTTTTTTCGCCTGCTTCAGCGGCATGATCCCAATACACATAACTCTTGAAATGTCTCCGCCTATTTCATCATCCGGATTCAGCATCATTGTAAGATTATCTTTCGTCAGAACGTCCGAATCTGCCATGACGCTGACCCTCTCGATCACATGTTCCAGTTCACGCACATTGCCGGGCCAGGAATAGGATTTAAGCGTCTCATAAAAGCTTTCATCGAGTGTATGGTGCAAATGATATTTGGAATTGCATCGGGAGACATAGAATCTGGCCAGCGCTTCAATATCCAGGGGCCTTTCTCTGAGCGGGGGAATGTGGATCGGCAGCACACTCAGCCTGTAATACAGATCCTGACGAAATGCTCCGGATGCACACATTTCCTTAAGATTCCGATTGGTAGCAGCAACTACTCTGGCGTTGACCCGGATTTTTTTCGTTCCTCCGACAGGTACGATGTATCCATCCTGCAGGAAGTCAAGCAGTTTTACCTGCAGATCCAGCGGCATCTCACCGATTTCATCCAGGAATAGAGTCCCTCCTTCCGCCATCCGAATCTTACCTTTTTTCCCGGATTTCTCAGCACCGGTAAAAGCGCCTTTCTCGTAACCAAACAGTTCGGATTCCATCAGATTTGCCGGGATCGATCCGCAGTTGATCTTAAACAGGGGTCCATCACTGCGGTCGCTGAACTTATGAATGGATCGGACAGCCACTTCCTTGCCGACACCAGTTTCACCTTCGATCAGTATAGGCATATCCAGAGTCGCGATCTTCACGATCATGTTTTTCAGATTCAGCATCTTCGGATCTGCTGTTATGAATTCCTCTTTCTCAAAGGCTGTCTGCCGCAGAGCTACGATTTCTTCCTGCTGTTCTTCTACTGTATGGAGAAGCCTGTTAATTTCGGAAACGTCTTTAGATGTGCTGATGGTCATAAGGATCCGATCATGATTGGTATTATAAACCGGCACCCCGGTAGCAAGGACCGTTCTTCCATCACTCAGCTTTTGAATGATATCTGCCTTCTCCCCGGAGCGAAGCACCTCCTGGGAAACACTTTTATCAAAGCATCCCATTTCCACCAGCTCCTCTGATGTTTTTCCTATGATTTCATCTGCCGGCATACCTATCAATTCGATGGATCTTGGATTGACAAAAATAACGCGCCCATCACCATCTGTCACAAATATTTCTTCGCCCAGATGCTCCGCCATGATCTTGTACATTTTAGCATCATAGTTTTCAGGTCGTCTGGCAGAACTTTTCTTTTTCATTTCCATATCAAATTCTCCTGTTCTGTAAGTCGAATCTGTCTATAGAATACTTTATCAATTTTCCCCTGTTATTGCTATACCCTGCTCAAAAAAGCCATACCTGCGCGACATACTTATTCACACAGGTACGGTGGACAATTAAAGATACGCTATCCTATTCATTGGAAGATCATCAACCTTCGATAAACGGTGTGATATCCAGTTTTGTTTCTGCTCCGTTCTTCGCATTGTAATCACGACATGCCTTATAGTAAGCTTCCAGATTCTCGTTCGTAACGGATGGAGCCAGGTCGCAACCGGAAGACAGAACGAAATTCGGATACTGTTCCATCTCTTCAAGGAGAACCGTTGTCTGCTCATATACGGATTCCGGAGTTCCCTGGAAGAACACTTCCGATGGATCCAAATTACCGAACATCAGGACATCGTGCTCTGTCTGGGGCATGATCTCTTTCATATCGACTCCATTGCCAAAATGGAATCCTTTGCAGCCGGTGTTGTACATATCGACTACACATTTAGTAACCTGCCCGCAGTCATGCAGCACCAGGAAGAAATGATCATCCTGCAATGCATCGGCCATCTTCTTAACATACTCAGAAGAGAATTTATTGCAGGATTTCGGAGAAAGCAATCCCGCAGTTGGTTCAGCAATAAATACGCCATTTGCGCCAGCGTTCTTGTATTCCTGACCTCTGGCTATAAGCCAATCGGTACATTTTTCCAAGAGGATGTGCAGTGTTTCTTTGTCTTTCATGGTAAACAAGAGGCACTGGTTGATATCCAGCAAGTTAGCCGCCAGGGAGAATGGTCCCAGCATTCCACCGAAAATCGGACGATCCGGTATCAGTTTGGCTGCTTCTATACACGCCTGGGAGAATATATCCACACGTCCGCTATGGATGCCAGGCAATTCCAGTTCACGAATGCCTTCAGCACTGTCAAACAAATGCCCCGTCACATTTGGCGCCTGCTTTTCACTGAATTTGACTTTAATTCCAAAAGCTTCAGCATCAACTGTCAAATCCATTCCCGTCGCTACTGCAACCGTATCCGGATATTCATCGACAACTTCTCTCATGACCTGTGCAATCTTTACCGGATCATTGCATGCTTCCGGAACGGTCATGTCCATATTCTGAATCGCCGGAAAATACAAGACCGGAAAGTTCCTGACATCCTTCGCCGCAATGATTTCCTCCGCCCATTTCTGCATGTTTATTTTCATAGTGCTCTCTCCTTTTCATAAACCTTTATGCCCTTTATATAGTTGGTCAATTCTGCTTTATGTATATCATACGATGGCCAAATACTGAAAACTACTGTGCCTGTAAATCATCTACAGCAGTTCTTCGAAGCCTTCTGTGGAGTATTCTTCGCCTGCATTCTTCTTTGCAATGGCTTCTCTCAGAGCTGTCTGGTTCCTGATATTGATCGGATACCTCAGCACTGCCAGACCGCCGATGATCGCAGCGATCCCGGGAATGAGGAATGATCCCATGGAGATACCGTTCAGGGCCTCTGCTGACTGTTCCATTGCCATTGCATCATATCCTGTCGCCTCAAGGATCCAGCCGACAGCTGCCATCGCGATACCGCCTATGAACTTGCCGGTAAAGTAGAAGATGGAAACGATCCCGCCTGCGCGGCTTCCGCCGGACTTGAACTCATCGATATCGCATACATCATAGACCATGGAGTAGAGCTGTACGAAGTACGCAGTGACAAGAAGCGCGAGCAAGAAGAAGAAGATCCAGATCATGACGTCATTTACTCCGAGAAAATAGCCGATCACGGAGCCAATACCATAAGCAAGGGTAATGACAACAACTACCGTCTTCTTCTCGATTTTGAGGTATCCCATTACGATCGAGAGCCCCATGATCATGAAACAGAACACCAGCATAAGTGTTGCGGCTCTTGCGGATGACCAGCCAAGATTCCATGTCAGGAAATAAATATAGATACTTGTGTACAGGAGCATACCGCCATATGCGAGGACCGTATAGATCAGGATACTTCTGAACGGCTTAAGTGACAGGGCGCCTTTCACCATGCTGAAGAATCCTTCCGCCTTCTGCAGAGCCTCCCCTGCAGTTTGTCTCAGATTCGGATTCTCCGGCTCCTTGCCCTTGGTCGCGAAATATGAGATCCAGTAAACGAGCAGTGAGATGATACCGAAGATCAGGCCGACCTTGGACCAGGCGCCGGTGACGTTCCCGTTGGCTGAGAAGATCGCCACGAAAGTCAGTGTTCCGGAGGTTGCCAGGATCTGACCTGTATAGTTCAGAACGTTTGCATAGGACCGGATCTGGTTCTTTTCCAGATAGTCTTCGGTCAGCTCTGCTCCCAGTGACTGGTAAGGCAGGTCTACGAATGAC
>JAILDT010000045.1 GCA_024689085.1 Clostridia bacterium | reverse complement strand
GGTATCTTCGCTTGCGGACACGGCAACCCTGAAATCAAGAAGACTGTAATGGCACAGCTCGACAGATACTCCCTGCATTCACAGGAACTGGTTGACCCACTCAGAGGTTATCTGGCTCACCTGCTGGGACTGATCACTCCGGGCGATCTGCAGTACTGCTTCTTCACCAACGGCGGAGCTGAAGCTGTAGAAATGGCACTGAAGCTGGCTAGACTGGCAACAGGCGGAAGATGGTACATCTCAACAGTAGGTGCGTTCCACGGCAAGTCCATGGGTGCTATCTCCATGGGCGGCAAGGGCGCTTACAGAGAAGACTACATCCCAATGGTACAGCAGGTACAGCACGTTAAGTTCGGTGATGCTGATGCAGCAAGAGTTGCTATCGAGAACCTCGAAGCAGTAGGCGAAAAGGTTGCTGGACTGATCGTAGAGCCAATCCAGGGCGAAGCTGGTGTAATGATTCCACCTGATGGATACCTCAAGGCTCTGAGAGAGATCTGCGACGAGCACGGCGTAGCTCTGATCTTCGACGAAATCCAGGTTGGTCTTGGCCGTACTGGTACGATGTGGAGATGCGACCATGAAGGAGTTTGCCCTGACATCATGACTTATGGTAAGGCTTCCTCCGGTGGTCTGGTACCTATCACTGGTATCATCGCCAGACCTTGGACTTATGAGAAGTCAGGCGTAGGCACTGGCTGTGAAGGCAAGATGTTCGAGAATCCATGGATCCTCGGATCACCTACTTTCGGCGGTAACCCACTGGCTTGCGCAGCATTCATCTCAACAATCAGATACATGCTGGAGAACGATCTCCCTGCACTGTCAGCTGCAAAGGGCAAGAAGTATCTGGATGGACTGCAGAAACTGCATGAGAAGTATCCAAAGGTACTGACCACCTCCAGAGGCGCTGGTATGCTGATCTGCATGGAATTCCCAACTGACGAAATCGGCCACGAAGTAACGAAGGCCCTCTTCGCTAGAAAGGTAATGACAGCAGGTACTCTGGTTAACGCTCAGACAGTAAGAATCGAGCCACCTCTCGTACAGGCTGACGAGACAATCGACAAGGTTCTGGTTGCTCTGGACGAAGCACTGGCAGAAGTAGGCAAGGCTTACAACCTTCTGTAATTGGAAATTCAAACAATCGGTGTAATGAACTAAAAAAGAAGACCTCCGCTTCCATGTGCGGAGGTCTTCTTTTTTATGCAAACGGTTCTTGTATATCTACCATGCCCCGTAATATCCAATGGTGATCGCCGAATTATTCGCGCCTTTTCTCATGCATTCTGCCAGATTCTCTCCTTTCAGGAGAGCGTTGAGAAAGCCGGCGATATAGCTATCCCCTGCGCCCATGGTATCCACAACGTCGCAGTCTACGATTCCGCAAGACTCATATCGTCCACTAGCAAACGCAAGGCTTCCCAGACTCCCTCTCATCGCTATGATCACCTTCGGACCCAGCGCCGCGATGCTCCGCATCTGTTCCTTCAGCGTTTCCTCTCCCGCGGCATCGTCGGAAAAAAACAGATAATCTGCATACTTTATTCCTTCTCTGCATTGAGGAAGGAATAGATGGTTGGATGCGTCATAGGCAATAGGAATCCCCCGTTTCTTCAGCGCAGGCAGGAAGGGCTCTGTATAACCCCACAGTCCGGTTACGACCAAATCGTGTTCCGCAATAAAAGCAACATCCTCTTCCGTGAGTGAAAGCTGCGCAGTAACACCGGGATCATCATCTTTGAAAACACGCTCCCCGTTGATCCGCTGCACATGTGTGATCGCAGTATTTCCCTCCAATACTTTCACGTGGCTCACGTCAACGTTTTTGCTTTGCAGGGATTCAATGATCATTTTTCCGTTTTCATCATTTCCCACAGCACCGATATAAGAAGATGGCGTCCCCAGTCTCCGGAAATACACAGAAACATTAACAGGGTTTCCTCCCGGATAACGTTCGCCGGTCTCATCGTAACAATCGATACAGTTGTCGCCGATACATGCGATTCGTTTCATAACAACTCCTTTATTCTCCTGATGGCCAGCGCTGCAGCCCCGGTGGAATCGCTCATATAACCCGTCACCAGTTCGATGGTTACATTCCCATTGTATCCTGCTCTTCGGAAACCTCGCAACAGATTCCTCAAATCCATGATACCATCTCCCGGCAGGATATGTGATTCATCTATCCCGTTGGAATCCGTCAGATGCAGATGGCGCATCTTCGATCCTAACGTCCGGCAGTAATCCACCGGATCCTCACCTTGTACGAATGGCACTACCACATCGCACATAGCCTTGACGCAAGGTATCTCTTCCTCAAACAGGCTTCGGTAGTCTTCCAATGTTGTGTATCCGTCTGACTCCATCGGGGTAAGGTTCTCCAGCAACAAAGTCTGCCCCAGGTTCCGCGCTTCTTTCGACAACACATGTAAACTATGAAGGAGGCGTGCCTGTCTGCGAACCCGGGGAAGACTTCCGCTGTGACCAATTGAAAGCAACACAGCCTCTGCCCCCATAAGGGCAGAGGCCTGTATCGCAGTTTTTAGGTACTGGATGCTGTCCTCCCACTGCGCCTGATTCCCCATCATGTAGTTGAAGGGGTAGGCATTGTGTTCCGGCGTGTAAACACGGACCGGAATGCAGTACTTTTCAGAAAGACGACGGATATCATCTGCCGCACCCTTGATCAGATCCGGCGCATAGGCGTGAGGACGACCGCCCCAAAGCTCGATATAATCATAGCCAAAGGATGCAGCGTCTGCAAAGGCCTGCTCCAATCTTCCTCTCTGGTACCCACATGTGAACAGCCCGAATTCCATGGTTTTTAATAATCCATCTTTCGGTAATAACGTCTCAGGCTCATATCGTGCCCTGTCTGGTCCACGAGATGTGCATCGATGCGGTCTGTGACCGCATGCATCACCAAATGACTGACTCTGCCGCGATACTCTTCGGAGATCCCCGTCATGGTGTAGTCTTTGGTGTCGATAATTGTGTAGTTTTCGCAGATGCGAGGAAGGAATTTAGCTACGCGCTCGCCCAGCGGACGTTGCTCGTCTTCGCTGATGAACACAGTTACTGGTGTATCCTTTTCGACGATTTCAAGCATACCATGGAAGAACTCTGCAGAATGAATGGATTTTGTCCTAAGCCAATGCATCTCTTCCCAATAGCACATCGCATAGGAGTATACCGCGCCATAGAGCGTTCCCCCACCGATGAAGTAGTGCAGCGCATCGTCCTTGTGTGCGCTGACGAAATCACGAGCAAAGCCATCCGCTGCCTTCTCCACTTCTACAAGAGCTTCCGGAAGATACTGATCGAACTGCGCGTACATTTTTTCATACTCCGTCATCTCTCCGGCAAGACACATAAAACGGTCTGCCGTGATAAAGAATTTTGTCTGTTCGTTGGATTTGTAAGTGATGCAGTGATCCACTAAACCAGCAAGCTCTGCGTCAGCCTTGTCGATGAATCCAATGACTTCTGCGCCTTTTTTCTGCACCAGTCTCACCGCCTGTATGATTTCCTCGGTCGTTCCTGTAACAGAAGAAATCACCACACAGGTTCCTGGCCCGATTCTGCGGTCTCCCGTAGTGTTGTACTCCGCAGCATTCATGGCGAAGACTTCCATCTCCGTACGTTCCTTCATATAGCAGACCACCTGCAGACAGCTTGCCCAGGTGCCGCCGATGCCGAGAAAGCAGAGGTTCTTCAGCCCCTTTCCCCAGATGCGATCCACCAGCGGTTCGATCTGCGCACGCAGCGCTAATGCGCCGCGTGCGCTATCGATCTTTTCTTGCTCTTTGAAATTGATCAACGTGATGTCCTCCCGATTACTCCCCGGTGTCGACTTTTAACTTCTGATAGTACTTATCATAAATCTTGATGGCATCGCCAACATCTTCCTGGAAGAAGATATTCTCTTTATAGTCAAAGTTGAATGCCGGACCGTTCCTGTATTCCTCAGAAGCAGCAGCTACTGCAGCATCGTTCGGGCAGGAATACGGATTTTCAATCAGGTTTTTGGCCATTACGTCCGCATCGCAGATGTAGTCCAGGAATGCGTACGCAGCGTCCTGATGCTTCGCGCCTTTTGGAATGACGTACAGGTCAAAACCGAGCTGCACAGGGTCATCCGTGAATGGGGCTACCGTCAGCGTATTGTTGTCACCCATAGATGCCATCGCCTCTGCTGCGTTTCCGTCATAAGTCAGCATTGCAGAAATCGTTCCGTTTACGATATTGGTCTCTGTGGAACCATATGCCACGACGTTATCGTTGTACTTCGTCAGCCATTCATAGGCTTCCGCGATTTCTGACTCCTCTTCAGAGTTCGGGTCATATCCCAACGCGATCAGTGCAATTGGGAACAGGTTGCGTGCTCCGTCAACAGAACCGAGCTCACCCTTCATCTCAGGCTTAATCAGGTCGTTATAACAAGTGATATCAATTGGACATCTTTCCTTGTCATAAACCACATAGATGTAGTTCATCAGATAAGGCACACAGTACTTCTGGTTCTGTTCGGACCAATATGCCTTGTTGATGTTTTCGGAATTCGGGACCTTAGAAAGATCCAGTTCTTCCAGATAATCACCCTTGATCAGGGATTCCATGTAAGCATCGCAGGTCATGATCAGGTCATACTCATCTCCGGCGCCTGCAGTCAGCTTGTTCACTGAATCCGCATTGTCGTTCATGTAACTGAGATTGACTTTGATTCCAGTCTCTTCTTCGAAATCTGCGATAACATCATCAGAGATGTAATCGCTCCACATGAAGATGTTCAGTTCTTTTGAACCACTATCTCCTGAAGACTCGGAATCGCTGTCTCCACAGGCTGTGAATGCGAATACCATCGCCAGCCCGAGGACCAGCGCCAATAACGTCTTTTTCATTCGTAATAACCTCCTCTCAAACAACATTGTTCTACTATTTGTTTTAATATTCTTCAGCTGCTAAGCGGGCAGCTTGAATACGCGCGTCGCTTTCTGCCATGATGCGGGCTTCCTTCCGATTGTGGACCTTTTGCAGTATGTTCATGATGATCATGCCGAAAATCATGACGATGACCATAATGGTTGTCAGTGCGTTGATGTCCGGTGTTATGCCGGTACGATTTACGGATAGAATCAGGACCGGAAGTGTGGATTGACTGGCACCGGCCAGCATGTTGGAAATCATGACGTCATCGATAGACAGTGTGAAGGATAAAAATGCTGCCGACATGATTCCGGGCATGATACTCGGAATGGTCACCTTAAGAAATGTCTGTATCCTATTTGCCCCCAGATCCATGGACGCTTCCTGCAGGGTCTCATTATCTCCGGTGATTCGTCCTTTAATGATGATGACCGCATAAGGAATGCAGAAAGTGCAGTGGCCGATGACGATGGCCCCCAGCCCCAGTTTGATGCCGACAATCATGAAGATGATCAACATCGATACGGCCATAACAACCTCAGGAACAACAATCGGGACGAAGAGCATCATGTTGACGAATTTCTTTCCACGGAACTCAAATTTCTTCAGACCAATCCCTCCCAGAACACCGATGATGACACTGATAACCGTTGCCAGAACCGCAATAATCAGAGAATACGCAAGGGACTCCCAAAGATCGTGGTTACCAAAGGAAAACAGTTTCGGATACCACTCTGTTGTGAATCCCACCCAGGAGTAATTCCGCTTCGCATCGTTGAAGGAAAACAGAATCATCACCAGTACAGGGATATAGAAACTGGCGTATACGAGCGCCGCAAAGATTGTCCACGGAATCTTCCGTCTTCGCTCTCTCTTCTGTTTTTTATTCAGTATCTCTTTACCGGTCATCTATACCACCTCCATATCTTCCACCTTGGCAAATCTGGAGTAGAGAAAGATCATCAGTGCTGTCACTACAAGAAGCAGAACCGACATCGCCGCGCCCAAAGGCCAGTTGCGAATCGTTCCGAACTGATTCTTGATGATGTTACCGATGTAGAGGACCTTGCCTCCGCCCAACATATCTGTGATGACATAGGTTCCAAGTGCCGGGATAAAGGTTAGTATAATCGCTGAGAAAATACCCGGGAATGTCAATGGAAGAGTGACTTTCAGTAAAGTCACACTCGGCTTGGCGCCCAAGTCGGCCGATGCCTCGAGAATCGGCTTTTGCAACTTTTCGATGGAAGAGTACATCGGAAGCACCGCGAAAGGCAAATAATTGGTAATGAGACCCAAGAGCACCAATCCATCCGTGAAGATGAAAGTGATCGGTTTATCGATGAGATGAATATCCATCATAAAGTTGTTCACCGGCCCGTTGGTTTGGAAAATCAGCATCCATGCGTTCAGCCGCATCAGTGAATTGGTCCAAAACGGAATCATGAGAAGCGTAATCAGTCTGGAAGCCACATCCGGCGGCTTGCGGGCGATAAAGTAAGCGAAAGGATACCCGACGATCAGACATGCGATCGTGGTTTCTGCCGCGACGCCGATGCTCTTCACAATAATATGAAAATACGTAACCTCCATCATTGTCTGATAAGATTCCAGCGATGGAGTATATTCAACGCCTCCGAAGGTTCCTCTTGTCATGAAGCTGATGAAGATGATGAACAGCATTGGGATGGTAACGAATAATATCATCCAGAGGGACACCGGTCCTGCCTGCGCCAGCAAAGGCAGACGGTTCGTTCCCTTTGTTCTGCCTTCTTTCGCAATCATACCGTTGCCTCCTTTTGGTCTCTGTGGATCGGAACAGATTTTTCCGGTTTCCAGGATAGATAAACCTCTTGCCCTTCCTGCAAGCTTTCATCCTGCTCGAAAGCGGAGATTCGGAGTTCTTTGCTGCTTTCCGTCATGACGCTGGTCTTGATGACTGTACCCATGTTGGTGAAATCGCGAATCTTCACCTTTAGGCTGAAGCCATCAGGCGGCTCTGTCGTGCAGGTCAGATACTCAGTTCTGACGGAAATATCGACTTCCTCTCCTAGTGCAAAACCTTTACCCCTCGTCTGCACTTCTCCATCTGGGGTCATCACGGTAAGTATGTCCCCGCAGATTTCAGTGACTGCTCCGCTCAAGATGTTGGATTCCCCAATAAAGTCTGCTACAAAGCGACAATTCGGCCTGTCGTAGATTTCCGTCGGCTTATCGATCTGGAGGATGATACCGTCCTTCATAACCGCGATACGGTCAGACATGGACATGGCTTCTTCCTGGTCGTGCGTTACATAGATGAATGTGATTCCAAGTTTTTTCTGCAGCCGTTTAAGTTCAATCTGCATTTGTTTGCGCAACTTCAAGTCCAAAGCGCCCAGCGGTTCATCCAGCAGAAGAACTCTCGGATTGTTGATCAGCGCCCTAGCGATTGCGATACGCTGTTTCTGCCCCCCGGACAACGCATCCGGTTTCCGTTTTTCATAACCGGTCATTTGAACCAGACGAAGCATTTCCTCCACGTCTTGTTCAATCTGTTCCTTCGGTATTTTTTTGATTCGCGGCCCGTATGCGATATTATCGAATACATTAAGATGAGGAAACAGAGAATAACTCTGAAATACTGTGTTAACGTCTCTCTGATACGGCTCCTTCTCATCCACACTTTCCCCCTGAACCTCGATTCGTCCGCTTGTGACGTCTTCGAAGCCTGCGATCATGCGCAGGGTCGTTGTTTTCCCGCATCCGGACGGTCCCAGCAGTGTCAGGAATTCGCCTTCGGCAACCTCCAGGTTCAGATCTTTCACAACGTGATTGCTTCCGTACCATTTGTTCACGCCTTTAAGCGCTACGATCGTATTTCCCAAAACGCTCACCTCGATTCATGATTCTCTGTTTTTTCAGATAAGTTAAAATCACTACCGTCTTGTATAGATAAGTTCGCTTTAAACTTATACCAATATCGACGATTTTTCAAGGCTATTGATAGCAAATCATCTATTGCACTAAAAAATATACCGGTATATAATATTTTTATACCAATTTGGGGGTGGACTAATATGGATGCGTATAAACCGAGACCCAAGGAACTCGCAACAGAATATCTGGAGGCGTATATTCTTGACAACAATTTGAAAGCGCACGACAGGCTCCCTTCCGAACGGGAGCTGAGTCAGATGTGGAATATGAACAGAATCACTCTGCGGAATGCCATTTCTTCTTTGGAAACAGCCGGCAGGTTATATAGTGTCCAGGGACGCGGCACCATGGTCGCGCCTCGTTTCGTGCGTACGCTTCAGAACCTGGAGAGTTTTACCAAGTACGCTTCTGGCTACAATGCAAAAGCAGAAACGCGGCTGCTGTCTTTTTCCACGGTGGAATGCGATAAGCACCTGGCACAGAGATTTCGGAGAATGCTGGGAGAAAGGTTGTATCGCATCTCCCGTCTTCGTATCATCGACGAAGTGCCTATCATGATCGAGACCGCCTTTATTCCTTGTGATCTGGCACCAGGACTGGAGGAACACGACCTGGTCAAAGGGTCTTTATTTGCTATCCTGGAGAACACCTACGGTTTGATTTTGGATCATGGCGAAGAGAAGGCCAGCATTACAGCGGTCAATGCGGAAGAAGCTGAGTATCTGAACATCCCTTCGGATTCCCCCGCATTCTGGATCGTTAGCACGACCAAAGATCCTGACAACGTCGTTGTGGAATACTGTCGCACCGTTGCTCGTGTTGACGCGGTAGAGATGACAAGCCTCCTTCGCTGGGATTATGGGGGAGGTGCTGATCATGAGTAATGCAAATTACAAATCGCCCCTGTACATCCAACTACGCGAAGTGATTCGTAATAAAATTGAGGATGGCGAATTCCCGGTGGGCACCGCCATTCCTTCAGAATCCCAACTGGCAGAGACCTACAACCTGAACCCTTTGTCCGTACGCAGCGCTCTGTCTGCTCTGAAGTATGAAGGTCTTCTGCGTTCCGTTCAGGGAAAAGGTGTGTTTGTAAACGGGCCGAAGACAGAACGCGATCTGGAAACCCTGGGCGGCTATCGTCAGACAATGGACGAGCGCTCCATCGACGCCCACACTCGCGTGCTGATCAAAGCTCTGCGTCCTGCAGGACCATACTACGCCAGACTTCTGGATCTCGTGGAGGACGATCAAGTCTGGTTCACGAGACGCATCGACTATATCGACAAGGAACCAGTCGCACTAGAAGAAATATACATTCCAGAGAAACTTCTTCCCTCCTTTGGTGATGTGGACATTGAGTTGTTCTCCATTTACGACATTTTCACCTGGAATGGATTGCTTCCAACCGATGCCGATCAGACGCTTCGGGTTTTGTTTCTGGAACCTTCCAGAGCAAAACTCATCAATCTGTCTTCTGATCAGGCCGTCATGGAGCTCAGTAATCTCACGCGAGACGCACAGGGACGAAAGATCGAATTCGCCCGCAATTATGTCAGACCGGACAAAACCGATTTCTTTGCGCACTACGCAAAAGACTGATACGCTTTCTGAATAAGCGTGTGTCAAAAACCAAAAAAGGACGGACATTGTCCGTCCTTATGTTTTGTTTTAGAGGAAAATCTCGCCTTCCGCCAGTATCGCGGCGCTTCCGCCGACTTTGATGGATGGTCCATCTACGACGGAGCGGATTTCTGACGGCCGCCCCATGGCCTCCCCCTGGATGAAGAGGCATTCAGCTTTTGACGGAATCACTTCATTTCTCTGCAGATAGTATGTCAGGGAGCCATTGGCCGTTCCGGTCGCAGCTTCTTCATCGATATCGTACAGCGGCGCGAAGTCTCTGCAGTAAGCCGTCACAGCAACGCCGTCGCCAAGGGCGAACGGATGGATGCTGACCACATCAAGTCTGCGGGTCAGTTCCGTGACCGCTGCGAAATCAGGAGCCATTTTATTGAGCTCTTCCCTCGAAACAACCGGAAGCATGATGTCCGGGAGTCCTGTGGAAATGGCTTCCGGTTTCAGCGTCTTCAGGATTGGAAGATTATCTTCGTATTTGATTCCCAGCACTTCATACAATTCTTTCAGAGTGTCTTCCTCATCGAATACTTTCACACATTCTCCGAGAGCTACGTCCATCAGTATGGATTCTTCCCCGATGACGATATCGAGATCTCCGGCCAGCGTTTTGTTCAATACCGTGGTGCCGGGCTTTACCAGTCCTGCTTCCCGCAGGCAGCTGAAACTGGCGATGGTCGCATGCCCGCACAAATCGACTTCTGCGGCTGGCGTGAAATAACGCACATTGAAGGCATTGTATGTTCCGTCCGCATCAGCATCGGACAGGAATTTGATGAAGGCTGTTTCCGAGTACCTCAGTTCTGCAGCCGTTTTCCTCATCGTTTCGTCGTCCGGGAAATCGTTTCCCTCTCCCAGAATCACCACGCCGGCAGGGTTGCCGCCGAACACTTCTTTTGTAAATGCATCTGCAATAAATAGTTTCATATCCTTCTCCTCTAGTAAACGTGCCAAAAGATTCTTCTCTTCTGGCACGTTAATAGTAGTATGATATTTATTTGATCTTCGCGATCACTTTCTTTTTCTTTCCCTTCTCAACAAGCATGCCATCATCGCCGAAGGCGTCAGCTTTGATGAGAGTCTTCGGGTCGGTGATCTTTTCGCCGTCGATTTTCAGACCGCCCTGCTTGATGACGTCCATGGCGTCCCGGTTACTGCTGGTGAGACCCAGCTTCGTCAGGAACGCTGCCACGCCGATGCCGCCCAGCGCATTGCCCTCTTTGTCCGTCGACTGGAGAGCGTCTGCTTCGATCTCAACGACCGGCAGATTGGCTGTTACGACTCCGCCGCCGCCTCCGAAAGCAGCCCGCGCCGCTTCCTGTGCTTTGGCTGCCTCCTCTTCGCCGTGAACCAGCTTGGTGACTTCAAAAGCCAGAATCTCCTTGGCTTTGTTGATCTCCTGATCCTTCAGGGAAGCCAACCTCCGTACCTCATCCATCGGCAGGAAGGTCAGCATACGCAGGCATTTCTCCACGTCAGCGTCGCCCACGTTTCTCCAGTACTGGTAGAACTCGTACGGGGAAGTCTTCTCCGGCGAAAGCCAGAGGGCGCCCTTCTGGGTCTTGCCCATCTTCTTCCCTTCGCTGTTAGTCAGCAGAGAGAAGGTCATGCCATAGACTTCTTTGCCGACTTTCTTTCTTGTCAGATCGACGCCGCCGATGATATTCGACCACTGATCGTTACCGCCGAACTGGATCTTGACATCGAAATCTCTGGCCATGACCATGAAGTCGTAGCTCTGCATAAGCATGTAGTTGAGTTCGAACATAGTCAGTCCGCCTTCGCGGTCCATTCTCTGTTTGAAACATTCTGCCCTGAGCATGGTGTTGACATTGAACAGGGCTCCGATTTCACGCAGGAAGTCGATGTAATTGAGCGGCCTCAGCCAACGGGCGTTGTTGACCGCAATGGCCTTACCCGGTTCCGGCTTTTTGTTCTCGTGCCCCGGCGTATAGACGCCTTCGTTCCCTTCGTACTTCCATTCGTCATCGAAATCCAGAAACTGATCAAAGAGTTTCTTGAACTGTTCGCAGTTGTGTTCAATTGTCTCAATGTCCATAACCTGGCGCATGTCCGATCTTCCCGATGGGTCGCCGACCATGCCAGTGCCGCCGCCGATGAGAACAACCGGAGTATGGCCAAACTTCTGCATATACATCATGATGATGACCTGCATAAAGTGCCCCACGTGCAGACAGTCCGCCGTCGGGTCAAAACCGATGTAGAACTTAACCTTCTCATTCTGCAGAAGCTCACGAACCTTGTCTTCGTCTGTGGACTGCTCAATGAATCCGCGTTCCTTGAGTACATCATATACGTTATCGAATTTGCTTACGTTATCCGGGATCAGATTGTAATCCATCTTCTTAGTTTCTCCTGTGTAATAATGATTGCTGATACTGTTGATATATTGTTGGCAGTTATTTAAAAATGAGAATCAAAGCAGACCCGCGGAGCTGCCGCGGGCTGCCCTGTGTTTCGTTAGGTTTATTGCTTTTGCGTTTACTTGGTTCCGAAGATTCTGTCGCCGGCGTCGCCGAGACCAGGTACGATGTACGCGTTCTCGTTGAGGCATTCATCCTTGGCCGCAATGTAGATGTCCACATCCGGATGCGCCTCCTGCAGCACCTTGATGCCTTCCGGTGCAGCGATCAGGCACATGAATGTGATGTCCTTGCCGCCTCTCTGCTTTACGAAGTCGATTGCAGCTACTGCGCTTCCGCCTGTCGCGAGCATCGGGTCGGTGACGAGAATCTTTCTCTTATCGATGTCGTCAGGCATCTTGCAGTAATACTCATGAGGCTCGTGCGTTACCGGGTCTCTGTAGAGTCCTACGTGTCCGACTTTGGCGTTCGGGATGATCTTCTGGATTCCTTCAACCATTCCAAGTCCTGCTCTGAGGATAGGAACGATGGCTACATCTTCGCCCTTCAGCATCTTGACTGTCGTCTTGCAAATCGGTGTTTCGATCTCAACATCTTCGAGCGCCAGATCTCTGGTGGACTCGAATGTCATGAGCATTGCGATTTCCTCCACCAGCTGTCTGAAATCCTTGGTGCCTGTCTCTTTCTGTCTGATAAGAGCAACCTTGTGCTGAATCAACGGATGATCGAATACATAGATTTTTCCCATTTTTTCCTGCCTTTCTTTTCTGTGAAAAAATTGATTTATTTCAACGCGTCTCCGCGCTGCTTTCTGCTTTGATGCTGCCGGTTACATTTCGTCCAGCATATCGGTGCGGCGCTTGTGACGTCCGCCCTCGAACTCCGTATCCAGGAATGTCTTCACGATTTCCAGGGCCAGCTGCGGATCTGTGGTCCTGCCGCCTAACGCCAGCATGTTGGCATTGTTGTGCTTCCTGGTGAGCTCCGCCATTTCTGTGCTTGTGCAAAGGCCGCAGCGTATTCCTTTGACCTTATTCGCCGCAATGGAGATGCCGATACCCGTACCGCAGCACACGATGCCGCAGTCCGCCTTACCGGAAGCCACCGCCTCCGCGCAGGCTTTGCCGTAGATTGGATAATCTACCGATTCTTCACTGGTCGTTCCCAGATCCACAATCTTCTCGCCGCGCTCTCTGAGGTATTCCTTGATTGTCTCTTTCAGGGCGAATCCGCCGTGATCGCTCGCTACTGCAATAAGCATGTTTTCCTCCTCTACACCTTGACGATATTGTATCCCGCCGACTTGAGCATCCTGTTCATGACGGCGAAGCCGACCCCGTCGCTGTCGCTCATGGCGCCCGCGATAATCATGTCGACGCCTTCGTTGTCCAAGTCTCTCAGCTTCGCGAAGAAATCATGGGCCGCTTCCAGGAAAGCTTTTTCCTCGAAGAGGATGACGCCGACGCTGTTGCCGATACCTTCGTTCAGCGCCTTCAGTCTGGCGATCTCTTCTTTGACTCTGCCGCGCTCGCCTTCGACGATGAGCATTTCCGCTTTTGGTGCATAATGCTTATATTTCATGCCCGGCGACTTCGGCTGGAAGTCCGCTTCGCTGACACCCTCTGCCGGATCCAGCTGTATATGTCTGGCAGCATCCGTCAGATGCTTGTCGTATTTCACTTCTCTTCCCAGCGCCGCTTCAATGGCGTCCGCCGTAATGATGCCCGGGCGGAGAATCGTCGGTTCTTCGCCTGTGAGATCCAGCACCGTCGACTCGATGCCCACTCTGCAGTCGTCGCCCTCGATGATAGCGTCCACGCGTCCCATCATGTCCGCGATGACGTCCTTGGCTCTCGTCGGGCTCGGTCCGCCGGACAGGTTGGCGCTCGGCGCCGCAATCGGGCAGCAGGACGCGCTGATGAGTTCCCTCGCCACCTCGCTGTCCGGAAGGCGCACAGCAACAGTGTCCAGTCCGCCTGTGGTCCTGTCCGGTACTTCCGGTCTCTTCTTGACCACAATGGTCAGAGGCCCCGGCCAGAAGTTATCGATGATCTCAACGATCTGCGGGGAAAGCATCCTCGTCAGCTGACCGATGTCGCTGGCTCTGGAGATGTGCACGATCATCGGGTTGTCGCTGGGACGACCCTTGGCTTCGTAGATCCTGCCCACCGCTTCCGCGTTCATAGCATCTGCGCCCAGTCCGTAGACCGTCTCTGTCGGAAAGGCGACCAGACCTCCCTGTCTGATAATCTTTGCCGCTGTCTGTATATCTTCTTTTGTCGGTTTTAATATGAGTGTATTTTTCTTTTCCGTCATTGTCTGTTAAAAGTCTGCCATCTTCTTGGCCTGATCATCCGTGATGAGGCCGTCGATGATTTCATCCAGATCCCCGTCGAGGAATGTGTCCAGTTTGTAGAGCGTAAGGCCAATTCTGTGATCCGATACTCTGCCTTGCGGGAAGTTGTAGGTCCGGATCCGCTCGCTTCTGTCACCGGAGCCGACCTGGCTCTTTCGCTGTCCCGCGATCTCTTCCTGCTGCTTTTGCATTTCCAGGTCGTAGAGACGCGCCTTGAGGACTTTGAACGCCTTGTCTTTGTTCTTGATCTGGGATTTCTCGTCCTGACAGGTGACCACCAGGCCTGTCGGCTCGTGGGTCAGCCTGACGGCTGAGTCCGTGGTGTTGACGCACTGACCGCCGTTGCCGGATGCACGGTATACGTCCACCCTGACGTCGTTCGGATCCAGATCGACTTCCACGTCGTCCACTTCCGGGAGCACCGCTACTGTCGCTGCGGAGGTATGCACCCTGCCGCTGGATTCCGTCTCCGGTACGCGCTGCACTCTGTGAGCGCCGCTCTCAAACTTGAGTCTTGAATAGGCACCTTTGCCCTTGATGATCATGACTGCTTCCTTGACGCCGCCCATGCCCGTTTCGCTGATATCCATGAGTTCAGTCTTCCAGCGGTTGCGTTCCGCGTAGCGCGTGTACATTCTGAGAAGGTCCGCGCCAAAGAGAGCTGCTTCTTCACCGCCGGTGCCGGCTCTGATCTCCAGAATGACATTCTTCTCATCGTTCGGGTCCTTCGGTAAAAGCAAAACCTTCAGCTCGTCTTCCGCATTTGTGATGGTTTCCTCGAGATCGGGAATCTCCATCTTCGCCAGTTCCCGCATATCCTCGTCGCCGTCCTCGAGCATTTCCTTGGCTTCTGCCAGGTCTTCCTTCGCCTTCTTATACTCCGTGTATTTCTTGACAATCGGCTCGATTTCGCCCATCTCCTTGATGTACTTCTGCCAGACCGGCTGATTGTTGATCACATCAGGATCCGAGACTTTCTTCGAGAGTTCGTCGTATTTTTCAGTTATAAAATCCAGTTTATCAAACATTGTTTCTCCTTGTGCTCATGGCTATTCTCAATCGAGTATTATACCACAAACAAGCCCTCTAAAAAAGGTGGCGGAGCCACCTTTCTGTCATCTGTTTACTTCTTTTTGAAGAAGCTGTCCGCCTCTTCCCTCCATCTGGCTTCTTCCTCATCAGCCGGCTCGTCGAGAACGATACCGTGGGAGACAGGCTTCCCTGTCTCAGGATCCACAGCAACGAAAGTTGTAAATCCTTCCGCGTGGAGCTCCCCGGTCTTCTCATCATAGAGTCCGACTCTGATGGTGATGCTGGTCCTGCCCGTTCTGACGATGAGACCTTCATAATAGACGATATCGCCCGGGTTGACGGACTTGTAAAAATCAAACTTGTGGGTATTCTTGTAGAGCAGCCCCTGCGGGTCGCCGTATTCGCAGTTCACTACAATGAAGGAATTCTCAATCATCCACTCGATGCCCTGTCCTGCGTACAGGTTTCCGTGGTGATTGAGGTGTTCCATTCTGATCATGCGCGATGACTTGTATCTCTTCATGTCTCTCCTATCTCTAGCACGACGGCATGGTCATGTTTCTGGCTACTCTGAAGATTTGCGGTGTCGGGCCAACGGCCGGTGCAGCGGCAACTGCCGGGCAGGCAGGAGCCGTCATGTTTCTCGCCACTCTGAAAATCTGCGGTGTCGGGCCGACAACCGGTGCGGCAGCAACTGCCGGGCAGGCCGGTGCGGTCATGTTTCTGGCCACACGGAAGATCTGCGGTGTCGGGCCAACGGCTGGTGCAGCAACTGCCGGGCAGGCCGGCGCGGTCATGTTTCTTGCTACACGGAAGATTTGCGGTGTTGGGCCGACAACCGTCTCTGCGGTGCCTGATGCCGTTTCTTCCTCTGCGATGCCCGCCTGCTTATAAACCAGCTCTTCCAGCGGTTCGTTAATGTATTTGAAGTCTTCCAGGAAGTTTTCGACTTTCTTCTCCAACTCTTTGATTCGGAAGGAATCTCTCTTCTCTTTCTCTTCAATTTTGATGCTGAGCACTTCTCTGTTGGCGTCGATCCTTCTGATCAGGTCTTCCACCTGATCGGCGGCGACTCTGCTTTCGACAGGCTCCGCGTCAACTGGTTCTGCTGCTTTTGCAGCTGCCGGCAGGAAGTCTTCCACATCATCTTTCTTCGCGTCAGCCTTGACTGCTTTCGCGGCAGCCGATCCGGCGATAGCTCTGCCGAGTCCCAGGCAAATCACGCCCATGCCGAGATATGGTACGAACTGGGTGATGATGTACTGCACGCTGTTCGACCACATATCCTTAAAGGACGCGTCGTAGGACTGGAGATACGCTTTCGTATAGCTCAGCGCCGTCCACAGCATGAACAGTGAAACGATGAGCAGAATGATGCCGATTATATAGAAAATGACTGCACTTGCAGGTGTTTTTTTGTTCTCCATTTTATATCCTTTCATGAGACAAAGATCTATTTGATTTCATCTGATTGATTATATCACAAAACATCGATGAAAACTGTGTCGTCTTTGTCTTTTTTTGCGTTAGTTGGCGAACTGGCTGTTGTAAAGCCGCGCGTAGAAGCCGCCCTTCGCCAGAAGCTCTTCATGGCTGCCCTGTTCGACGATATCGCCGTGATCGAGGACCAGAATGTGATCCGCGTCTTTGATGGTGGACAGGCGGTGGGCGATGATGAAGCTGGTCCGGTTCTCCATGAGATTGGCCATGGCCTTCTGGATGATCCGTTCCGTACGGGTGTCGACGGAGCTGGTCGCCTCGTCCAGAATGAGAATCGGTGCGTTAGCCAGAATAGCGCGGGCGATGGTCAGGAGCTGTTTCTGTCCGGCGGAGATGTTGCTCGCCTCTTCGTTGATCTCCATGTCATATCCGCCCGGCAGGGTCTTGATGAAGTGATCCACATGAGCCGCTCTGGCTGCGGCTTCAACTTCTTCATCCGTTGCGTCGGTCCTGCCGTATCTTATATTCTCTCGAATGGAGTTGCTCGAGAGCCAGGTCTCCTGAAGCACCATGCCGAACTTGCTTCTGAGTTCATGGCGGCTCATGCCTTTGATATCCACGCCGTCCACGAGAATCCGACCGCCATCCAGTTCATAGTACCGCATGAGCAGCTTGACGAGGGTGGTCTTCCCTGCGCCTGTCGGGCCGACGATGGCGACCCGCTGTCCCGCTCTAGCTGCAAAGGAGAAGTCCTTGATGATCGGTTCGTCTGGCACGTATCCGAACTTCACATGTTCGAAGGCCACGTCGCCGTCTACGTCCGAGGTAAAGTCGTACTTCAGGGAATCCACACGGACCGCTTCCCGGACTGACTCCTTCATATAGCTGAGGGCTACCGCCCAGAGGCTCGCGTCTCCGCGCAAAGGCTTCATGTCCTTCGCCACGCGTGCGGTGATTGGAAGCGGCTCTTCATCAGTTCCGTAAGCGTCTTCTTCCTCTTCCTCATCGAGAAGTTCGAAGACTCTCTCTGCCGCAGCTGCCGTCGACTGGAGCTGGTTGGCGATATTGGCCACCTGCTGCACCGGCTGGTTAAATGATCTGACGTACTGTATGAAGGCTTGGATCTGACCGATGGACACCTTGCCGTTGATGGCCAGGTATCCGCCGAGGAAGCAGACCATGACGTAGGCCATGTTGCCGATGACCTGCGTCAGCGGCATCATAAGGCCTGAGAGGAACTGGGACTTCCAGGCCGACTCGTAGAGCTTGTCGTTGTATTCGTCGAAGACGGCTTCCGAAACGTCTTCTCTGTTGAACGCCTTCACGATATCGTGGCCGGAGAACATCTCCTCCACGTGTCCGTTGACTTTACCCAGGTACTTCTGCTGGTTCTTGAAGTGTCCCTGGGATCTGCTGACCACCAGTTTGATGACGAGCATGGACGCCGGGATGACAACCATGGCCGCCAGGGTCATGATGAGGCTGATGCGCAGCATCATGACGAGGATGCCGATCAGGGTAATGATCGCCGTGATCATCTGGGTGATACTTGCCGTCAGGGTCTGGTTGATCGTCTCGATGTCGTTGATCATCCGGCTCTGCACATCGCCGTAGGAAACACGGTCAAAGTACTTGAGCGGCAGCCGGTCGAGTTTCTTCGACATCCGCTCTCGCAGGGTGTAGATGATTTTCTGGGACACGATGGCCATGATCCACGCCTGGATGGCGCCGAAGAGCCAGCTCAGCAGATACAGGCCGACGAGCACCAGAATAATCATGAGCAGGGCGTGGTAATCGACGCCGCTTCCCATGACGCCTTTCACGACAATATCCGTTGCCATTCCCAGGACAGTCGGTGAAACGATGGCAAAGAGCGTGCTGAACAACGCCATCAGACCGACGACGACCAACTGCCACTTATAGGGACGCAGATAGCCGAACAGGGTCAGAATGGTGCCCTTAAAATCTCTGGCTTTTTCGCCCGGCATCATGCGGGCCGCGCGGCCGCCGGGACCCGGCCCCTGCTGCTTCGTGTTCTGTCTTCTTTCTTCCGCCATCAGCTCACCTCCTTTCCGGAAGTGGCCGCTTTGCTGAGCTCTTCCTCACTCAGCTGTGAAAGGGCAATTTCCTTGTATATTGCGCAGGAGGAAAGGAGCTCTTTATGTGTTCCTATCCCTGCGATCTTTCCGTCGTCCAGGACAATGATCTGGTCCGCGTCAAGAATGGTGTTGATGCGCTGGGCTACGATGACGAAGGTGCACCCGCCGATGGTTTCCTTCAGCGCCTTCCTGAGCGCTTTATCCGTGCTGAAGTCCAGAGCGCTGAAACTGTCGTCGAAGACGAGGATCTCCGGCTTCTTCACCAGGGCCCGGGCGATGCAAAGCCGCTGCATCTGACCGCCGGACACGTTGGTGCCTCCCTGGGCGATTTCTTCCTGCAGGCCCTTCGGCTTCTCATTGATGAACTCCATGGCCTGGGCGATTTCAGCCGCCCGGATCAGATCTTCCTCCGTTGCGTCCTCATTGCCGTAACGCAAATTGCTTTCGATGGTGCCGCTGAACAGGATTCCCTTCTGCGGCACGAGGCCGATGTGGCTGCGCAGTTCCTTCTGCATCAGATCTTTTACGTCGGCGCCGCCGACCAGGACTTGCCCGTCCGTAGCGTCAAAGAATCTCGTTATGAGTTTGATCACTGTCGACTTACCGCTCCCCGTTCCGCCGATGATGGCTGTAGTCTGACCCGGTCTTGCGGTGAAGCTGATATCTTCAAGCACCTTCTCCTCGGAATCAGGGTAATTGAAGGAAACGTTTCTGAATTCAACAGGAAAGACCGGACCGCAGGTTGCTGCTTTTGCATCTTCCGGGTCCGTAATGGAGACCTTCGTGTCGAGAACCTGGCCGATTCTCTTCATGGAGACTGCCGCTCGCGGTAGCATGACGAAGATCATGGTGACAAACATGAAGGACATGATGACGTGCATGGCGTACTGAAGATACGCGAGCATATCGCCGATCATGAGTTTATCCGCTTCTATGAGATGTGAGCCGACCCAGATGATGAGCAGTCCGACGCCGCTCATAATGAACGTCATCGTCGGCAGCATAAAGGCCAGGCACTTGTTTACAAATATGTAGAGTTTCGTCAGATCGATGTTGGCGTCGTCAAAGCGATTCTCCTCTTTCTCCTCCGTCATGAAGGCCCGTACGACAAGGGTTCCCGACAGGCGTTCTTTCATGATCAGGTTGATCCGGTCGAGTTTTTCCTGCATGACTTTGAACCGCGGGAAGATCGCGAAGAACGAAAACAGCATGAGGCCGAGCACGCAGATGAGCGCGAGCCCGACCGTCCAGGACAGAGACACGCTGGTGCGCAGCGCCATAATGACGGCACCGATTCCCATGAGCGGCGCAAACAGCATCATGCGCAGCGCCATGGTGGTCGCCTGCTGCACCATCTGCACGTCATTGGTGGATCTGGTGATGAGAGACGCGGTGGAAAACCGGTCAAGCTCCGCCGAGCTGAAAGCCGTAACCTTCCGGAAGACATCTTTTCTGACGCCGCGGGCTGTCTTGGCTGCGGTAAGCGTGGCAAAAAGGCTGCCTGTAATGGAACAGGCGGCCGCCAGAATGGCGATGAGAATCATGACGGTTCCCACGCTTCTGATGTGGTCCATGTCGCCCTTGACAATGCCGTTGTTGATGATATCCGACATGTAGTTCGGCAGGGACAGCTCGCACCAGACCTGCCCGAACAAGGCCGCCAGAACGATCAGCATGAACGGGATGTACTTCTTGTAATATCCGAAGATTGTTTTCATCGCCTACATTATATACGCATTCCCATCTGCTGCAAAGGCAATAATCCCGGCTGTCTCCATCTTCCCCCGGTTGATAATCTGTCGCTTCAGGTTTACAATTGAAACACATTGGAAATACCATGAAAACAGAGAGGAATTCATCATGGCTGTGAAAGATTCTGTGCTGGAAGCACTGCTCAGCAATAAGGACCAGTACTTATCCGGAGAGGAACTGTCCGGCAGACTCGGCGTTTCCAGAGCCGCCGTCTGCAAGGCAGTCAAAGTCCTCCGCAACGAAGGATATGAAATAGATGCGGTCACCAACCGGGGCTACATGATGCCGTCAGATGATACGGCCATCAGTGAAGCTGCCGTTCGGAACGCCCTGCCGGCGTCCTTGCGCGGCATGGACCTGTTCGTTTGCGACGTGCTGGATTCAACCAATCTGGAAGCCCGCCGACTCGTCCTCGGGGAACAGTGCCGCACGCCGGCCGTGGTCATCTGTCGTCAGCAGACAGCGGGTCGCGGGCGTCTCGGCAGAAGTTTCTTTTCTCCGCGTGATGACGGTCTCTATCTGAGCGTTGTCATCCGGCCGGATTTCGACATCAGCCGATCGAGCCTCGTGACTGTCGCTGCGGCTGCGGCGACTAGCGAAGCCATTGACGAAACTTGCGGATGCGCGAGCCAGATCAAGTGGGTCAACGACATCTATCTGAAGGGGAAAAAAGTCTGCGGCATTCTGACGGAAGCCACAACGGATTTCGAAACAGGACAGATCGATTCACTGATCATCGGCATCGGCATCAACACCTCGGAGCGGAGCTTCCCACCGGAACTGAAAGACATCGCCGGTAGCGTTTCTGAAGAGGGACTGAACGGCCATGAGAAGGCGCTGCTGGCGGCGTCGGTCATCGAGAAAGTCGTGCGATACACGAAAGACCTCACTGGCTTCATGGATTCCTACCGCAGCCGTTCACTGATCCTGGGCAAAAACATCACGGTCTATACAGGCAAATACAGAAAAGACCCGACCCAGGAACTGGGTGGGCGTCCTGCTTTTGCTGTAGAAATTGAGGATGGAGGCGGACTGGTTGTCGAGTATGAGGACGGCAGCCGCCAGACGCTGACGAGCGGCGAAGTGTCCATCAGGTTATAAAGGAGAAAAACAAAAGCGGATGGCAGCACTTGCTATCCGCTGATTTTTTTGAATTCTTTTTTGCTGATGACCGCGTACGCGATGAGTGTCGCGATACCAGTCACGGCCCATGTGATCGGGTAGATGTTCATGAGCATTTCGAACGTCCCAAAGGATTGAAAGATGGTGAAGATCCACACGATCCTCAGAACGCAGGTCCCCAGGACGGAGACGAGAGCCGGCAGCAGCGAGTGACCCATGCCGCGCAGGCACTGACCGCTGATTTCATAAGAAGACGCGATCCATTGGAATATCAGCACGTGGCTGAACCGTATCATGGCCCATGGAATAACCAGGACGTCTGTCGTGAACACCAGCACGAAGAACGAACGTCCGAGGAAAAATCCGAAGTTACAGAGGAACATGGCCGCTGCACCCAGCAGCATGCAGTCCCGGAACACTTCCCTGCACCGGCTGGCGTTCTGCGCGCCGTAATTCTGACTCGTGAATGTAACCGCTGCCTGCCCGAACGCATTCAGCACGAAATAGCAGAAAAACTCATAATTGACCGCTGCGGCAGATCCCGCGATCGCATCGGATCCGAATCCATTGATCGTGGACTGGATGATGACATTGGAGAAGGAGAACACCATGCTCTGCACTCCGGCAGGAACGCCGATCTTGAGAATTCTGATGAAATGTTCTTTTGTGATTCTGAGCTTTTGCAGCCTGAGTCTGAACGGGCCATCCTCGTGCATGAGAAGATAAACCAGCGCGCCGCTGTTCAGGAAGTTGGCGATGATCGTCGCCAGAGCAACGCCCTTGACACTCATGCCGAGCACCACCACGAACAGCAGGCTGACCGCTACTTTCACAAGACCCGAACCAAGCAAAATCAGGAGCGGCCGTTTCGTGTCGCCTTTGCTCCGCAGGATCGCCGAAAAGTAAATGTAGACCATCATGAACGGCATGCCCGCAAAGAAAATCCGCAGATAGATCGTGGACAGATCGATGACATTGTCAGGGGATCCCATGGCATGCAGCATTGGTCTGCTGATGCAGATGCCGACCACCGCAATGGTCACGCCTGCAATCAGGGACAAAATCACGGCAGTGTGCACCGCATCGCTGATGCGGTCTGACCTGCCCTGGCCAATGTAATTGGCGATGACCACGCTGGCGCCGATGGACAGTCCGATGAAAAGATTGATGGACAGATTGATGATCGGCGCCGTGCTTCCAACAGCTGCCAACGCATCACTGCCTGCGAAATGGCCCAGAATGATTCCATCCGCCGCATTAAAAAGCTGCTGCACCGTTCCGGTTGCAGCAAGTGGAAGCGCGAAGAGCATCAGCTTCTTCACCAGTGATCCATGTAGCATGTCTATCTGATTGGCCATGAGTAGAGTATAGCACTTTATGCGCGTCTTCACAAAGCCTTCACATAATCCACCGCCAAATGACATTTACCTGTATTACTATAACAGTGTCGAAAGACACACCTCCTCACAAAACAGATAATGATAATGATGACGACAAGAAAAAACCGGAGAAAGGGGCTCCGGTTTTTTCGTGCTTTTAGTTTATTCTTTGTTGGTCTGCGGTCTACTTGTTTCTGAACGGGCAGTGAACGTGAGCGCAGATATGGCACTCGCGGTTACACTTCGGGCGGCCGTCTTCCGCCAGTTCGCCGACGCCGCATGCTCTGACAATCTTCCGGTCTTTGGCAGCAGCTTCTTCCATGATGCGCTCGCCCTCTGCTTTTGCTTTTGCCGCTCTCGCGGCTTCTGCCTCTTCCTCAGTAATAAGGCCGTAGTCCAGTTTGTACTCGGTCATGTCGTAGCCCTGTTCCTCGCATTCGAGAATGTGCTTGATCATAGCCTCACGGTCCGCGTCCTTTTCGGCCAGCTCCGCGGCAACATCAGCCAGAATTGCCGGACCGTCTGATACGGCGCTCTGCTGTGAGGTTGACTTGATGCCGTACTGGCTTTCCTCGGGTTTCACGAACTTGAAGCCGAGTGACTTCTCAAGAAGCTTGATTGCGCCTTCTCTGTGCTTGACGCTGAGTACACCCAGCGAGGCCATGATGTAGTCGTTATCGACAGCAATCTTGGCGTGGTGGGTCGGGAACAGCTTGGTGCCAGTCTGGTCATATTCGCAGATGCGGCTCATGATTTCCTCACGGTGCGGCAGCCTTGTGAGCGCTCCGCCTGTTCCCACAATGTACTTGATCGGGGTCAGGTCCTTGCCCTCCGCCACGGTGCTTCGGCCGCTCGGGCCGTAGATATATCTGATCTGGCCGGCATGACGATCTACTGCTTTCATGACAGCTTCCTCCGTCAGGATCTCGACCATTTTGATTTCATCTTCATTTTTCGGAATCGCGCGGTAGGTCTCCAGGGTTTTGTCCGGATCGAAACCAGCCTCCGCTGCCTTTTCGCGGAATTCCTCTTCTCCGATGGATTCGATGACTTTCATCCGATTGACATAGACCCCCAGATCACCCTCAACGGTTCTCTTCGCAAATGGCTCTGGTGCCGTCAGGATCCTGGCCACGTTGTCGGATTCCCGGCAGACGGAATGTACGTCAGTGGTCGCACCGCCTACGTCAATGACAACGACCTCTCCGATGCACTCATTCAGAAGTCTCGTCGCCTGCATGACCGCGCCCGGTGTCGGAACGATTGGACCATTGACCATATCGCGCACATGCTCCATGCCCGGTGCGTTCGTGATGTGGTCCTCGAATGCGTCCTGGATGACCTTGCGGCATGGCTCGACGTTCATGTCGTCGATCTTCGGGTATACGTTTTCTACGTTGTAGAGTTTCTGTCCGGACTCCTCATCGAAAATCAATTCCATCTCTTCCTGATTTTCAACATTACCCGCGTAGATGATCGGTGTCTTCAACCCGAGTGCGCGGATTTTCTCCGCGTTATCCAACGCTGTATCACGTTCGCCGTAATCAACGCCGCCTGCGATGAGAATCAGATTAGGCTGAATCTCCTTTATCTTCGCCAGATCTGTTCTCCTGAGCCTTCCTGCTGTCACGAAGTGAATAATGCCGCCGGCTCCGAGAGCTGCTTCCTTGGCCGCTCTTGCAGTCATGTCGTACACTAGTCCGTGGACAGTCATTTTAAGGCCGCCTGCCGCCGATGAAGTAGCAAGCATCTCGTCATATTCCAGACTGTCAATGCCCTTCTTCGCGCAGAGATCATCGATGGCACCCTGCAGTCCTACTCTGACATCGCCTTCAAGTACCGATGTCGGGGCCTGTCCCTGTGCCCAGAATTCAGGGTCTTCACTGTCAATGTTTCTGAATGCGTTTACTACGGTAGTCGTTGATCCGATTTCAGCTACTAAAACGTCGACTTTCATTTTGATATCCTTTCAAGATAATTCGGGCCGGGCTTTCGCCCGGCCCTGTGTGTTTGCTATTAGAGAACTTCCTGTACTTCAGGTGGTTCTTCGCCACGTCTTCTCATTGCTTCTTCACAGAGGAAGGTAGCAACGTCGATGCCGTGGGAGTCTCTGCCGAATCCTTCGTCAATGCCTGTCTCGCGAGCTTCCTCAGGGATTACCTGCGTTCCGCCTGCTGCGATGATGACCTTGTCGCGGATGCCTTTTTCGATGGCCAGCTCGTTGATTCTCTTCATGTTCTTGTAGTGAACATTGTCGTGTGAGATGATCGTGGATGCCAGGATTGCGTTCGCGTTCAGCTCAACTGCTGCGTCAACCAGCTTTTCTACAGGAACGGAAGTGCCGAGGTAGTTGACCTTGACACCCCACTTCTCGATGCCGCCGTGCTTGATGTTGATGATCTCACGGAGACCTACGGAGTGCTCGTCATTGCCGACTGTTCCGCATACAACTACCATCGGATGCTCTTCGAACTCTTTGTAGAGAACAGCATCTGACTGGTGATGCGGCGGTGCAGGAATCTCGAGTGTGGAAGGATCGATATCGAATGGAACCTTACCCTTCATCTCTACTCTTGTTCCTTCTGCCGGATGGAGTACTTCCTTACTGATAACTACTGGATCTTCCAGGCCGAGTCTGTGGCCGATTTCCAGTGCGACTGCTTCTGCTGCTCTGGCGTGTGTTGGGATGCACATGGTCAGCAGGATGATTCCGTCTCCGCACCATTCCACTTCCGGAATGATGGCTTCGCCGTTGTGGTACTTGGCAACCTTTTCAAGTCTTACGTTTACGTTGTCTTCCTCATCGAGTTCGTCAATGTAAACGATCTTGCTTCTGTCTTCGAATGTACATCCGCCGATGAGCGCTGATGGATTCTCAGGGTCTCCGCCATACTGCTCAACGTTGTTGTATCCGAAGTGAGCTGTTACAGGAGCCATGTAGTCGTCTTCTCTTTCGAAGATGTATCCATAGCCTACGCCGCCGTCCAGCTTACGAGCGATACCGTCGCCGTTTCTCTCAGGATATTTTCCGGAGTCAACGAAGAATCCCTGCTCAACAGCGTTGAAGTATCCGCCCGCTTCGACCATTTCTTCCATGAACAGGAGAGCTCTTTCTTTGATCTCTCTGGCGTTCTCTCTCAGTGGGCCGTCCTTCTTCAGCTCAACCATTTCCATGAGACCGTCCATACCGATCAGCGTCTGCTTCGCATTGTCGCAGGCTTCGATGTTGTAGATGTGCCATGGAACGTTTCTTCCTTCGTCAGGAGTGATTGTTGACTGGATATCTACGGAAGTCAGCTTGGAGATGAACATGTCCAGGACGTGAGTTACAGTCGCTTCTCTTGCGGAGGAGCAGATGTACTTGGTGTTCTGCTGGCATCTCATCTTATATCTGCCGCAGATGTCACGAAGGGCTACTGCGTATGGCAGGTCGTAGTACATGAGCGGTCCCGGTACAGCTGTTGGCGGTACGGTTGACAGTGAAATCAGGTCAGGGCTGATGCCGACCTTTTCTGAGAATCTGGAGTTGATGGAGTGCTGAACGATCAGTTCCGGCATTACCTTCCAGGCATCTCTTGCTGTCGCGTTGGCGTTGTGCGCGCCGTCAATCTGGAGCATCTGTGCCCAAGCCATGATCTTCTTTGACTCACATGCGTCTACGAATGATCTGATCGCGTTGATGTCTCTGTACAGTACATTGTACTGAGGGTCCTGGTGAGCGCCGTTGACGCCTTCTTCCGCGAACATGACGGCTACGTCAGGACCAGCTACGCCTGATACGTAGGAGTGATAGTTGATTGGACGACCAACTTCGTCTTCGATGATGTCGCAGGCTTTTCTCTGTGCTCTTACCTGCTTACGTGTGATAGGAACACCGCCGATACCCTGTGGCGTACCTTCCATCAGACCGTCGATGTGGGACTGACCCATGTGTCTGATTACCATCAGGTGGTCAGCGCCGTGCCATGCGCCCATTCTCATTCTTCTGATATCGTCCTCAAATCTACCGGAAGCGATCTCAGTGGTGATGACAGGCATTGGCTGCGGGTCTGCGTCCTCAAAGTACTTGGCAGGAGGCAGTCCTACGCTGTTCTTCAGAGGCTTGGAACAATCATGATATTCGAACGGTCCGAGCTTGCAGCCAGGATCCGGCTCTCTCCAGTGCCAGCCTCTTCTTCTTGGTTCATATTTGTCGAGGTCCTTCAGGATCTCTTTTATGTTTAACTTTTCGTTAGGTGCTAATTTGAAATCTGACATCCTGGTACCTCCTTACTTGAAACTTGCTACTACTTCGTCCCAGTATTCGCCGGCAACCAGCTTTTCAGCGGCTTCCTTTGCTGAGAGGTCGTGTGCCTTCATTACCTTGTAAACTACGTGGCCAGCGCCGTGTCCCATAAGACCTCTGTCCATGCAGCCCTCAACGACCTTCTGAGTATCCAGTGAGGATACGCCCATTCTCAGGAGAACGGCTCTCTCTACAGAAGGAGTTGTGTTTTTTCTTCCCAGTTCAAGCAGAGGGTCTACAACCTGGTCAACCAGTTCCCAGAATCTGTTGTAGAGCTCTTCGTCTGTCAGATCCGCAAT
>JAILDT010000044.1 GCA_024689085.1 Clostridia bacterium | reverse complement strand
TATATGTTCTTTCCGGACTTCTGATTGTCAGAACAGCGGGAATGCGATGGAATTCCAGACAACCGTCACGACAAAGCAGATGATCGTCGGAATGATGCCCATCTTCAGGATCGTCTTCTGGTCATATCCGCCGAGACCCATGAAGTACGGCACGGTTCCTGTCGCCATAGGCGTCAGAATTGCGGAGAACGCTGCGGACTGAACAACAATGACGGCCGCAATCGGATTTGCACCGAGTGCCAGGCAGACCTGAATGACGATCGGGTAAAGAATCATCATCGTAGTCATGTTGTACATGAACTGCGTTGCGACGTAGGGAATCAGGAAGAACAGTGAGTAGAGCAGGATCGAGCTGTGCGTATTTCCTGCAAGATTTGCGAGCAGTGTGCCGATCGCCTCGCCTGCACCGGAGACAGACAGTGCATTTGCGATACCGATGGAACCGACGAAGAGGAAGAAGACCCACCAGGGCACGGCATTCACCGCTTCCTTCGGAGAGAGAACTCCGGTCACAACCATCAGGACGGCTCCGGCAAAGCAGATCTCCCATGCCGGCAGCTTCAGCTGGGTGCTGAATAACAGCGCAACAGTAACACCAAAGAATATGATGTATCCGCATCTCTCATGGAAAGGATCCATGGCTTTGACGTCAAGCGCTTTGCTGGCAACGGATTCCGTATTCATATCTGTCGTTTCAACGACCGGTTCATCCGGTGCGAACCTGGGCGCAATGAAGATCGCGTATGCCATCATGACAAGCATCAGCGGCAGGCGTGAAATCATCGGTGTCAGAATTCCCATCTGCTGAACGGCACCGTTGGAGAGAAGGTACTCGTTGAATTCCGCGTAAGCGGTTGCACCGCCGCCGAGAGGAAGTGTCTGGCAGCAGATAATGCAGGCGATACCCAGTGAGTAGATGACTTTGCTGGGCTTGTATCCCATCTGCTTAACTGTATTCACGAGAAGAGGCGCTACGATACAGAACGGGATCAGATTGGATTTGATGAACTGGCAGAGCAGGACAGCAATGATAACATATCCGGCCAGGACCTTGGTCAGGCTGCCTTTGGAAATATTTTTGACCATGCCCGCCACATTCTTGACGAACTGCGTCTTATTGAAGCCCGCCGCGACAATGAACATCGCCACGAGCATGACTGCCGTTGCATTTCCAAAACAGCCGAGAACCGTTTTCGCATCGAGAACGCCGGTAAGCAGGAATGCGAGAAGTGCCATCATCGCGGTTGTGCCGAGTGTGAATTTTCTGGTCAGGAAACCTATAACGGTCAGGACTGAAATGATCAGTGTTATGGTCATCGGACTCATCATGAATTCTCCTTTTTACTTCTCTTCAAGGTCTTTTGCAAACTGTGCCCTTACATCCAGGAAATGTGCCCATTCCTTTTCATCGATAAGCGGTGTGTAATCCATCGGATCACTGCTGATGCGGTTCATCAGATCGCCGTGAGCGGGATGAGAAGGAATACTGATATCGACGTGGATGCTCTTCATGGCTTCGCAGCCTTCAATGAACTGCTTTCTGAGGATCGGATCCAGATCGTTCTCCTCAAAATACTTGTCTGACATGGTATTGACACCCACGCCGCCGTGCAGACCGACAACTAGCTTCCTGCCGTTTTCATCATGGTCTTCAATGAAAAAAGATGTTGTACCGGGTGTGTGGCCAGGGCAGAGCTTTGTGCGAATGACAATATTGCCCAGGACGAGGGGCTCATCGTCGCTGAAGTAGCAATCAGGCTTTCTGAATTCCGTTACCTTGAATATGCCTTCCTTCTTGTTGAAGGGATGGTCCGCAAAGATCTCATCCTCCCTGGAGAGCCAGACCTTTGCACCGGAGACGCTGACGATCGGATTCACACCGCCGACATGATCAATATGGCAATGGGTCAACAAGATATTCTTGATATCCTTAGGATTGAATCCGAGTTTGTAGATGTTCTCAAAAAGCTGGTAGGCGTCCTCAAAAATCAGCGTATCAATCAGTGCAAGTCCGTCTCCGGTATCGATCAGATAAGCGCCTACCCAGGTATTGCCGACATAATAGACGTGGGGAGAAACTTTGAACGGATCACACTGCAGAAGCCAGGGCGCGTTTGCCGCATTCCACCATACCTGGCCGACATTCTTTGTAATAGCTTCCATAATTATTCCTTTCCGTTTATTCCGATAATACAAACTGGCGCGCGAGCTTCTCTTATCGTTTTCATTTGAAGTGTTTACTACACTTTGTAATCACATTATACCGTTGTAAGTACTGCTTGTCAAGCAATATCTGTTGTGTTCACTACATTTATTAATAAAAAAGAAGCTCCCGCTTCTGCGGGCGCCCCCTTCTTTCATTTTCTTATAATCTTTCGTCTTCCGTCAGCTCATCTCTCTCGATCAGCCTTTCCATGTAATCAACTTTCCGGCCGATCAGTACCAGGATATACTCCGCGACAACCTCCACTCCGATCTTGGAATTAAAGAAACTCATATTTTCCGTCGACACTGTCAGGACAATATCCGCGTATTCCGTCAGGGATTCCGTGATATCGTTCAGGACCAGAATGATCTTTGCCCCTTTTTCCTTCGCCAGGCTCAGGTACTTCAGATCAATCTTATAGTACCTCGCAAAGACAAACATGATCAGGGCATCTCCCTCCCGGATATCCTGCAGAGAGCTGATGGATGTGCACTCCCCGTCAATCACGGTCGACACATTGGG
>JAILDT010000036.1 GCA_024689085.1 Clostridia bacterium | reverse complement strand
GACGTAGACGACATCATTGCATTTGTAGAAGGAGTATAAACCAATATGATACTGTACGAGAGTACAAGAGGAAGCAAAGACTATAAGACGGGCGCACAGGCGGTCATCCAGGGCATTGCGGAAGACCGCGGACTTTATGTGCCGCAGGAAGTGCCTGCGCTCCCGATGCCGATAGAAGACATGGTGGGTATGCCGTACAAGCAGGTGGCCTTTGAAATCATTCGGACGTTCTTCGACGATTACACGGATGAAGAAATGGCATACTGTACGGACGGCGCTTATGACAGCAAGTTCGAAGAGGAAGAGATTGTTCCTGTGACAAAGGCAGGCGATGCCTATTTCCTTGAACTCTACCACGGTAAGACGGCGGCCTTCAAGGATATGGCTCTGAGCATTCTGCCATATCTTCTGACCACGGCGACGAAGAAAGAAAATGAAGACAAGAAGATCTGCATCCTGACGGCAACCTCCGGCGACACAGGGAAAGCTGCGCTGGAAGGTTTTGCAGATGTACCGGGAACGGAAATCATCGTGTTCTTCCCGAACAAAGGCGTCAGTCAGGTGCAGGAGCGCCAGATGATCACCCAGGAAGGCGATAACACCCACGTATTTGCCATCGAAGGGAACTTCGACGGCGCCCAGACCGGCGTGAAAAAGATCTTCAATGATGATGCTTTCGCGGAAAAACTGGCGGGGCTGGGATGCAAACTCAGCAGTGCCAATTCCATCAACATCGGCCGGCTCGTGCCGCAGGTGGCCTACTATGTGTGGGGCTATCTGAAGCTGGTAGAGCGGGGCGTCGTGAAAGCCGGCGAACCGGTGAACATCTGCGTGCCGACAGGAAACTTCGGCAACATCCTTGCCGCTTACTACGCAGGCGAGATGGGCATTCCGGTGAACCGTTTCATCTGCGCGTCCAATAAGAACCGCGTGCTGACGGACTTCTTCAACACAGGCGTTTACGATACGAACCGCGAGTTTTATCTGACGAACTCGCCGTCCATGGACATCCTGATTTCCAGCAATCTGGAGAGACTACTGTACCATCTTGCAGGCAATGACGGCGAAGAGATCCGCGGTTTGATGGAATCGTTGGAAAAAGAGCACCGCTATGAAGTCAGCCCGCAGATTCGTGAAGGCATGAAGAAGTTCTGGGGCGGCACGGCCACCGTCGAGGAGACTAATGCGACGATTGGCGCCATGTATCGGGAAGAGAAGTACCTCATCGATACGCACACCGCTGTGGGATACAAGGTCTACCGCGACTATGTGAAAACGACGGGCGACAAAACGCCGACGCTGATTGCGTCCACAGCAAGCGCCTACAAGTTCGCCGAGAGCGTTGCAAAATCAATCGGCCTCGCTGAAGAGGAAGACGGATTCGGCTACATCCGCGCAGTCGAAGCTGAAACAGGCGTGCGGGTACCGAAAGCGCTGAAGAATCTGGATACGAAACCAATCCGTCACAGAGGTGTCATTGAGATTCCGGAGATGATAGGCGCCGTTGAGGAGAGCGTGAAATAGGCCGGTTAAGGGGCAGCAAGATATGAGAAAAAAATTCGTTACAATTGTATTATTGTCGATTGCGGCCGTGATGCTTTTGCTCGGTGGCTGCGGCCAGCAGGCCACGCCGACGCTGCAGGACATCGCGACCGACAATCCTGACATCGTGAAGACGATTCAGGAGAACATCGTTACGCCGGAAGGCATGAGCGCCGAAGTGAGTTTCTCGGGCGATAGTTTTGATATCACCTATACATTCAGCGACGGCATCGACGACGCCGACGAGAAGGTGTTGATCGAAGCGTTCGGCAAGAACGCCGAAGTGCTGAAGCCGGGATTTGAGAAAGCTCTTGCCGATCTTGAGACGCAGACCGGCATCACTGGCATTACCGGCACCGTTCACGTTGTCAATGCCAGTGGGAACGAGACTTGGAGCCACGAGTTCCCGGAGAAAGAGTGAGGACGAATTCCGCACGGAAACGGAAGATTCTACTTGAAACAAACGTGATTATTTGTTATATTATGTGAGCGGCTTGGAGGATTGACCGAGTGGCTAAGGAGCTCGCCTGGAAAGCGAGTAAGGTGTAACAGCCCCGCGGGTTCGAGTCCCGTGTCCTCCGCCATGATACGAAAAGGAGACCGAAAGGTCTCCTTTTTCGTATCACCGACGTAGGACAAGACACGGGACGAGAACCCGAAAGGGCCGGAGCGTTAGGAGAGAGTCCAGTGGACTCTCGAGTAGCGACGGGTTCAAGCCGCCTGAGAGAGGCGGCGCAGACCGGCGGAGGGGTAGGGGCCCCGCCGCGTAAGTCCCGTGTCCCGCGGGTGAACGATGAATGTATGCGGCATCCGAGCTATCAGAATCGTTCGTGTAGTCATCTTTTTAAATATTCAAGGCTTTGAGTGAACAGTTTGCACACGGCTTTTATTCACTGAAGGCCAGAGATTGAATGACAATTGAGGTGTTTTTTTTGGACAGTATATTTGGAATTATTATCATAAGAGGGGATAAAAGTTAACAAATGTATATTAGAAAGGCACTTTAGATGTCATATTATGTTTATAACAAAGTGTTTTGTAGTAATGACTTTGTAAACAATTACTTTATTGATCATTATCCATTTGGGAAGAAATGTGTGGAGACAAGGAACAAAATAGGATGAAAATAGATTATATATTAACTGCAAAAGACTATGTCTTGTATGTCGTCTTTGAAGATGAAACTGTATTGATGTATAACATGTCAGATATGGTAGAAAATGATCTTGAGTACTATGAACTTAAGTACTATCCCGAAGTATTTGTTTCTGCCCGGCCAACATGTGAAGGGCGGAGTATTAGTTGGGGTGACAACACTTCGATCTCTGCAAAGATTATTGAGGAATGCGGACAGCTAGTAAATATAGGGTATTTGGAGCTTACGGACATACGGCAACTGGAGGAGATGCAAAAGCATTCAGATGTGCCAATCGTTAAGAAGGCTCTAGAAAACTATTACAATGGCTGCATCATTCTCGATGGTCGTGATTTTGCGGATTTATACGATTGGGCATCAACAGGCGCACAAATATACTTTAGTGAAGAAAAAGGGGCTACGGAGTTATCAATCCTTTATGAATGCATGGAGTACAATATGGAATGGCTTTCTGATAAAGAGGACTGGTGGGATTACTATATGGAAAAAATAAGCAAAGAGAGGGAATCATGAAATGGGTCAGTATTTTATGTGGCTGAATCCTGTCAAAGGGGAGTTTATGGAGCCGATAGACTTTGATCATGGAAGCAAGAGAAGGGAATCATCATGGGTAGGATGCGAATTGCTGAATGCCTTGTTTACGTTGATGGATAGTGACTGGAAAGATGATCCTATTGTATGGATCGGTGACGACTATACAGTACTGCATAATGAATCCAATCCAACATTGCGGATAACAGAGATGATTTGTGGAGCTGAACCATACGATTATGCCATCGACGCTTTCAAAAATGTATCATGCCAGTTTTCGAATTGTGACAGAAGAGATGTTGTGACGAATGTTTTTCATGTGGATACACTAAAAAGGTATGGGTTGGATGAAGAGGATCTCAACAGATATTTCAACAGATGTGATGAATCATATGGGACATCATATTATGAAATCAAATACGTTGATAGCTTTGAAGAATCTGCTCAATTTATGGTCGACTATCTAGGAGAAAAGGGTATGTTTGCCAGGAAGGCAAACAGTTATCATCTAATCATAAATAACACGAAAAAAGAATTCATAGATACTGACAACATTGTTGCCAATGATAATGGCTATAGATATAATCCTTTTCCAGCGCTAATGATAAAAGAAGACGGCAGATACAGACTACGTGAACACTCAGAAGATGATTACTGTGGAATCTGGCTTGGTGATGAGATTCGTATAAGTAATGATAGTAGTGATGTGCCTGATTATTATGAAGAAGTCAGTAATAAGTATACTTGGGAAAACGGATATTGAAGGGAGATAGATATAATTATGAGTAAATTACCAGAGAAACATGAGCAGTATCCGTTACTGTTGGGAACGCGAGACAGTGACTTTGAGGTCTTTTCTTATCCGCATTTGGGTGAAATGAATAATTTGGGAGAAGAAAACCTTGAGCCGTATGGATATAGTTCACTTCAGGAATACTTAGACTATTTGGATGAAAGAAAGGCTAAAGCATCGCTTGAAGTGGCACGCTTATTCGATCAACTGAAAGAAAAAATGGTCGAAATGAACAAAAAAGAAGAATGGTCGATACTCTTATACAAAGGGAACGGCAATGGCGAATGGCCGGAACGCTTGATTAACGGTAGAGCGTATTACTGGCCATGTTCAGAAGCAAATCCTGTCTATGATGGAATAATCGATGAGGAGGAATGGACATCACATTGGTATCCAACAGAACCCGATGACTGGGAGATCCTTGAAGATCCAACAGGAATGGCATACAGAACATTATATTGTGGTGAAAATCATGTTTCACGAGAGAACTATGAACATGTAATGAACCAACTAAAGGAGTTAAGAAAAGAATAAGTATGTTATTATCATCCAGAACTCCCAAAGTATGAAAGCTATGATGGGAACGGTGTGGTATACAAATTGATACCTGAAGCAATTAAACGGTTTAATCAAAAACATTGGAAAGACAAACTATTCAGAAGATGTTAGGCATCAAGACCTGAAAAAAACTAATTGATACGGAGCTTATGGATGAGTTTTCGTCAGATGTTTGCCCTAGAGGAATACAATTATTTTCAATCGCAAAATCAAGCGTAAAAAAACACGATTGATTTTGCGATTGAATTCAAGTACAATCCATATAGATACCATGTTGACAAAGTGATTGCAGGTAATTGATATGAAAGAAAACAAGAAATTAGAATTTAAGGAGAATATTTCAAATACATTTTTAAAAACGGTCAGTGCTTTTGCAAACTATGATGGTGGCACCATTATATTTGGAGTTGATGACAACGGGAAAGTCATTGGCTTTGAGCATCTGGATCAGCATTGTCTTGATATCGAAAATAGAATAAATGATACCATTAAGCCTAAGCCGGATTATTCTATTTCCATAAACAATAGCGAAAAAACCATAAAGCTTGACGTTGAAAGTGGTATACATCAACCATATTTATACAGAGCTAAAGCGTATAAACGCAATGATACAGCTACTGTTGAAGTTGATGAAATAGAGTTGAGGAGACTGATTCTTGAAGGAAAGCATATGAGTTATGAGGAGTTGCCATCTGAACAGCAGACGCTATCATTCTCCGTGCTTGAAAAGGAACTCATTGAACAAAGAGGTATCACGAAATGCAATAAGGATATACTGAAAACTTTGAGCCTTTATTCTGATTCATCCGGGTACAATAATGCTGCAGCAATTCTGGCAGATGTCAATAGTTTTCCAGGCATTGATCTGGCAAAGTTTGGTGAGACGATAAGCATTATCCAAAAGCGAGTTACTATTGAAAATCAGTCAATACTGTCTGCATACAATACCGCTCTAATCTTATACAGAGATTATTACCAGCAAGAAGAAATAAACGGTTCAAAGCGTAGGCTTGTTGAAATGATACCGGAAGCAGCTTTCAGGGAAGCAATCGCAAATGCAATTATTCACCGCGTTTGGGACATCCATTCTCATATTAGAATATCAATGTTTGATGATCGTGTTGAGGTAGTATCACCGGGAGGGCTGCCTAGCGGTATTTCAAAAGAGGAATACATCGCAGGACGAATTTCTGTGCTTCGAAACCCAATTCTAGCAAACGTATTTAATAAGCTGAATATGGTTGAGGCTTTTGGTACAGGCATTTTCAGAATCAAGGAAGCTTATAAGGACAGCGCAACACAGCCCATATTCGATGCTTCTGATAATACAATTGTGGTTATTCTGCCAGTTTTGAAGGAGAGTTTGGATCTTACAGATGACGAAAGAATAGTATATAACGTTCTTAGCAAAACGATGGCAAGGCCAATAAGCGATATTATGGCATCATCGAGTATCCAGTTTGGAAAGAGTAAAGTGTCAGAATTACTTAAATCCATGGAGAAGAAAGGTGTAGTTTCCATAGAAGGTAACGGGAGAGGCACAAAGTATAGGGTTTCTGTAGGGCCAAGGATAAGAGTGATTCCAAATGAAACTGGAGGAAATACACTTGTCATTGAGTAGAGATAAGAAGAGCAATGATCAATGTTTCATATACAACGAGAGTTAAGAGTGGATAATAGCCTCTAGCTTTAGGCAAAGATATATCTTGAAAATGGCACGCCAGATCCTAATTGGAAAAAAAGGGGACGATAGTGGGTCAAAAGCAAAAACGAGGGCGCAAACGCAGTTATACCAACGACTCTTGAAAAGCGCGTCCCCCGTCCTCCGCCAGAAATGAAAAGACGCCCAAATGGGCGTCTATTTCATTTTTTGACGGACGTATAACGAACGAACCCGCGGCGGGTGAAGAGTCCTGGAGACCTATCCTGCCGATTGACAAGCGGAGCGCAGGCAGAGGCATGGAAGGTCCCATGCGAGGGACGCCCGTGAAGCAGAGCCGTAGGCGAATGCTGAACGGATGCGGCCTACCGCCGTGTCCTCCGCCAAGAACGAAAGAGACCCAAAGGGGTCTCTTTTGTTTATGTTGTTTGCGCATTATCCCTGACCTTGTTTGCATTAAACAAACAGCAGGCTGAGTGCTACTATAGCATTATCAATCATGCGATGCGCAGAAAAGCAAAAGAGAATAAGGATAAATGAAAGGAGATACACGAATATGAAAATTACGCCAGAAGCATTTGTAGAGTCAAACAAAGACAAATCATATGAAGAACTGCTCGCCGTACGTGATCAGCTGATCAGTGTGGTCCAGAATTTTGAAGCGGACACGGAACATGACCCCGAAGACGTCCTCGTGAATCCGTTGGTTGATGGCAATTACTATTGCAACCTGAAACTGCTGGGGGGTCTTTGCAACCTGATTGCCGAAAAGTTCGGAGAGGAGAATTCAAAATGAATGAAGTGATCAAAACAATTGAGGAACGCAGGAGCATCAGGGCCTATCGCAATGAGCAGATCACAAAGGATCAGCTTGAAACAATTCTGGAAGCGGGAAGTTATGCTCCCAGTGGCATGGGACAGCAGGCGACCATGATGGTCGCGGTGCAGGATCCGCAGCTTATCGCGCAGATGAGCGGATTGAACGCCCAGGTTATGGGTATGGACATTGATCCTTTTTATGGTGCGCCGACCGTCGTCATTGTCTTTGCTGACGAGAGCCGTCTGACATATGTTGAGGATGGAAGCCTGGTGGTTGGAACGATGATGCTGGCGGCAGCTTCGATTGGCGTCGATTCCTGCTGGATCCATCGAGCGAAAGAAACCTTTGAAACGGAAGAAGGCAGGGCGTTAAAGAAGCAGTGGGGCGTTCCCGAAAACTACGTCGGAGTTGGGAACTGCATTCTCGGGTACCGCGAAGGAGATCTTCCGGATGCGGCAGAGAGAAAGCCCGGCCGCATCGTGTGCATATAGCCTATAGATACAGCGCTGCAGAAAACAATCTGCGGCGCTGTTTTCGTCTTTATGCATTTTTTACATAACCGACGGACGATCATGAATTTCTCATTTATGTCCGGCCTATTTACAATAAAGTCAAGCAAAACAACACAACACTCTGATCAATCATCTATTACGAAGCAAAAGCACAGTAGAGACTAAGGAGGAAAGAGATATGTCAAATAAACCATTAGCTGATTATGTGAAACTGCCGTCATTCGATGAGTACAAGGAATGGTTCAAGGCATTCGCAGATCTGAAGAGAGAAGACGGCATCGTCCAGGTTACATGGAAGACTAACGATGGACCGATGCACCACAGCGGCATGTCCCATAGAGCTGCCAGCCAGCTGACCAGAATGCTGTCGCTGGACTATGAGAATGAGATCATCATTTTCACACACATTGGCGACAACTGGATGATCGAATCTGACGCCAATGGATGGGAAACCTATTCAAAGCTTCCGAGAGAAAGATTTGAACACCAGTACTTCGATGATACGAATCTGATCAAGAACATGGTATTCGACCTCGACGTTCCGACCATCGGCGTTATGCCGGGACCTGGATTCCACTGGGATTCCGCGTTCCTCTGCGATGTGACGATCGTAACAGAAGATACAAAGATCGAAGTGCCGCACGCACAGGGCGGACTGGTACCGGGAGACGGCATGGGACTGATGTTCCAGCACTATCTGGGAACCAAGCGCGGCAACTACTACATGATGACAACCCGTCAGATCACCGCACAGCAGCTGCTGGACGCCGGCGCTGTCAGCGAAGTGACGAAGAAGGGTGAAGCAGTCGATCGTGCATGGGAAATCGCGAGAATGTGGAAGACCATGCCGTATGAGAACAGAACAATCATGTCAAATCTGGCGAAGAGACCGCTGAAGAAACTGCTCATGGAAGATCTGAAGCTGCACACAGTCAGCGAGCAGTACGCATCAATGCTCCGTGTCGCTGCGGGCACACTGGGCGATGAGAACTCAGAACAGCAGGACGAGAAGTATATCAGCCGCGTGAACGACTATCGCTACGCGACAACAGATATGGAACAGCCGATGACCAAGGAACTCTGGCGCGGAATGCCGAAGAGAGCCAAGGAATGGTGGGACAAGGTCAACAGCGGTGAAATCGAAAATCCGTATGTATTCGAACACAGCAATGAACCTGACTGGTACAAGTTCTAGTAAAAAATCAGATCGAAAGGAGAACAACCATGGCACAGCCTTTAGCAGATTATGTGAAACTTCCGGAACTGGAAGAATATAAAGAATGGTTCAAAGATTTTGCGGATCTCTACAGAGAAGACGGGATTCTGCAGGTCACATGGAAGACCAATGACCATCAGATGTGTCACAGCGGCATGTCCCACAGAGCGGCAAGCCAACTGACAAGATTCATCTCCATGGACTATAAGAACGAGATCATCATCTTCACACACCTGGGCGACAGTTGGATGACAGAATCCGATCCGAACGGATGGGAGACTTATTCGGAACTTCCAAAGGAGAGATTCCAGCACCAGTACTTCGATGATACGAACCTGATCAAGAACATGGTATTCGATCTGGCCGTACCGACGATCGGCGCCATCCCGGGCCCTGGATTCCATTGGGATTCCGCAATGCTCTGCGATGTTACGCTCGCATCAGAAGACACCTGGATGGAAGTACCGCACGCACACGGCGGACTGGTACCGGGAGACGGCATGGGCCTGATGGCACAGCATTACTTCGGAACGAAGAGAGGAACCTACTATATGATGACGGCTCGTCAGTGGACGGCGCAGCAGATGCTCGACTGGGGTATGATCAGCGAGATCTGCAAGAAGGGTGAAGTACTTGACAGAGCATGGGAGATCGCGAGAATGTGGAAGACCATGCCGTATGAGAACAGAACCATCATGTCTGACCTGGCGAAGAGACCGCTGAAGAAACTCTTCGTAGACGACCTGAAACTTCACACAGTCAGCGAACAGTACGGATCACTTCTCAGAATCGCTGCCGGCGAAATGGGAGACACCAATGCAGGACAGCAGGACGAGAAGTACATCAGCCAGACCAATGACTGGAGATACCAGAACGACTGGATGCAGCAGCCTCCGACAAGAGAAAGCTGGGCTGGTTTCAGAACAAAGCCGTTTGAATGGTTCAAGGAAGTAGAAGCCGGCAACGCAGTCAATCCGTTCGAGCTCAAAAAGATCGAGCCGTACAGACCGAAAAAAGAAGATGAATAAGCCAACGCAAAAGCAACAAAAACAGGGAGGAAATAACAATGCCTAAAGTATATGACGGAAAACTGACAAACATGTTTGATATCAGCGGAAAGAAAGCAGCGATCTTCGGCGGCGCCGGCGGATTCGGCAAAGCCATCGCAGAAGGATTCGCAGCCAATGGAGCAGACGTGCTGATCCTTTCCAGAAGAGAAGAAGCGCTCAAGGCAGCAGCAGAAGAGATCAAGGCTGTCGCCGCGGAAGGCGTACAGGTGAAATACTATGCGTGTGACGCATGTGTTGAAGAAGAAGTCATCGCAGCAAGAGATTTCATGGTCAGCGAAGAGGGTCTCGGCGGATGCGACATCCTGGTCAACACGCAGGGCCTGAACAAGAAGATGTTCTCATGGGAGATCGACTCTGAGTACTGGGAGAAGATGCTGAAGACAAACATCACCTCCACCATGTACACGAATCGCTACTTCGGCAACTGGATGAAGGAGAATAACACAGAAGACGGCAAGGTCTATGATGAAGCAGACTTCACATCCGGCCAGCCTTCACCTTGCCAGGGCTACGGCAAAATCATCAACATGAGTTCTGTCCGCGGCATCAGAATCATCGGCAACGGCGGCATGGGTAACGTAGGATACTGCACAACAAAGGGCGCAGTCGAAATGCTGACCAAGTCCTTCGCGGCTGACCTGAGACCGAACATTCAGGTCAACGCTATCGGACCGAACATCACTTATACACCGATGATGGTCGGCCTTCTCCCGCCGGACGAAGAAACCAGAAACGGAATCGCTGCGCCGCTTCCTGCACAGAGAATCGGATACGAGATCGACGTTGTCGGCGTCGCCTTGTTCCTGGCTTCCGCAGCATCCGACATGGTTACAGCAACTACAATCTATCCGGACGGCGGACTGGTTGCCACATCATAAAGCAAAAGCAACAGAGAAAAACAAAATGCCTCTTTAATCAAAAAGCCGGCTCTCATCACTCAGAGAGCCGGCTTTGCTGTTAAGCCGTTCATGTTAAAGCGTATTGTAAAAGATCTTAAACTCCTGCACAAAGGTCTGCAGAGACTGTTTCGGATTTTGTGTTTTCCAGATCAGATTAAGCGGAACAACGCAATCTTCATCAGAAATCGGGACCGTGATCAGATCTTCCGCAATGAAGCTCAGGTGCTGAGGAATCAGGAAAACGCCGATTCCTGACTTTGCGTAAAACATTCCGGACTCGAAGCTAGTCACTTCTTTGGCAACCTGCATATGAAGTCCCTGCTTCTCAAACAGGCCTTTATGGAAATTAGCGGTGTAAGGGTTATTTGTCTTGGAATAATTGATCAGCGGATAGGTAGATAACTCCTGCAGCGTGATGGACTCCCGTGCGCTGATGTCATGCCGTGGGGAAACCACAGCAAAGAGGCGGTCTTCATATACAACATCGCTATCCAGATCCTTACTGATAGATGGATCGGAGCCAACATGTGTTACAAAGGCAAGATCCATCCGATCTTCCAGAACAGAGTCGGTCAGATCATCCAGATTGCCGGAATCATAATCAATCTCAATGTTTGGGTGCGCTGTCTGAAACCATTCGGCGAATTGGTAAAGGAACGGTCGAACCGCGTATTCCAGAAAACCGATGGTCAGAGTATCGCTTGAGGTGTCCGCGGCGTTTCTAATATTAATTAGCGCGTTGTCGAAAGTGCTGACCACCTCCTGCAGCTGCGCGGCGCACAGCTGTCCGAATTCCGTAAGTTGGACGCTGTGGGTGTCCCGCAGAAATAACTGTCCCCCAAGGGTTTCCTCCAAGTCATGAATGTGGCGGCTGAGCACGGGCTGCGTGATATAGAGAAGATTTGCCGCCTTGCTGTAGTTTAGGTGCTCAGAGAGCACCAGGAATTCCCTGATCCTGTTGATATCCATGAAACGGCTCCTTTCAAGCAAAGCAATCGTCAGCATTGTAACAATATTTTAGCAATTCAAAGTGTTGAAAGCAATGGTTTTAGCTTTTGCTATTCCAAATGGACATAACCAGAAACGGCAACGGAATTTCCTTTCTGTTTTAGCGGAATTTACAATGAAATCAAGAGATGAGATCAAGTGTTTTGCAACCGTTAACAGAAAAATCTGAAGAGAAAGTCAACAATAAGTTGAAAGGAGAACCAATCATGAATAAAGTAGAAGTAAACAAGTCTGAAGCATATAACGCACCTGGACATTTTGACATGAGAGCCATCCGTCTGCACGGGCCGGCCAATGACTGTCAGGCTTTTTCGCTGGGAATGTCCCACTTCCTGCCGGGCGGCGGAACAGCATATGTTGAACCTCCGGTAGAACTGGTCTATTTCATCCTTGACGGCGAACTCACCGTACTGGACAAGGATGACAATGTGATCGAAGTTCTCGGAAAGTATGATTCCATGCACTTCGCGGCAGGCGAAGGGAAGCAGATCCTGAACAAGACCAACTACATTACGACCATGCTGGTCATCGCAAGTCCTCTGCCGAAGATGGACTAAGAAAAGGCTTATGCAAAAGCAAGTCAAATAAATGACAGAAAGGAAAGGTGTCATTATGCAGACTACAAAGAAAACAGGAATGTACAACTTCGGCGCGAGGGGTTGGTCAGTCGTCGGATTTCAGATCGTCTGGCTGTTCTTCATGACAGGCATGACCGTTGACGGACTGAACATCATCGTGCCGGGAATCGCAGCTTTCAGAGGCTGGGATCCGAATACGATTCTATCATTTTCAACTCCTGCATCCATCATCGCACTGATTCTGTGTGCACTGTGGGGCGGATTCATCATCAAGGTCGGTGCCAAGAAGACCATGCTCATTACCATGGTGGCTGCGGGTCTGGCAACGATTTTCTATGGAAATGCAGCAACAATACCACTCTATTTCATCGCTTTGGTACTGATGGTCACACTGATCAACGCCTTCGCGATCAACGTCGGCATGGCAATCACAACAAACTGGTTCCCAACGAAAAAAGGCGTTGTCATGGGCGTCGCCACCATCGGCATGAACCTGGCAAGCGCTTTGATCAGCCAGATTCTCAATCAGCTTTCAGGACACTGGGGCATTTCAGGGGCGATCACCATCATGGGATGTGTCATTCTGTTTGTTGCGCTTCTGACGGCAATCTTTGTTAAGGAAAAGCCGGAAGATGCCGGATGCTTCCCGGACAATGACCCGGAAGTTGCAAAGCTAATCGAGGCAGAAGAAGAACGGACAAAAGATGAAAAGCCGGCTGGCTATAAGCAGGCACTGAAAAACAAATACGTATGGCTCTTCGGTATCGCCTATGGTTTCTTCGGAATGGCTACTGTCGGAATCATGTCACAGCTGGTTGGTTTCTTCATGGAAACCAGAGGATGGGAACTGCAGACTGCTTTGAACACGGTTACCATTGCAGCAGTAATCGGTATGGCCGGCTCTGTCATGTGGGGAACCATTGACCAGAAGATCGGCACCAAGAAGACCTCAACTATTTTCGGTATCTGGTATTGCATCGGCATCCTGCTGCTGCTGGCGCCGAACACCTTCGTTATGTGGATCGGCATCGTAATGCTTGGCGCAGGTATCGGCGGCAACGGTAACTTCCCGCCATCGATGACAGCACTGGCTTTCGGACGGAAGGACTTCCCGACCTGCTATGCATGCGTCAACACCATCGTAGGCATCGTCAGATCCTGTTCCTTCATCATCCTGGCAATCCTGCGCGGATTTACCGCCGGTTATACAGTACCGTATACATTCTTCGCAATCGTAGCGCTGATTGGCGGCCTGATGTTCATCTTCATCCACGTCAAGGTAGCAGTCGGTAATGAAGATTATGATCACGAAGGATAAACACAGCACACATTGACATTTAATGATCTCCAAACGAACGCCGACTGCCGGGGCTGGCAGTCGGCGTTTGCATAAAAGGAGCAGATTATGAGCGCAAATTATAGTAAAACAAGAATCAAAATCGGAATCTACGCGATGGCCGTCCTCATGATGGGAATCGTCGGTGTGTCCGGATCTCTGACAGTGATTGGGGCGCAGTTTCCTTCTGCTTCGCAGTCATTGATTCAGAGCATCATCTCCATCCCGTGCCTTGCCGTTCTTCCTACGACATTGCTTTCCGGAAAACTGATGGGCAGCATGCCGAAGAAGACGCTGGGTATGATCGGGATGCTGATCTTTCTGATTGGAGGAGTCGTGCCGTTTGTGCTGACTTCTTTGCCAGTCATTCTGGTGTTCCGTGCGCTGTTCGGCATCGGCGTCGGCATTGTGCAGGCAGTGGCTTCCGCTCTTGTGGCCGAAAACTTCGTTGGTTCAGAGCGGGAAGCAGTGCAGGGGACGATGACCTCCGCGCAGATGCTCGGCTGCGCAGTCATGGTATTTGCCGGGGGATGGCTTGGCGATATCGTATGGAACGCATCGTTCCTTGTTCATGGAATCGCCATTGCGTCGCTGATCATTGCATTCATATGTTTGCCGCTGGTTAGGATATCAAAAGAGGATGATGACGCCGGACGCATCGTTGCGCAGGGAAAGACCCGATTGAACAAGGGATCCTGGAGTTGGGCCGGCATCACGTTTCTACTGTTCATCGGCGTACAGGTCTATACAGTCTATATTTCCTACGTTTTGAGCGAAAAATCAATCGGAGGCGCCGCAGAGTCCGGTGCTACGGTGGCAGTGGCCTGCATCGGCGGCTTTATCATGGGCATCCTGTATGGGAAACTGGCCGGCAGAGCGGGGAATCTGACCTTTGCGATAGGGTTGTTCGTCATGGCGCTGTCTTATCTGATTCTGGCCCTCGCGGGAAGCATGACGGCAATCTATACCGGCGGCTTTGTCTATGGCATCGCCATGGCAATCTGCATGCCGGCGGCCTTCGTCAACACCGCAAATTCCGTGGATGCCTTTTCCTCTGCGATGGCGCTTTCGATTACCATGTGCGCGCAGAATCTGGGGCAGTTCGTCTGTCCGTATATCATGAATTTTATAACGGGAATAACAGGCAGCGCGCAGCCCAGCACACTGACGTATCTGCTTGCGGCGATACTGCTTGCCGGCATGGGTGTGCCGGCAGTGTTCTGGGGCATACGGAAAAACACACGAAAAGGAGAGACAGCATGAAAGCAGCATATATCAATTCGTTTGGCGGACCGGAACAGATTCAATACGGAGACATGCCAAAGCCGGTTCCGGCGGCAGATGAGATTCTTGTCCGCAACAGGATTATCGGCGTGGGCAAACCGGATTATCTCGTCAGAAGCGGCAATGACCCATATCTGGCAAAGGCATTGCCTGGACTCATCATAGGCAATGAGAGTGCCGGCATCGTTGAGGAAGTCGGTCCGGATGTGAAAAGTATAAAACCGGGCGACAGAGTCGCGGTCCTAAACGCTACAGGATGCGGATCTCATGCGGAGTATTCCTGTTCAAAAGAACAGTACGCAATCAAACTGCCGGAAGGTGTTGAGCCGGAAATGGTTCCCGGCGTATTGAATCTGCAGGTGGCGTACGCGCTTCTGTTCGTTGCGGGAAGACTTGGAGAGGGAGACAGTATGTACATCTCCGGCGCCGCAGGTGGCATCGGCACCACCATGGTACAGATGGCAAAAGCATCCGGAATCAAGGTGATTGCGTCTGCTTCGAATGAAGAAAAGTGCACAGTCCTGAAACAGCTCGGCGCGGATACGGTCTTTAATTATAGGGAAAAGGATGAGAAGGATATCGTCCTCGAGGCAACAGGGGGAAACGGCGTCGATGTCATCTATGACCAGACAGCCGGGAAAGAGCTTGCCGGGAAATTCGATTATCTGGCAGATTTCGGACAGATCATCCTGTACAACTGGCTCAATGGTTCGCCGGAGCTGCCTCAGCTTGAGACGATCATCAAGTGCGCCTGGCATGCGCAGGCGATCCGATCCTTTTCATTCCACGTCTATGACAACAAAATGGAGAGACGGTTGGCGAACGCCGCGAAATGTTTCGACATGATCCGATGCGGCAGCGTCAGGCCGTATGTCTGCAAAAACTTTCCGCTGGAAGAGGCCCGCGCCGCCCATGAACTTCTGGACAGCGGCAGCGCCATCGGCAAAATCATCATGCATCCATAGTGAATCAGAACAGACATTATAAAACCGACCGGCAGTCGATCTGCCGGTCGGTTTTGAATCATGTATGTTTTTTAGGAGTGATTATGGTTTTCTTTAGCGGAGGATGTAGCAGGTGTAGTAAACGCCCGGATCCTTATAAGTGAAGTGTCTTGTGGCGATGATGCGCTTTGGCTGCAGTTTCGCCAGGCCAGCACCGAAGCGCCAGCCATGCGGCCAGTCTTCCCAAGCTGTGGCGGTCCACTTAATGCTGCCCATGCCCCATTCACTTTCAGAGGCGCCCAGTTCGTATGGATAGTCTTCCGGCTTTTCGAAAGCAGGGAGAACAACTGGATAAGCGCAATCCGGCGTGCAGTAGTTTGCCTCGTACGGTTCGTCCTTTTCTCTGACTTTCGGGATGTATTTGTACTGGAATTTGCCCTTTGAACGGCCTTCGACCTTCATGATTTCTTCAATGTCTTCCTTAGAAGCCTTGATATTCGTATCAACGGTCATCTCCAGGAAAGGCTTGCCCCAGGCAGATGCTTTGCAGGAGAATTTGCCGTCGAGGTTTTCGATGAGAGGAATCTCCGCATAGTATTTCGCATAGCCCATGGAATCACGGCCTCCGATAATCGGATCCGGATGATTTTCGAACATCATCAGTACGAGGTCTCCATCCATGTCATCGCGTTCGCCCTTGAAGTGTACCGGGCAGCTGATGTTGATGAGCGTGTATCCTTTGCCGGCCAGCCAGCTGCAGCCAAAGAATTCACAGAATTTGATGTTGACATATGGCTCGAGAAGTTCATAACATTCCGGAATCATTCCTTCAAGAACTTCACGGTCTGTTTCATAAGTCAGCGATATTACGTTGATATCCGCAGGCGAATGAAGGGAAGTATCGTTGATGCCGTGCTCATTCTCGCCGCCGAAAAATACAGGCATGAAATATGGTTTCTTTTCGAACTTCAGACTCATTAGATTGTCCTCCTTCTATTGAATGCAATTGGTTTCGTTTTTCTGATTATATTTTAACAGTCCGGGAGGGGAATGTTTAATTCTATGGAACGAATCGCTCATGCGGAAAATGCATAACGCATGATGGTATTGCATTTCTGTTTTTGTATTGACTTTCGTACAATAAAGGCAGAAAAGCATGGAGCATATATAGTAATAAACCTTTATTGATTCCGAAAGGAGGACTACATGAGACAGAATAGAATGCTGACAATGGACGGCAATACAGCCGCAGCGCATGTTTCATATGCATTTACAGATGTCGCAGCCATATACCCGATTACGCCATCATCGCCGATGGCGGAAACCGTAGACGAATGGGCGGCATATGGAAAGAAGAATATATTCGGACAACCCGTTAAGATTGCGGAGATGCAGTCCGAGGGAGGAGCCGCCGGGGCTGTGCACGGCTCCCTGCAGGCGGGTGCCCTGGCCACTACCTATACATCATCGCAGGGACTGCTTCTCATGATTCCGAACATGTATAAGATGGCAGGGGAACTTTTGCCGAGCGTCATTCACGTTGCAGCAAGAAGCGTTTCGACCCATGCACTCTGTATCTTCGGTGATCACTCCGATGTTATGGCCTGCAGGCAGACCGGCTATGCGATGCTGTGTTCCAGTTCTGTACAGGAAGTCATGGATCTGGGAGGAATCGCGCACCTTTCAGCAATCAAAGGACGTGTTCCATTCCTGCACTTCTTTGACGGCTTCCGGACATCCCATGAGATTCAGAAGATCGATGTGTTCAATCACGACGATTTTCGTAAGTTGGTGGACTGGGACGCCATTGAACAGTTCCGGGCCAGGGCGCTGAACTCAGAGCATCCGGTCATCCGCGGCACCGCGCAGAATCCGGATGTTTACTTCCAGGGCAGGGAGGCCGCGAACAAATATTATGAAGAGATTCCGGGGATCGTTGCGGACTACATGGAACAGATCAGCGAGCTGACCGGCAGAAGCTATAAACCGTTTGATTATGTCGGCGCACCGGATGCGGAGAATATTATCGTTGCCATGGGATCCATCTGCGAGACCATTGAAGAGACTATGAACAAGATGCTCGAAGACGGACATCGTGTCGGCCTGATTAAAGTCAGACTTTATCGTCCGTTCGTCAAGGAATACTTCATGAACGTTCTGCCGAAAACAGTGGAGAGAATCGCTGTGCTGGACAGAACGAAGGAACCGGGCGCACTCGGAGAGCCTTTGTATCAGGATGTCAAGACGGCACTCTACGGAATGCGCAACGCTCCGGAAGTATACGGCGGGCGTTACGGCATTGGATCCAAAGACACCACGCCGGGCATGATCCACTCCATCTACGACAATCTGTATCATAAGGTGCCGAAGAACAACTTCACTGTCGGCATCGAGGACGACGTGACCGGACGGTCTCTCCCATACACAGAAGGAATCGCCAGAGAGCCGAAGGGAACAATCAAATGCAAATTCTGGGGACTTGGTTCTGACGGTACGGTCGGCGCCAACAAGACAGCTATCAAAATCATCGGTGACAAGACGGATTTGTACGCACAGGGCTACTTCGATTACGACTCCAAGAAGTCCGGCGGTCTTACTGTATCGCACCTGCGGTTCGGTGAGCAGCCGATCCAGTCCACATATCTGATAAACCGTGCGGACTTCGTCGCCTGTCACAACCAGGCGTACATCCGTCAGTACGATATGCTGAAGGAACTGAATAAAGGCGGAACATTCCTGCTCAACTGCCTTTGGGAGGATCCGGAAGAAGTTGAGAAAAACCTGCCTCCGAAGGTCAAGCGCGATCTGGCGAAGAAGGAAATCAACTTCTATGTGATTAACGCGTGGAAAATCGCAGAAGAGATCGGCCTGGGAAGCAGGATCAACATGATCATGCAGGCAGCATTCTTCCAGTTGACCGGAGTTATCCCAATTGATAAAGCAGTCGAATATCTGAAGGAAGGCGTCGAGAAGACTTACAAACGCAAAGGCCAGGATATTGTTGATATGAACTGCCGTGCGGTAGACGCCGGTATCCGGTTCATCCAGAAGATTGATGTTCCGGAAGAATGGGCGGATGTTGAAGATGGGCGTGAGCCACTGCGTGAACTGCCGGAGTTTGTGGAACATGTGCAGATTCCGATGAATTCCAAAGAAGGCGATGACCTTCCGGTCAGTGCTTTTGCAGTAGCTGCTGACGGATCTTTCCCATCGGGAACGGCAGCTTATGAGAAGCGCGGTGTAGCCGTACATCTGCCGCAGTGGAACAAGGACTCCTGTCTGCAGTGCAATCAGTGTTCCTTCGTATGTCCGCATGCCGCCATCCGGCCGATGCTGGCAAGTGATGAGGAACTGCAGCAGGCGCCGGCAGGTTTCGAAACCATCAAGGCGTTTGGCAAGAATGTAGGGGGCCTGAACTATAGAATACAAGTATCTGCTATGGACTGCCTTGGCTGTGGAAACTGCGCCGACATCTGTCCGGCGAAAGAAAAGGCATTAGTCATGAAGCCGTACAGAGAAGTCGTTCAAGAAGCGGAGAACTGGGACTTCGGGATCAACCTGCCGAAGAGAGACGACAAATACAATCCGGATACGGTCAAAGGAAGCCAGTTCAAGAAGCCATATATCGAGTTCTCAGGAGCGTGTGCCGGCTGTGGAGAAACTCCGTATATCAAACTCGTCACGCAGCTTTTCGGAGACAGAATGATTATCGCGAACGCGACAGGTTGTTCCTCAATCTGGGGCGCGTCAGCGCCATCCATGCCGTACTGCAAGGATGATGAAGGCAGAGGACCAGCCTGGGCAAACTCCCTGTTCGAGGACAACGCCGAGTTTGGCTACGGAATGGTCATGGCAGTTAAGCAGATGCGCGAGAAGATCGAGCGCAACATGAAAGCCCTTTTGGAACTCGATGTCGATGAGAGCCTGAAGGTGGCGCTTGAAGAGTGGCTGGAGTTCAAGGATGACCGTAAGGAAACGCGAGAAAAGAGCGAGAGGGTTATTGACGCGATTTCCAATCTCGATACGAACGACAATGTGGTGGTTGGCCTTTGCGACAGAATCATGGAGGCCAAAGACTATCTGGTCAAGAAATCCATGTGGGCTGTCGGCGGTGACGGCTGGGCTTACGATATCGGTTACGGCGGACTGGATCACGTGTTGGCATCCGGTGAGAACATCAATATTCTCGTGTTCGATACAGAGGTTTACTCCAACACCGGCGGGCAGGCGTCCAAGGCGACGCCGGTTGCAGCCATCGCCAAATTCGCGGCGTCCGGAAAGCGAATCAAGAAGAAGGATCTGGGACTGATGGCTATGTCCTATGGGTATGTCTATGTTGCGCAGGTCGGCATGGGTGCTGACAAGAACCAGCTTATGAAGGCACTGCTGGAAGCAGAAGCCTATGACGGTCCGTCTCTGGTCATCTGCTACGCACCGTGCATCAACCACGGAATCAAGAAAGGAATGGGCAAGTCTCAGGAGAACATCAAAGATGCAGTGGAATCCGGATACTGGCACCTTTACCGCTATAATCCGGATAGAAAAGACGAAGGGAAGAATCCATTCATTCTGGATTCCGCGGAGCCGACCGCTTCGTTCAAGGATTTCATTATGGGACAGATCCGCTATTCATCTCTGGCGAAGGAGTTCCCGGCTGTGGCAGATAGACTCTTTGACCAGGTGGAAGAGGATGCCAGACAGAAATACGAAACGTACAAAGCACTGGCAGAGCAGGAAAAGCCGCTGTTCTGATCAGGAGACAACACCCACACAGAATCTACAAATACCGGACAATTTTTATTCACATCCGTCTAATAGCATAAGGAAAACGGACAGGAGACCAACAGAAATGAAGAAATATTTGATTACTGCAATCACGGCATTGACCATCGCGCTGATGATCGTGCTGGGAGGATGTGCAGACAGCAACAGCGGAAAGGGATCCGAAAATATCGCAGAAAAAGAAGAAATTGAAGCTGCGCTGAATCTGTCTAATATGAGCGCAGAATGGACGTATTCGGAAGATGCAGACGCCTGGACGATGAGCTCCGTGACAGCGGTGACGAATCCGGAGATCGAAGATGAACAGGGCGTTTCTGTCTGCGTGCCGGGCGCCTATGTCAAAGGCATCGACACGGATGGTGATAGCACGGAGGATGTGACCGGCGATACGGCGACTGGTTCGGTAACGGGTAATCTGGTAATTGATTACGATGCAAAAGTTACCAGCACCAACGGTCAGGTCTATACAGCTGCGACAGCTCCGGTCATCGTGAATACCGGCGCGGCGGGATACAGCGAACAGCAAAACCAGAATGCCCAAACGACCTACGCGGCGGAAGGATATATCAATGTGGCCTGCGGCAACCGCGGCAAGCAGAGCCAGACTACTGACGAGAATGGTGATACGGTCTACACCGGTGATGCGCCATCCTGTCTTGTCGATCAGAAGAATGCAGTCAGGTTCGTTAAGTACAACATCCTGCTTGGCAATTTGCCGGGAAGTGTCGATTACTTTGTTTCGACCGGCGGAAGCGGGGGCGGAGCCCATGCAGCCATGCTGGCAGCAACATCCGGCAATCCGGACTACTACGTTTATGAAGCAGAGGCTGGAGCCGTCGGCGTTTACCAGAACGGCGATGATTATGTAACGACTGTTACCATAGATGGCGAGGAAGTCGAACTCTCTGACGGCATGTGGGGATGCATGGCCTACAGTGCTATCACATCACTGCAGGAAGCAGATATGACAATGGCATTCGAATACTATTTGGACACGGATTACGATTTCAACACATCCTTCCAGAAGCAGATGGCCGAATATCTGTCTGCAGAGTACATGGATTATATTAACGAGAAGAATCTTTCCGTCGAAGAGTCTGCGGTTGGGTTTGACCTCGATGGAGATGGGAAGATGAAGAGTACTGTTGACCTGATGATCGAATATGATGCAGAAAAGTATGCCGACACCAACGGATATGGCGGCACATATCTCGATCTCTACCTCGCAGAGTTTGAGCAAAGTCTGGCCGATTATCTTGAGCGTCTCGACTACGCTGATGGTTGGACCTGGTTCGACGCAGATGGGAACGCGCTGTCGGACAGTGACGTGGCAGCCATGAGCACAGAGGATAAAGCAAAAGCTTTCATCGAAGGGAGATACGCCAAGAGTGAGACTTCCGATGATAAAGGGCAGATGGGCGGTATGCCAGGTGGCGCTGACGGCAATCCGCCGAGCGGAGAGATGCCAAATGGCAATCCGCCGAGCGGAGAGATGCCAAGCGGTGGTCAGACAGATGGCTCAGGTGATAAGAACAGCGAAGAGGTTGGAACGCCTGACGCCGGTACGACCCAGTCCGCAGGAAGCAGCACCGATTCAGCAAATTATGATTCCTTTGAGGATATGCTCAAAGCGTATCAGGAGGATATTCAGTCCGTACAGTCCGGTGATGAATACGGCAACAATATCGTCGACTTGTATGATCCGACGAACTATATCGGCGCGGAAGGGACCAACAATCCTACATGGACCAGGATTCTGATGGGTGCATCAGAAGGAGACATCTCCATGATGAACTCATTGAACATGCAGATTGCATGGCAGAATGCCGGCACGGATGCTGAAATCGAATGGCAGTGGGACGGCGGACATGTTCCTTCCGAGATTCTCGGCGATTCCCTGCCACTGTATGTGGACATGATGTACGGAAAGTATGTCAAAGGCGCAGTTACTGTGGAGAAGGCGGCAGCGTCAACCCAGACAACAAATGGCGATGCTACTGAGGCAACGGGAACCGACATCTCCGATTGGGTAAGCTATGATAACGGAGAAGCCAGCTTCTCACTTGCTGATGCGGCTTCCTACAGAACGGCAGGTGCCGCGAAATCCATCCCGGGGTTTGACGTGATTGACTATGGACAGGAAGACTACGTCTTCGGCAGCTCTGCAACGGATGCCAGACATTGGGACAAATATGTGCTCAAGGTAATGGAAGAGAATAGCGAGACACT
>JAILDT010000139.1 GCA_024689085.1 Clostridia bacterium | reverse complement strand
CACGGCTACGGCATCCGGCCGTCCACCTGGGAGGTGATCGACAAGGCTTACGAAAGTAAAGGCATCATCATCTTCACAGACCCGGATACGGCAGGGGAGCAGATCCGGCGTCGTCTGGCTGATCGCTATCCGGAGGCGAAGCACGCCTTTCTGGACAGAGGACTGGCCGAAAAAGACGGTGACATCGGCATCGAAAACGCGTCGCCGGAAAGCATCCGTACAGCCCTTGAAAAAGCCCGTTGCTCTGCTTTTGCAGGGGGCGGAGAATTGTTCACGCCTGCCGATATGTTCCGCTGGGGACTGGTGGGCACGCCAAGCGCTGCGGAGCGTCGGCGCAAGGTCGGTGACCGTCTGGGCATCGGCATGGCAGGGAGCAAAACCTTCCTGCGGCGGCTGAACTATTTCGGGGTCAGCAGGGAAGAGATTGAACAGGCACTGGAAGAAAAATAAAGAGTTTGCCAGAAGATGACAGACCGCTTCGGAAAAAGTGTTCCGAGGCGGTTTTTTGTTGCTCTCACACCTTGACTTTGAATGGCAACAAATGGTATAAATACTATTAATAACCATAAATAACAAAAAGAGGGAAGAAAGGAGAGAGATAATGAGAAGGAGATTAATCAAAGACAAACTGCTGGCTGTGTTTCTCATGGCAGCGGTTGCAGTTGCCATGATACCGGCAGGGTTGGCAGTTTGTTCTGACCGGGTGCAGGCGGCTGCGGTGTACACGTATACGATGCAGAGACCAGCAGTAAAAATCAACGGTCATAATGCCCATGTCACGAAGTTTACCGTGAGTGGATTAAGCCTGACGGGTACCTGCTGTCAGGCAGGCACGAGAGCAAGGGTCGGTAAAACAACTGTGCAGCGGTTGAGCAATACAGATATCCGCGCACGGCTGATGTATTACTATGGATATCAGAAAGGGTACGTTGGCAAAACCGATAAAAACGGTTTCCTGCTTTGCAGGGCTCTGTCATGGCTGAGCGGCAACTCGAAGACCAAGCCGGTTTCGCTGACGGAAGTAAAGAACTACATCAATGCGATGCCGGCAACCGTGACTGTCCCGAATAGATTTGAATGTTATTTCTGCGATCCGACGGACGGACAGCAGAACTTCATCGCGTTCAGAATGACCGCACCAGGGTATATTGCGCTGAACAAGACATCGACAAATGCATTTGCTTTGGCAGCGGGGAGTGGATACAGCTTCGAAGGAATCGAATACACCGTATATAACAGCAAAGGCACTGCAGTGGGCAAACTCACATGCAGAGCCAACGGAACGACGAACGTGCTCACTTTGGACACTGGAGCCTACACGGTCAGAGAGACAAAGACAAACCAGTGGTACAAGATGAATACGCAGACATATTCGAGGGACCTGACTTCCGGCCAGACGTGGACCATCTCTGCTTCCGACAGTCCACAGACGGGAACCATCCGCATAAAGAAAAAAGTCATCGGGAAATACGACGGAGACCTGGCTTTCACCTTCCGGCTTGTGAATACTGCAAATCCAAATATCGTATATCGAGTCACGACCGACGCAGAAACGGGCGAAGCAAGTACGCAGGTACTACAGGGGACTTACCGGTGCGAAGAGATTCTGCCGGAGGATGCGGGACTGGTCGATCAGACAGGGCCGCAGATTGCTTCGGTCAAAATCAATGAGACATATACTTTTGAAAGAACGAACAAGACACTTTCCTCAGGGATTCTGCGAATCAGCAAGTCGACGGATGACGGTGGACCCGCCGAGGGATTCCGATTCAAAGTCAAAGGTGTTCTGTACAATCAGGGTGTACTGACCAAGGAAAAGGTGCTCGATGCCGCAGATATTACTCTGACGGATTATGATGAAGACGTCTATGCACCGGGTGAGTGGGAAGTCTTTGCGGAGGATCTGGAGACACTGAACGAAGCAGCAGCCAGAAGAGAAACCGGTAGTCGGAAGATAACCTTTAAAAACAAACTGCAATACACGGGCGAAAAGGGCTTCAGCGTTTCTGAGTATGTACAGTCACTGAGCGGTGAAGATACAGAAGGAACGATGCCGGCAGGGACATTAATCAATGAGGATGGCAAAGTGTTGAAGGCAACTAAGGATGTTACTTTTGCCATCGCTTTTACCGAAGAGGAGCAGGGGGAACAGACACAATCCGGTGAATCCGGGGGTAAAGTCATAGATCAAGAAAAGACGGAAGAAATTCTCCGTGGACTGCTTTTCGGAGAAGCATTCGAAGAAGTGGACACTTCGGATATCGAAGTGTCTGCAGAAGTGAGTGTTGATCTGAAACATGTGGAATATATCTATGACAGCGAAGAACCAGAGAATGCAGGATATGAAGCGGATGCAGACAAACAAATCAAAAATAAAAAACGGACGACGAAGGAGAAGGAAAAGTACATAATCACGTTTAACAACTTCGACTGGTACGGCGCGGCGACCACCTATCAGGAGATCCGGAATGGTGAACTAACCGGAAACACAGAGGTCACGGTCGAAACAGGAGCAGGCGGGCTGACTGAGGAAATCAGTGAAGGCATCACCTATGGCAGTTTCACAGTTGAGGAAGTCATGACCGACGCCCAGAAGAAACAATACAGACAACCTCAGTCTCAGACGAGAGAAATCACAAAAAATAACGGTGCGGCAGCTTTTCTGTTCAATTTTGAAAACAAAGCAAGATGGGCGAGGGTTAGGCTTGTAAAAACCAGTGTGGACGGAAATGTGTCCGGAATCACATTCAGACTGGAGGGAACAGACAGCCGCGGTGAAAAAATCGATCGCGAAGCCATAACGGATGCTGATGGGAAAATCGATTTCGGCAATCTCTATGCAGGAGAATATGTGATTTCAGAGAAGGATTTTGATCCGGACAAATATGAGAACAACTGCAGACTCGATGGGTATGATGTGCCTGCCCGGAAGATTGTGATCACTGGTAATGAGACGGAAACCATCACTGTATCTTTTGAAAATGTTCCACTGAAGACTCTGTATCTGACAAAGGTGGACAAGGAAACACAGCTCTTTCTGAAGAATGCGGTTTTCTCTTTGTTCGATGGAGAGGAGCAGCTGGCGCTCTTCAGAATTGTACTCGATGACTATGGCCGCGCCGGGATCGACATGCTAAGCTGCGATGAGAACAGCGGCATCCGTGTCAGTAAGCCCCAGGTATCGATCTTCCCTGAAGAAGAAAACACAGACATTGAATCAGGAGAAGAAACTGGTGACAGTCAGGTTACGATCGTGGAGCCCGACACAGATACAAACACGGACGAAGACTCCGGAAACGATAACGGCGAGACATATTCTGAAGCGGCACAGGCTGAGTATAACTTCGCGTTAATCAAAGGGTTGAAGGAAGGAAAAACCTATACGCTGAAAGAAATCACCGCACCAGCGGGATATGCGGCATCGATCAATTATGCATTTACCTTTCAAGACGGGCAAAAGCTGGTTTTGGAGAACGCTGCACCTGAGATTGGAACGGCTGCCGTTGATAAAAAAACAAAAAACCATATGTCAAATGCAGAAGGTATGGTGACGATTGTGGATACCGTTTCATACCGCAATCTGGGTCCGGGTCATAAATACCTTCTCAGCGGCGTACTGGCATATAAACCCACTGGGGAAAGAACCGTTGAGGAACTGGAGGAAGATGCGGAGGAAACAATCATCATCAAAGATGCAAAGGGGAGAGAGGTAACAGCGCAGAAGGAATTCGTTCCACAGTCTGAAAGCGGAACTGTAGATATCGAATTCACTTTTGACGCATCTCTGCTGGACGGCAAGCAGGTCGTTGCGATGGAGCAACTGGTGGATCCTGCGCTCACAGGATTGAACGGCGTAATCACAGTAGTCGCGTCTCACGAAGATATCGATGACGCAGCCCAGAGCATTTACTTTCCACAGATTAGCACAAAAGCATCTGCTGACGATACGGAAAAACGCATCACAGAGGCAGACGGTGAAATCACGATCACGGACACCGTAGAGTATTCAAATGTCATAGCAGGAAAAGTTTATGAAATGACAGGAACGCTCATAGACAAAGATACGGGAAAACCGCTGTTCTCCAGGGGCGCGGAAGTCACTGCGTCTGCACAGTTCAGAGCAGAAAAAGACGGTCCGGTTTTCGCGGCGGAAGGCGAAACACTGGAGGCAAAAACAGATGGAGATCTCGAGCTCGTATCCGGAACATTGGAATTGCACTTCACTTTTGATGGCTCCGAACTTGCGGGGAAACAGGCTGTTGTATTTGAAAAATTGACAACGGATGGAAGTCTTGTCGGAGAGCATTCGGATCTGAATGATGAGGCGCAGACCGTGTATCTGCCTTCGATTAACACGACCGCTTCGACGAACGGAACGGATACTGTTTCTGACAAGGTGATTTATACAAATCTGCTGCCAGGTGAATCGTATATCATGCGCGGCGTTCTCATGGACAAATCTACGGGAGAAGAGCTGTTGCTCAATGGAGAACCGGTTACTGCAGAAATGGTATTTGTGCCGCAGGAAAAGGACGGAGAAGTGACAATTGATTTCCCTGTCGACGCAAAGGCATTACAGGGAAAGAGCGTGGTGGTGTTTGAGACCTGCTATGTTGCTGTTCCGGCCGATACGCCGGAAACAGTAGATGAAATCGAAATCATCAGCCACAGGGATATCAACAACAAATCCCAAACCGTTACGTTTAAGGTACCGCAAACAGGTCAGAACGCGCCGTGGGGAATCCTGCTGCCGGCGGGTCTTCTTGCTGCATTTGCAGCTGGGATTGCACTCAGAATGACGGGAAAGGCAGGTGGATTATGGTAAGGATGATACTGTGGTTCATGCTTGCGCTGGTACTGGTGGCTTGCGGCGCCTGCACAGAAGCTTCCGGCGCGACAGTGTGTACAGTGAAGTATTACTATACATCACCCCAGAACCCCGAATGCGTACCTGCGGCGACAACAGGAGCACTCACAGGATCGCGATGGAAGATAAAACCTGCGGCTCCCTCCAGAACAGTATACGCGAAGAACAAAAATGGAAAAACCATGACCTATACATTTGATGGTTGGTACACCAATATCAACTGTATGGGAACCAGATACATGCCGGGGAAGGAGACGACTGCGCTTGCCCCTTCTTCTACACCAAGAGGCTACGTGATCCATCTGTATGGGCGATGGCTCTACTCAGATGGAACGTCGGCCACGGTGAAGAGCACAGAACCTGCGAACGCACAAAGTCCAACACAGCCGGCAACGAAGAGCCCAACACAGTCTGTAACGAAGAGTCCAACACAGCCTGCAACGAAAAGCCCAACACAGTCGCCGATTAAGAGTGCGACAGAGACAGCGCCCGCGGTGAAAAGTCGGTCTTCCGAACCGGTCGAAGCTACGTCTGCGACAGAACAGAAGTCTGAGCCACCCGTGCCGGTCACAGTGAATGCTTTTGCAAACAGGAGCAGAGAAGAGGCTCTCGCCGGATGGAGACATCTTCTCATAGATACCTTCTTCCACATCAACGGAAGAAAATACAGTCGAGCGGCTCCCGGAAAGTACTGGACGGACAGCAGGGGTGTATGGAGCGGCAGAACAGGTAAAAAAGGGAATACCCAAAGCTGCGTCACACTGCCGACAGTTTCGTTGAAGCGGACAGGCATCATTGCGCCGGACAGCGGATGCATCTGGCTTAGTTCGAACAACGGGACGACTCCTAACGGAACGGTGAAACACCTGAAAGAATCATCTCCCTTACTTTCTATTTCATATCCGCACAAAAGCCTGAAGCATTTAGCTGCGAATGGCGGAGCCAGATACGGTGATATACTGTGCAGATCAGGACATGCATTTGTGTACATGGGGAAGGACACAGACGGACATCCGCTCATTTACGAATGCGGATCGCATAGGGACATAGGAAACGGTACAGGCGTCACCTGGGGCCATCACGCAGGCGGACACGCGAACAAACTGACGGGCAAGATTAACAAGCAGATTAAAAAATCCAATGCAATCGGCGACAAGTGGAGAAAAGGGAAGATCAGCGACGGCGCATTCAAAGGATACAGAGCCTCAGGGAAAAACCTGAATAAGCCTGTACACATTGTTTGCAGTATCAACACGTTTGCGGTCAGAACCAGCTGCACCAATGGGACGATCACCCAGGGAAACAACTATATGGCCGGACAGGATGTGAGCATTCGCTACGCGCCTTCCGAAGGAAAAACGTTGGATACCATACAAGTCGACGGAAAAAAGGAAGATGCGGCAAAGTACGGAACAGGATATTGTTTCCGCAGGATCAGCGCGGATCACTGCATCAGCGTTGTCTACAAATAATGAAAGCAGGAAGATGGATAACAGCGGATCTTCTGGTGCTGTTGCTTTTGATTCTGGTTATCGATGGATTCTTGTTCTGCCTGATGGGGCTGCCGCGCTTTGAGGACGCGGCAAGACAGAAGGAATGGGAAGGACTCGATCTTCTGAAGAAATATCAGGAGAATCACGATATGGTCGGATGGCTGCAGGTGGATGGAACGGGCATCAATTATCCTGTCATGCGGGGAGAAAAGTATCTCTACAGGGATTTCAGAGGAGAGCGCAATGCATCGGGAAGCCTCTTCGTCGAAGAGGATTGGAAGGATGAAGATCTGTGTACGCTTGTATACGGTCATAATATGTGGATGTACGGAACCATGCTGCATCCTCTGCACAGATTCAAAGAAGAGCACTTCTTCAGAGAGAACAGAACAATTAGATTCTATGTCTTGGCAGACGGCGGCAGGAACGCCGAAAAACGGACATTTGAAATCATGTGCTGCAGCGGAACCAGTGTAGACCAATGGAATTACGCCAGTTGTCAGTACATATGCTCGCAGGAGGAACTTGATGCTTTTGCAGAGGAGTGCAGAGCCAGAGCCATTCAGCAACAGGCTTCCGACAGCACCTGTAAAGAAATGATTGTTTTGTCGACCTGCTCTCACCATGTGAGAAACGGGAAAGGCAGGCTGCTGGTCGTAGGAGAACTGACTGACCGGAGAGAGCAGACGAGAATAGATGTCCTTCAGCCGACAAAAACTGATTGATATCGATTTCCCTGAATGTTATACTAATTGCGTATGCGCGGGCATACAAAAAACGGATCATAATATTTTTAGGGAGGTCTCATTAATGAAGGGCTATAAAAGCGAAAACATTAGAAACGTCGCGCTGGTAGGACACGGCGGAAGTGGCAAAACCACGTTCCTGGAAGCTGCGCTGCTGGCGACTGGCGTTATTTCAAGACTCGGCAAAGTTGAAGAAGGCCAGACAGTCTCCGACTATGACAAGATGGAGATCGAGAAGGGCTATTCCATCAACTGCTCAGTCGTACCTGTTGAATTTAACAAAGTGAAGATTAACTTCGTCGACACACCGGGATCATTCGATTTCGTAGGTGAAGTCAACTCAGCGCTGAGAGCAGTCGAAGCAGCAGCGATCCTCGTTGATGCAGCATCAGGCATCCAGGTTGGAACTGAGAAAGCATGGGATTCATGCAAGGAATTCTCCGTCCCGAGATTTTTCCTGATCAACAAGACTGACAAAGAGAACGTCGACCTTGACGATCTGGTTTCTCAGCTCAAGGCGAAGTTCGGTTCATCCGTCGTAACCCTCGATGACAGAGAGTCACTGGAAGAGGAAATCGCCGGAACAGACGAAGAACTCATGGAATACTACTTTGAGAACATGGAACTGACGGACGAACAGTTCGCCAGAGGCCTGTCCAAAGGTATCGGAACCGGAGACATTGTTCCTGTATTCTCATGTTCCTCACTGAAGGGCGACGGCGTCCAGGAAGTGCTCCAGCAGTTCATCGACTTCGTACCGAAGCCAGCTGACCACGAGCCGTATCCGGCAGTTAACGGCAAGGAAGAAGAAATCGAAGTTCCAGTAGATCCTGCAGGCAAGCCGGCAGTATTCGTATTCAAGACACTGGCTGATTCATTCCTCGGTAAGATTTCACTGGCTAAGGTCATCAGCGGAACGATCAAGGCTGGTCAGTCAATCTACAACGCGAATTCCGAGAAGGATGAGAAACTTGGTTCCCTGTTCTTCGTTAGAGGCAAGAACCAGGAAGACGCTCCGGAAGTCGTTGCAGGCGATATCGTTGCAATCGGTAAGCTTCAGAACACAAAAACGGGCGACACACTCTGTGAAAAGGCGAATATCATTCAGTTCCCTAAAATTCATTTCCCTTCACCGACTCTTTATCAGTGTGTTGAGCCTGCCAAGAGCGGCGACGACGAGAAGATGGGTTCCGGTCTGAAGAGACTGATGGAGGAAGACCCGTCATTCGTTCTCGAAAACAACATTGAAACCCACCAGACCCTCATCGGAGGTCAGGGTGACATTCAGCTGAACATCATGAAGGATAAGCTCAAGGATAAGTTCGGCGTTGACGTCAACACCGTTCCTCAGAAGATCGCTTACAGAGAGACAATCAAGGGAACTTCAGACGTTCAGGGTAAGCACAAGAAGCAGACAGGCGGTGCAGGACAGTATGGTGACGTCTGGATCAAATTCTCACCTTCCGAGGAAGAGTTTGAATTCGGCGAAGAACTGTTCGGCGGTTCTGTTCCTAAGAACTACGTGCCTGCGGTTGAAAAGGGACTCAGAGAGTGCATGGAAAAAGGCCCTCTCGCAGGATGTAAAGTACAGAACGTTAAGGCAATCCTCTACGATGGTTCCTACCACGAAGTAGACTCCAACGAAATGGCGTTCAAGATCGCGGCTTCACTGGCATTCAAGAAGGGTATCGCGGAAGCCAATCCGTGCCTGCTCGAGCCGATCATGAAGCTGGAGATCAAGGTGCCGGACGATTACGTTGGCGCTGTTATGGGCGACCTGCCGAACAGACGCGGCGCGGTCCTCGGTATGGAGCCAATCGGAGGCGGTATCCAGAAACTGATGGCAGAAGCACCTCAGGCGGAACTGCTTGACTATGCAATCGCACTGAGAACAATGACACAGGCAAGAGGATCCTTCGAGATGGAATTCTCAAGACATGATCCTGTTCCTGCCAACATCTCACAGAAAATCATCGCTGATTACAAGGCTTCCCAGGAAGAAAAATAATTGTGAAAACAGAACCACACTGCGGGCCCGCGATTGCGGGTCCGTTTTGTTATAATCGGGAGACGAAATAGGTACGTCCCGCAGTTTTGGAACAACTCCCGGATGAAATCTGCGGGATATTTCACGAAAGATGATATAGCGGTTGTGTCAGACATGAGAATCCCGCAGATAATAGTAAAGGAATCTTCATAATCTGCGGGATGTGCTTCAAAAAGACAATTCGGGGAAGCCTCAATGTGAATAAATCCGCAGGTTTGAAATAAGAATTGCACAGAAACTGCAGAGAGTACCTCTCAAAGGGCAAACCTTTGTTTTACAGGCTGTTCAATGCTTGACAGGAGATGCCACAGACGGTAGAATATAGAAAAAAGAACAAATGTTTGCACCAAAAAAGGAAAGGTCGGACGGCAGATGGCGAAGAAACCGAAAACAGTATTTGTATGCAATGAATGCGGAAGCGAGAGCGCCAAGTGGGTGGGGCAGTGTCCTGTCTGCGGCGCATGGAATTCCATGTTCGAGCAGAAGGTCGTGGAGTTCGCGGCAGACGACAAGAGAAGAAGAACTTCCGGAGGCGCGGGAGGCGTCAGCGCCGGCACTGCGAAAGCAGGCAGACCGGAGCGACTCGCAGAGGTGAAATCTTCTGAAGCAGCCAGAATAGATACAGGAATCAGAGAACTCAACAGAGTCCTTGGGGGAGGGCTCGTGCCGGGATCTCTCTGCCTGATTTCGGGGGAACCGGGCATCGGTAAATCAACGATCATACTGCAGGCGGCCCAGCATATTGCAGAGTCGGAAGGCGTCGTTCTCTATGTGTCCGGAGAGGAGTCGGAAGAACAGATCAGAATGAGAGCTGACAGGATCTGCGGTGCAAACGGAATCAGCAGCAACCTGTTTATTCTGGCAGAAACAAATATAGAGAACGTGAGCGCTGTGTGTCAGAATCTCAATCCGGTATTCCTCATCGTGGATTCGATTCAGACCATGTACAGCGCAGATCTTGAGTCAGCGCCGGGAAGTGTGTCCCAGGTCAGGGCGTGCGGCAATGAGCTGATGAGAATCGGCAAATCCTGTAACATTCCGGTCTTCATCGTTGCCCATGTCACCAAGAGCGGAGATCTGGCAGGACCGCGGATTGTGGAGCACATGGTGGACTGCGTGCTGAGCTTTACCGGTGACAGAAGTCATGAGATGAGAATCCTTCGCGCCCAGAAGAACCGGTTCGGAACGACCAGCGAAATCGGGGCCTTCGAGATGGCGGAAGAAGGACTCATTGAAATAGAAAACCTTTCAGGAATCCTGATGGAGGAAATGGACAAGGACAGCGAAGGGGCAGTTGCGACAGCGGTCTACGAAGGAACACGCCCGCTTATCCTGGAGGTACAGGCCCTGACCAGCCCATGCAATATCGGCTTTGCGCGGAGAACGGCGTTGGGTATTGACAGTTCGAGGCTGAACATGCTCATTGCAGTTCTGGAGAAGAAGATGGGGCTCAAGCTCCTGAACCAGGACGTTTATGTGAATATCGTAGGTGGTCTCAGACCGGAAGGAACGTACACTGATCTGGCGGTTGCCATGGCGGTCTATTCTTCCTGCACAGGAAAGAAGTTCGACAGCAGGACGCTTGTCATTGGTGAGATCGGTCTCACCGGGGACCTCCGCGCAGTGCAGAACTGCGATAAGATTGTCAGGGAGGCGCAGCGTCTGGGCTTCAGACGCATTGTGATGCCAATCAAAAACGCCCAGCATCTCCGGGAAAAGGACAGGGAGTCCTACCGCATCGAGATCGTGGGCATCCGGAATATCACGGAAGCGAAAGAGCTGTTTCCGAAAACCTATTCTATTTAACGAGGTCAAGCTTGAACCAGAAGGTGGAACCCTTGCCTACCGCGCTGTCCACGCCAAAATCAGATTTGTGCTGGGACAGTATTTCCTTGCAGATAGACAGGCCAAGACCGGAACCTTCCACGGTACGGACCATATTGGAACTTGCTCTGTAGTAGCGTTCCCAGATGTGTTCCAGGTCCTCCGGGGCGATGCCGCATCCATGATCGATGACAGACACCCGCACCTGGCGGCCCTGCTTCTTCAACACCACGTCGACAGTCTTGTCGTCTCCGCAGAATTTGACAGCATTGGAAATCAGGTTGGAAACAACCTGTTTTATTTTTTCTTCGTCCGCACAGACATTGAAGTCCGCCGGACACTTCAGATTGATGATATATCCTTCTTCCAGTTCCTTGACACGGTAGGTCTCGACGATTGCTTTCACCGCTTCGGTCAGTGAGAACCGGCTCTTTTCCAGTGTGTTCTTACCCGACTGGATTCTGGATACAGTCAGGAGATCCCCAACGAGATTGTTGAGCCTGTCCGTCTCGTCGATGATCACATTCAGGTGCTGTTTACGTTTGACCGGGTCGTCGCCGGAGATATCCCGGATCATCTCCGCATAGGATTTGATCATGGTCAGCGGCGTGCGCAAGTCATGGGAAACGTTGGCGATGAGATCCTTCTGCATCAAATCGGATTTTTCCAGTTCTATGGAAGCGCCTGTCAGGGTGTCAGCCAGATCGTTGATTTCCGTATAGTGTCCGCCGGTGAAGACAATACCGTATTCGCCGGCTGCCAAACGCTTGGCTGAGTTATTGATTTTCCTGATTGGACGGGTGATTCTGTTGGACAGATAGAATGAGATCACGCAGGCCAGAATCAGCGAGATCAGCGTAACGATGACCAGCTGGCGGGCCAGGATGCTGATGGTCGAAGAAACCGGATACAGCGGCGAGAAGATATAGACGATCATATCCTCCTTATCCTCGGCGTGCAGCACGGTGCCGCATGCGAGAACCTTCTGGGATTTGTCGTCGTTGCCGAAGGTCATAGAGGCAATGCCGCCTTTTTTGATCATCTCTTCGTTAAGGCTTTGCATCTGGGAGATGTACTGCGGGCTGATGGACGGGCCTTTCGGGCCTGCCGGCTCCTTCTCTGCCGGGTTGTCTTCCTGGGCAACCTGATCCGACATGTCGTAGTCGCCGGAAGACGGACTGAAATATGTGGTCTTGCCGTCGTAGGAGACCACGTAGATATACATGTCGTGGGAGCTGGAATAATCCGAGACATCATCAAAGAAATCCTCCTGATCGTTGCTTTGGAAGGATGCTTCAATGTTCTTGGCGACTTTTTCTGTCTGGGACGTCTTCATGGTGCCGTACAGATTGTTGAGCAGAAGCACCTGAACGATCCAGAGGGCGGCCATGAGCACAGCCGCAAACAGGATAAAGTAGAGCCAGGATTTGAACTTGATGCTTTTGGTATCAATCTTTAACTTCAAATTTGTATCCTACTCCTCTGAGTGTAACGATGTAGTCTCTGTACTTGCCGAGACTGCTTCTGAGATTCTTGATGTGCGTATCGATGGTTCTGTCGTCGCCGAAGAAGTCATAGCCCCAGATATCCGACAGAAGTTTGTCTCTTGAGAGGGCGATGTTCTTGTTCTGCACCAGGTAGAAGAGAAGGTCGTATTCCTTCGGTGTCAGCTCCACGCGCTCTCCGTCGATGGACACCGTGCGGGCCGGGATGTTGATTTCCAGGCCGTTGAACCGGAGCACGTCCTCATCCGCCTTGACACTTCCGCTGCGTCTGGCAAGCACAGCGTTGACGCGGGCCATCAGTTCCTTCGGACTGAACGGCTTGACAACATAATCGTCGATACCCAGTTCAAACCCGAAGAGCTTATCGTATTCTTCGCCCCTGGCAGAGAGCATGATCACCGGCGTATCGGTGATTTTGCGTATCTCTTTACAGGCGGAAAAGCCATCCAGTTTCGGCATCATGATGTCCATGATGATGAGATCGTACTCGTTGAGCTTGCAGAAACCGACGGCGGTCATGCCGTCTTCGGCCTCGGTCACTTCGTGCCCGTTGAACTCGGAATACTCCCTGATCACGTCGCGTATTCCTTTCTCGTCATCGACGATAAGTAGTTTTGCCATATTTATCTCCTTAAAGGTTCGTCTTTTCTAGCTATTTCGAGTGCATTATAACACAGAAATGTGATGAAATCGTGACGCAAATATGCTATAATATCAGTACGTATGACCAGGAGGTTTCTTATGTATAGAACAGGCGATAAGGTCCTGTACCCTATGCATGGAGCAGGAGTCATCAGACAGATCGAAAGCTGCGAGATCCTCGGGGAAGTGAAGGACTATTATCTACTCCACGTTCCCTGCGGAGACATGGAAGTGATGATTCCCGTCGAGGCTTGCGATGACATTGGAGTGAGGCCTGTAGTAACACGCGAACAAGTCGACGAAGCAATTGCTGTGCTTGACCGGGCGTCCACGGAACTGAGTGGAAACTGGAGCAAGCGGTACAGGGCGAACACAGAAAAACTCAAGACCGGCGACATCAATCTCGTCGCTGAAGTCGTGAGGGATCTCACAAGGCACGACCGGGTGAGCGGGCTTTCTGCGGGAGAAAAGAAGATGCTCTCCAACGCCCGCAAGATTCTCCAAAGTGAGATCATGCTCGCACTCGACATCACGGAAGAGGAAGCGCTCGATATGATTGAAGACGCAATATAGTTCAATCATTGTGTAAGCGTGGAGATTCCGCCTTTTCAGGTGATACGAATTTCGGAAGAAAGGAGGTAAACACAAAGTGCTCGGAAAGTTGGTAAGGGCTGTCTTTACCATCGTAGGCGCTATCGTTGGTTACGGCTTATATCTGCTTGTCAAGTACTGGGCTGGACTGAAAGGCTACAATCTGGAAACAGAATTCTCAATGGTCGAGATTATTTTCATCACCGTTGTATTCGCACTTATCTTCGCTATTATTTTTTACAAACTGTTTCCACTGTTCAGAAGAGGCGGCCTGAGGGCTGCCGGAAATCTGGAGTCTGACCTCAAGGACACACCGCTCAACGACATCCTGTCGACAATAGCAGGGCTGATTATGGGCCTGTTTGTTGCCTACCTCATAAGCAGGGGCATTTATACCAGTATTGAGATACCAGTCGTCAATATTATCGTCAATATCATGACGTATCTTATACTCGGTGCTCTCGGCGTGTTCGTTGTCAACAGCAAAGCCAAGGAGTTTGGAACGTTCCTTCTCAACACCAGGAAGGGTTCTTCCCAGACGGGCAGGAGCGGCAGGCAGAAGGGCGATGCGACACCTAAGATATTTGACACCAGCGTTATCATCGATGGAAGAATAGCAGACATTCTGGAGACGGGATTTATCGAGGGGTCTATTATCATCCCGGAATTTGTTCTCGTCGAGCTTCAGCATATCGCGGATTCGTCGGATTCTCTGAAGAGACAGAGAGGGCGGCGCGGTTTGGATATCCTGAACGCGATCCAGGAGGAATACGGAGTTGAAATATACAATACAGCTTCGGAAAAGGTGCTTGATGAAATCCCGGAAGTGGACGTCAAACTCCTGAAACTCGCACAGATCATGAACGGCAAAGTCGTCACGAACGACTTCAACCTGAACAAGGTCGCAGCCATCAAGGGGATACCCGTGCTCAACATCAACGAACTGGCCAACACCCTGAAACCGGTGGTGCTGCCGGGAGAGGAGATGATTCTCACTCTCGTCAAGGAAGGTAAGGAGAGCGGGCAGGCCGTTGCGTATCTCGACGACGGCACCATGATCGTCATCGAGGAAGGCAAGCCGTTCATAGGACAGACAATTAAAGTTGTAGTAAGCAGTGTGCTTCAGACATCTGCGGGCAGGATGATTTTCGCAAAACCTGCAGGCAATGTTCAAAGGTAAACTGGGATGTACAAACGCAACAAAGTCGCAGTCATTATCGCCGCAGCGGGACAGGGCAAACGCCTCGGCGCTCCTGTCCCGAAGCAGTATCTGAAGATCGGCGGTGAATACGTGATTGCCAAAACAATCAGAGCCTTCGAAGACATCGACGAAGTCGATTACATTTTCGTTGTCACGAATCATGAGTACCAGAAAATGTGTGCGGACATCGTCGAGGAGAGAGGATTCCACAAGGTTGAAGGTATCGTCGCAGGGGGCAGCAGAAGGCAGGATTCTGTCTTCAACGCCTTGCAGGAGATCAACGCCAGAAAGCCGGGCGTTTCCATGGTGCTCATCCACGACGGAGCGAGACCGTTCATCGGAAAGGATGTCATTCTGAACGTTCTGGAGGAGACGGAACTGAACGGCGCTGCCGTGGCGTGTGTCGCCATGAAGAACAGCGTACGCAGGATGGAGCCGGGCAGCAGTTCAAGCATCAGCGTCGACCGGGCTGACTACTACTCGGTTCAGACGCCGCAGGGATTCCGGAAATCCATGCTCATCGAAGCGTACGACAAGGCGTTCGATGAAGGCTTTTCTGGAACGGATGACGCGTCTATCGTTGAATGGGCCGGCAATGAAATCTCCATCGTGGACGGAGATTACGGCAACATCAAGATCACGACCAGGGAGGACTTGCCTATGGAAAACAGAGTAGGAACAGGCTTCGATGTACACCGGTTCGCAGAGGGAAGGAAACTGATCCTCGGCGGTGTGGACATCCCGTATGACAGGGGCCTTCTGGGACACTCCGATGCGGACGTGCTCGTACATGCTGTCATGGACGCGCTGCTGGGGGCGGCGGCCCTCGGCGATATTGGGAAGCACTTTCCGGACAGCGATGAGACTTACAAGGACGCGGACAGCACAGTGCTCCTGGCGAAAGTGAAAAAGATGCTGGAGGAAAACTTCTACAACATCGGAAACATCGACGTTACACTCATCGCCCAGAAACCGAAGATCAGTCCGTACATCGATGAGATGCGGGACAACATTTCAGGCGTTCTGGGAATCGACCGTTCACGCGTGAACATCAAGGGAACGACGACGGAACAACTGGGATTCACAGGAAGAGAAGAGGGGATCGCATGTGAAGCGGTCTGCTCCATTTACAGATAAGCAAAAGCAACAATACGAGGAAAACAAATGAAATTATCACAAGCATTTTTCAGGACTTACAGGGAAGTACCAAACGAGGCGGAGATTCCAAGCCATATTCTGCTGCTCCGGGCAGGCATGATCAAGAAGACGGCAGCGGGGATCTACAGCTATATGCCGATGGGATACCGGACCATCAGAAAGATCGAGAACATCGTCAGAGAAGAAATGGATGCCAAAGGCGCCCAGGAGATCTGCACGTCCGTACTCCAGCCGGGAGAACTCTGGGAGGAGTCGGGCAGATGGGATGCCTATGGTCCTGAAATGTGGAGATTGAACGACAGAAACGGCAGAGGATTCTGCCTGGGACCGACGGCGGAAGAAGTATTCACGGACATCGTCCGGAATGACCTTTCGTCCTACCGGCAGCTTCCGATGATGCTGTATCAGATTACGGATAAGTTCAGGGATGAGGCACGTCCGCGCTTCGGCATGATGCGCTCCCGGAACTTCATCATGAAGGACAACTATTCCTTCGACAGAGATGAGGCGGGACTGGAGGAAAGCTACCAGCAGATGTACGACGCCTACACTAAGGTGTTCACAAGGTGCGGGCTCACGTTCCGTCCGGTAGAGGCGGACAACGGCGCAATCGGCGGTTCCGGATCTCATGAATTTACAGCCCTCTGCGAGTATGGCGAGAGCGAAATCTGCTACTGCGACAGCTGCAATCTGGCCACCACCATCGAGAAAGCTGCATGCAAGGACGCGCCGGAAGATACGTCCGAAATGCTGCCGATGAAGAAGGTCAGCACACCGGGAACGTCAACCATCGAGGCAGTCGCCGATTACCTCAGCCTGGATAAAAAGCAGACCTTGAAAGCTCTCTTGTTCGAGACCTACGGCGAGGACGACAAGGTCAATGGGTACGTTGCAGTCTTCATCCGCGGTGACAGGGAACTGAATATGACCAAGCTGGTCAACGCTCTGGGCGTGCATGAGTACGCGATTGCCTTTGCAGATGAAGAGAAGATGGCGGAGAAGTGCGGATGTGTCGGAGGTTTCACGGGTCCGACGGGACTGCATGACTGCATCATCGTGGCGGACAGCGAAGTACCGGGTCTGAAGAACCTGGCAGCGGGAGCCTGCGAGAAGGACTTCCACATTAAAAATGTCAACTATGGACGCGACTGGAAGGCGGATATCGTCACGGACGTGAAGAATCTGCTCGAAGGAGATCCATGCCCGGTATGCGGTGCGCCAATCAAGCACGCGCGTGGCGTCGAGGTCGGTCAGATCTTCAAACTGGGGACCAAGTATTCCGCCGCCATGGGCGCGACCTACAAAGATGAAAACCAGCATGATCTCCCGATTCTGATGGGCTGTTACGGTATCGGTATCTCGAGGACCTTCCAGGCTATCATCGACATGCCTGAGAATCACGATGAGAACGGCATCATCTGGCCGATGTCAGTGGCGCCGTACCATGTAATCATCACGCTGATGAAGCCGGACGATGAGGTTCAGATGGCTGTCGCGGAGAACGTGTATGAGAAGCTTGTGGCCGCCGGCGTCGAAGTCATCCTCGACGACAGAAAGGAACGTCCGGGCGTCAAGTTCAAGGACGCGGATCTGATCGGCATCCCGATCAGAATCACGGTCGGAAGAGGCGCCGCCGACGGAATCATTGAGTACAAGATGAGACGGGACGAGGACAAGACCGAGCTCCCGGTGGAAGAAGGAATTGCGAAAGCAATCGAAACGGTAAATGCGGAAAAAGACGGAAGGTGCTATTTCAAATAAAGGATCCGGAGATAGAATGATAAACCTGTTTTGGGAGTTCTTCAAAATAGGTTTATTTACTATCGGCGGCGGAGCGGCCATGATCCCGCAGATTCAGCATGTAGCCACGGTAGAAAAAAAGTGGCTTTCCGATGAGGAAATGCTGGACTGCATTGCTGTAGGCCAGTCGCTGCCCGGCGTCATTGCGATCAACATAGCGACTTACGTAGGATACAGAAAGCGGGGCATCGCAGGGGCTTTGGCGGCGACTTTCGGCGTCGTGCTTCCTGCCTTTGTTTCAATACTGATACTGGTGGCAGTGCTGGACGCTATCGGCGACAACAAGTTCGTCGCCGGCGCGTTCATGGGCATCAAGGCGGCCGTCTGCGGACTGCTGATCGTGGCGTCCATCAAGCTGCTCATACAGATGTGCAGCGGCAGAAGCGGCAAGCCGGTCGGAAAGGGCCGTGTGGTTTTCACCGTATGCATGGCGCTGGCGTCACTGCTGGCGGTGGGCTTCTTTGGCGTTACGGTCATCCTGGTCATACTGGCTGGAATCGTGATCGGTATCGCATACTACAGAATTGAAACGATGAAGAACAGTCAGGAGGTGGACACATGATACTCCTCAGACTGTTCCTTGCGTTTTTCAAAATCGGACTGTTCTCCTTCGGCGGCGGCAACGCCATGCTCCCGCTGATTTACCAGAGCATGCAGGAGTTCAGTCAGCTGGATGGATCGGACTTTTCGGACATGGTCGCACTGTCCCAGGTCACGCCGGGACCGGTCGCTGTCAATGCGGCGACTTACATCGGGCTGGAAGCGGCAGGTCTGCCGGGCGCCATCGCGGCAACCATCGGCGTATGTACGCCGTGCTTCCTCATCATGCTGATCGTCATCCGGCTTCTGGATAAATACCGGGACAGCACGGTGGTGGAAGGAGCCTTTGTGGGTATTCGTCCCGTGACCATCGGACTGCTGCTGGCCGCTGTCATCTTCATGATGAACAGCGTGCTCGTGAAGGGACCGGTGGTGTCCGCGGAGATGATGGATCCGGGCTACTACAATCTGATCCCGATGGGCATTTTCGCTGCGTCGATTCTGCTCATCAGCCTTGTGAAAATGAAACCGCTCCACGTCATGCTGCTCATGGGCGCGGCGGGTGCGGTCATATACGGAGTCATGTGATATGTGGACAGGCGGCGTCAGAGTCATCGTACTGGATGAGGAAAACAGAATACTGATGGTGAAACACGTTCACCCGGAGCGCACCGTGTGGATGGCTCCAGGCGGTGGCATCGAAGAAGGCGAAAGCTCCGCACAGGCGGCAGTGCGCGAAGTCTGGGAGGAGACTGGGCTGGAGGTTGAAATCACAGGCCTTGTCTGGCACGTGGAAGAAGTCTCCGAGAGAGGACAGCGTTTCGTCAACTTCTTCCGGGCCCGCGTCACGGGCGGCGAGCTCAAACTGGGGCGCGATCCGGAGCTGACCGAGTCCGGGCAGGTGCTGGCAGACATCCGGTTCATGCACCGGGAGGAAGTAGCGGACCTGGAAAACCTGTATCCGGAATTTTTGCGCCACGAACTGTGGCAGCATCTGGAGCAGGGCACCATAGACTACAACGCATTCAGAATGCGTGATGAATAATGCAAAAGCAGCAAACACTTTTTTAGAGGAGGACTTGCAATGAAATACGTAAGAATCGAGATGGAAGACGGCGGCGTCATGAGAGGGGAACTCTATCCGGAGATCGCGCCGGAGACCGTGGCAAACTTTGAGAAACTGGTCAAAGACGGGTTCTACGACGGACTTACCTTCCACAGAGTCATTCCGGGATTCATGATCCAGGGCGGATGCCCGAAGGGCAACGGCACAGGCGGCCCGGGATGGACCATCAAGGGCGAATTCACTTCCAACGGATTCGAAAACAACCTCAAGCACACGACAGGCGTTATGTCCATGGCGAGAACCATGTTCCCGAACTCAGCGGGATCACAGTTCTTTATCATGGTCCACGATGCGCCGTTCCTCGACGGTGAATACGCAGCCTTCGGCAAGATCATCGAAGGACAGGAAGTTGCGGATGCCATTGTGATGACACCGCGCGACGCAAGCGACAAGCCGAAGAAGCCACAGAGAATGGCCAAGGTCACAATCGAAGAGGACTAACAGGAGGACAGATCGATGGATTTTAATTTCACCGAAGAACAGGTGATGCTTCGTGATGCTTTTGCACAGTTCGCGAAGGAGGAAATCGCGCCGTACGCGGCCGAATGGGATGCGGAAGATCGGGTGCCGATGGAAATCGTGCCGAAACTGGGCGAAATGGGCATCATGGGAATCTTCGTTCCGGAGGAGTACGGCGGCGTCGGTCTCGGCCACATCGAGCGGTGCATGGCTCTGGAGGAGATTGCCAGATATTCGGCCGGACTGGCCATGATGGTGTTCACCCATCATCTGGGCGTGGCTGCCATCGTCGACTACGGCAGTGAAGAACAGAAGCAGAAGTGGCTCCCGGGCATGTGCGACGGCAGCTGCGTCTGCGGACTTGCGGTCACAGAGCCGGGCGGCGGCAGCGACGTGGCGGGACTGAAGACAGAAGCTGTCCTCGATGGCGAAACCTGGACCATCAACGGTAGAAAGTGTTTCATCACCAACTCCCACTGTGCAGGTGTGACGGTCGTCACATGCAAAACAGGCGAAGATGAAAAAGGCCGTCCTGTCATGTCGACCATCGCCATCGAAGCGGGCACCGAAGGCTTCAAGCCGGGCAGAGAAGAAAACAAAATGGGGCTTAAGGGCTCCTACACAGGCGAGCTGATCATGGACAATGTGAAGGTGCCTGTCAGTAATACTGTCGGCGCGCCGGGCAAAGGTATGCCGATCACCATGAAGGAACTGGGCGAAGTGGGCAGAGCCAGCATGGCGGCCATTGAACTGGGCATCCTGAGGGCGTGCCTGGAGGATGCGGTGGCCTTTGCGAAGGAGCGGATCCTTTACGGCAAGCCGCTGTCGAAGCTGCAGGCAATCCAGTTCCACATTGCGGAAATTCGCTGCGACTATGAAGCGGCGCGGCTCATGCTGTACAACGCGGCGGCTATGAAGGACGCGGGACAGGTCGGAGCAGAGTTTTCCATGGCCAAGTACTTTACGTCCGAAGCTGCGGTCAGATCCGCCAGAAGACTCATTGAGATCATGGGCGGATACGGATTCGTCAATGAATATCCGGCGGGCAGATATCTGCGCGACGCCATTGGCTGCGTGCCGTCCTGCGGGACCAGCGAGATCCAGAAGATGATCGTCGCGGGCGAGACGCTTAAGAAGTTTTCATGAACATACTTGTACTGATCAAACCGGTTCCTGATCCCGAAAAGGAGAAGGACGTACGAATAGACGCGGAGAGCGGCAGGCTGATCCGGGATGGGATTCCTCATGTGATCGATCCGGAAAGCCGGAACGCTCTGGAAACAGCGCTGCAGCTGGCGGAACAATCGGGCCGCGGGCAGAGCGCTGTGATTGCGCTCGCCATGGCGCCGGAAGAGGCGAAGGATAAGCTGGTGGAGGCGCTGGCCATGGGTGCGGACGAGGCGATTCTGCTGTCGGACAAAGCCTTCGGCGGGGCCGACACGTACGCGACGTCTTATACCCTGGCGGCGGCGGTCCGCAGGATCGAAGAGGTGAAAGCATTCACGTTCGATCTGATTCTCGCCGGCACGTCCAGTGCGGACGGCGGGACTTCCCACGTGGCCGTGCAGGTCGCCGAATGGCTTGGGCGTACCCACATTTCCAACGTGTGCCGCCTCGACGTCAGCGGGGAGACTTTGCGCGCGGTCAAGCGCAGCGAAGAAGTCATGCTGACCTTTGAAGGGGAAGAGCCGGCGGTGATCGGAGTAACGAGAGACATCAACAAGCCGCGGTTCGTCACGGCGATGGGTATCATCAAAGCACGTAAAAAACCGCTGACCATCTGGGACGCAGGAGATCTGGGCATCGATACAGAGCGCACCGGTCTGGCAGGATCATCGACCAGGCCAGGCAGAATGTTCGATCCGGAACAGGGCAGAGCGGGCGAAACCATCGGAGAGACACCGGAGGAGGCTGCAACTGGTATCCTGCAGATCATACGAAAGGCAGGGCTTTGATATGAAGGTGCAGGAGATCAAGAAAATCCTGATCCTCGATCAGGGAAACCCGGTGGCCGGACAGTTGCTGGGCAAGGCAGATGCACTCTTCAGCGCGCCGGCGTACGTCATCGTGAAAGCCCACCGGACTCATCACATCGCGCTGCAGATGATGGAACAGATCATCAGAGAAGAATCGCCGGAACTCGTTCTCATCGGTGCAACGGCTCTGGGGGAAGAAGTCGCGCCGGCGTTGGGCGTGCGCCTCGGAACAGGCGTCTGTGCCCACTGCGTTGACATCCAGAGCAACGGTGAAGGACAGCTCACATTCCTCATTCCTGCTTTTGGAGGAAGAGCTGTCGGCGAAATTTTCGTACCGGATGCAAAAGCAGGACAGCCTGCTATTGCGACGGTGAAGCCGGGTATGTTCCGGGATCCGGCAGAGGATCTGCAGGAATCACTCTGCGAGGCGGGACGCTGCAGGGTCGTCGATATCGACGCGATGGCAGCAGACGGCAGAATTCCGGCAGGCGAAAAAGCACAGGGTGCCTTCCGCATGGTCAAGGCGTCACCGCGGGAGCAGTCTGCAGGCAACGTCGCGCAGGCAGAACTTATTATCTGCGGCGGCTATGGACTGGGAAGCGAAGCAGTCTGGCATAAACTCGAAACGCTGGCTGACAGACTCGGCGGAGCCGTGGCATGCACGAGAGCGGCCCTCGATGCGGA
>JAILDT010000117.1 GCA_024689085.1 Clostridia bacterium | reverse complement strand
CCGAAGGCGATCGGAACTGCGTACAAAGCAGCCATCGAAAGAGGCGAAGGCGCAATGTTCGAGGACGTCGACGGAAACATCTTCCTCGACTGGATCGCAGGCGTAGGCGTACTGAACATCGGATACTCCCATCCTGAGCTGATCGAAGCAGTCAAGGCCCAGGCGGACAAGTATTTCCACTCGATGTTCAACATCACGACGCACGAGCCGTACATCGCACTGGCGGAAGAGTTCTGCAAGATCGCCCCGGTAAGAGGCGAAGAGAAGCAGGCGTTCTTCGTATGTTCAGGTTCCGAGGCGGATGAGAACGCGGTCAAGGTAGCGAGAAACGCAACCGGAAGACCGAACATCATCGTATTCACAGGCGCGTTCCACGGCAGAACATCCCTGACGATGACGATGACGGCGAAGAAAGCATACGCAGTCGGCATGGGACCATTCCCTGACGGTATCTACAGAGCAGAGTTCCCGAACCTGTACAGAGCGCCGGGCGACCTGGAAGGCGATGCTGCCATCGACTACTATGTAGGCAAACTGGAAGAAGTATTCATCGAGGCGACGCCGTATGACTCATGCGCGGCGATCTTGTTCGAGCCGGTACAGGGCGAAGGCGGATTCATTCCTGCACCGCTGGAGTGGGTCAAGGCAGTCAGAAAGATCTGCGACGAGCACGGTATCCTGATGGTATGTGACGAAGTACAGTGCGGCTGGGCAAGATCCGGCAAGATGTTCGCATCAGAGTACTATGCAGAAGCAGGCTGCGCTCCTGATATCATGACGACAGCCAAGTCCATCGCAGGCGGCATTCCGCTCTCCGCGATCGTAGCGAGCAAGGAGATCATGGACAAGGTGAACCCGGGAACGATCGGCGGAACTTATGGAGCAAACGCTCTGGCAGCCGTATCGGCACTGAAGGTCATCGAGGTCATGACAAGAGACGACTTCCCTGGCAAGGCGCTGCACATCGCAGACGTACTCGGCAAAGGCTTCAAAGAGATGCAGAAGAAGTATCCATGCATCGGCGACGTCAGAGGAACGGGCGCAATGATGGGTATCGAGTTCATCAAGGACGAGAAGAAGACACCGGATGCAGAGATCGTAGGCAAGATCGTACAGAACGCAATGAACAAGGGCCTGATGCTGGAAGCAGCAGGAACATTCAACAACGTTATCAGAATCCTTTGCCCACTGGTTGCAACTGATGAGCAGCTGGAAGCAGGACTGAAGATCTTCGAAGAAGCACTGGCAGAAGCTGCTAAATAAGAAGCAGAACTGTTGAAACAGCTATTTCTTATAAAAATAGGAGAATAAATACATGCAAGAAAGACATGAATTACAAAAATCCCTCAACATGAAGGATATACTGGCATTGGCTTTCGGTACCATGATCGGTTGGGGCTGGATCATGCTGGCTGGTTCATGGGTAGGCAACGGCGGAAGCTTGGGCGCAATGATCGCGTTCGGACTGGGAGGCCTGATGGCAATCTTTGTTGGTCTGACCTATGCTGAATTGACACCGATGCTGCCGCTGTCCGGCGGAGAACTCGTATTCTCATACAGAGCGATGGGATACAATGCATCCTGGTTTACCGGCTGGATGATTGCACTGGCTTACTTAGGCGTAGCTGCCTGGGAAGGTCCGGCGCTTTCCAATGCCATCAACTTCCTGTTCGCAGGCTTACTGCCTCAGGGAGCGACACTATGGACATTTGCCGGATCGGATGTAACGACAACGTTCCTGATTATTGCAGCAGTCGGTGCTGTTGTTATGACAGTTGTTAACTACAGAGGTGCAAAGGCATCCGCTATCTTCCAGACTGTTGCTACAGTTGCAATGGCAATCGGAGGTATTTCATTCGCAATCTGCGGTACGGCAACTGGTTCTATTGAACACTTCATTCCGCTCTTCACAGACGGCAAGGGCTTCGTAGCAGTAATGCTGGCTGTACCTGCGATGTTCGTAGGATTTGACGTTATTCCGCAGGCTGCTGAAGAAATGAACATTCCTCTCGGCAAAATCGGAAGAGTTATGATCATCTCCATCTGCATGGCAGCTTTCTGGTACTGCCTGATGATCTTCGCAGTTGCAATTTCAACTCCGGGAGAGGTTCTCGATGGATTCAACAATGACCCTGCAGCTGTTCCGGTAGCGAACTGCTTCGCATGGTGCATGAACAATCCGATTTTCGGTAAACTGATGATCATCGCGGCAATGTGCGGAATCCTGACCTCATGGAACGGATTCGTCGTTGGTGCATCACGTGTTATCTTCGCAATGGCAAGAGCTAAGATGCTGCCTGAGATCTTTGCGAAGGTTCACCCTAAGTACGGCTCACCGACAGCAGCAGTACTTCTTGTTGGTATCATCACAATCATTTCACCTTGTGCCGGAAGATCCGCACTGGTATGGTTCGTTGATGCTGCTGCATTCGGAACTGTAGTTGCATACTTCATGGTATCACTGTCATTCTTCATCTTGAGAAAGAAGGAACCGGAGCTTACAAGACCATTCCGTACACCGGCAGGTCCTGTCATCGGCGCACTGGCGATGCTGGTAGCTCTGTTCTTCTTCTGGCTGTATCTGCCTGGTCTGGGCAGCCCGTCACCACTGACTGGTCCTGAATGGATGTTTGTCGGCGGTTGGATCATTCTGGGCATCATCTTCTTCATCGCGAACAAGACTGGTAAGAACGGCAAGACACGCAGAGAAGAGACAGAATACCTCATGTTTGGTCACAAGTATCTGAGATCATTTGCTAAGCCTTACATCGCTCAGCATCACGAACTCGAAGAAGAACACGATTTCTAAAGACAGCCTGAGATATTCAGTAAATCTAAAACAAAGAGACATCGCATGTAGAGCGGTGTCTCTTTTCTTGTGTTTCCAATCGTATCGATGTACCCAGTGCGCGAAATCCGCAGAACGGGATCAGCCTGCCATAGCGATACCCATGGAGATTCCGCCAATTGCCATCAGAATGCACATCAGGATCAGCACAACCAATATGATGATTTTTGTTGATTTTTTCATTGCAGCATATCCTTTCAGAACGGGATTCGTCATAGTCTGACTGCTTGCCTAAAGTATAGCATAAGAAATCTGTGAATTCTATCAGAACATATGGTAAACTTGTTGTAACAGGAGGATGTGAGCAATGATGAAAGCAGTTTTTTTAGACTGTATCGATATCAACCGTGGAGATCTGTCGTGGGAATCAGTGGAAAACCTGTGTGAGTTCAAATGGTTTCTGACCTCGACAAAAGAAGAAGCTAAGGACAGGCTGAAGGATGCCGACGCCGTTTTTATTGACTCCTTTCCGATTGATCGACAGATCATGGTGGATCATCCGCAGCTGAAATACATCGGTATCGCAGCGACAGGTTTTAACCATATCGATCTTAGAGCGGCTGGTGAACTTGGGGTTGCTGTCACGAATATTCCTGCCTATTCGACTGATGCGGTTGCACAGCACGCCATTGCGTTGCTTTTGCAGCTTACCAATCATCCGGGGACTTATGATGATGTGGATACAACGCCGCTGACTCTGCTGACCGGCAAGTCCCTTGGAATCGTAGGATATGGGAATATCGGCAGAAGGATCGGCGAAATCGCTGAGGCGTTGGGCATGGAAGTCATTCCGTACAGCAAGGATCCTGACAGAGCTGTAAAAGCGGATGTTGTTTCACTGAACTGTCCCCTGACAGAGGAAAACAGGGGAATGGTGAACAGTGAATTCATAAGCAGTATGAAAGATAGTGCAATCCTGATCAATACGGCAAGAGGTGCGCTTGTGGAGGAACAGGCGTTGGCGGATGCCCTGAAAAGCGGCAAAATCGCGGCAGCGGGACTGGATGTGCTCGCGAAGGAGCCGCCAGATGAAACATGTCCGCTGCTCGGGCTTGAGAATTGCGTGATTACACCGCATATTGCCTTTACGCCGCGAGAAACGAGAAAACTAATCATTGATCTCATGGCGGAGAATCTGAAATCCTTTCAGGAAGGCGGCAGAAAGAACAGAATTGACTGAATCATATAGTGACGGAATCCTATCATGAAAGAAAATGGAGAATCATGATGACTGAAAAATATATTATGGCTCTGGATCAGGGCACGACGAGTTCAAGATGCATTATCTACAACAAAGAGGGTACACAGATCAGCATTGCACAGAAGGAGTTTACACAGTATTTTCCTGAAGCAGGATGGGTCGAGCACGATCCGATGGAAATATGGGAAACCCAGCTCGAAACTGCGAGGGATGCACTTGCAAAGGCTGGTCTGACGGCGTCGGACATTGATTCTATCGGAATTACCAACCAGCGGGAAACAACCATCGTTTGGGATAAAAACACAGGGAAACCCGTATACAACGCAATCGTCTGGCAATGCAGAAGAACGGCTGATTTCTGTGGGGAATTGAAGGCAGAGGGGCTGATGGAAAAGTATCGTGCGAAGACAGGTCTTCTGATCGATCCATATTTCAGCGGCACGAAACTCAGATGGATCCTGGAAAATGTGGAAGGAACCAGAGAGAGGGCAGAAAAAGGTGAACTGCTTTTTGGAACAGTTGAAACATGGCTCATTTGGAATCTGACAGGCGGCCGTGTTCATGTAACGGATTATTCCAATGCTTCCAGAACAATGATGTTCAACATTCACGAACTTTGCTGGGATAAGGAGATTCTTGAACGTCTGGATATTCCGGAATGCATGCTCCCACAGCCGATGCCATCCAGCTGTATTTATGGTGAGACAGAACAATCCATCTTTGGAGAAAGCGTTGTAATAGGGGGCGCTGCCGGAGATCAGCAGGCAGCACTCTTCGGACAGACATGCTTCGAAAAAGGGGAAGCGAAGAACACATATGGCACAGGCGGCTTTATCCTTGTCAACACAGGAAATACGCCGGTCACGTCAACAAATGGCCTTCTGACGACGATCGCATGGGGCATCAACGGCAAAGTCACTTATGCGCTGGAAGGGTCAGTATTTGTCTCCGGTGCGCTTATAAAATGGCTCAGAGATGAATTGGGAATCATTGAAACCGCTGCTCAGACGCAGGAAATGGCCATGAAAGTGGATGATACGGAAGGAGCATACATTGTTCCGGCATTTACAGGTCTCGGAGCGCCTTACTGGGATCCATATGCCAGGGGAGCGATCTTCGGTCTCACAAGAGGTGTAAACAAAAATCACATCGCAAGGGCTGCATTGGAATCCATGGCTTATCAGACCTATGATCTGCTGAATGCGATGGCAGAGGATCTCGGGGAACGCATCAAGGCGCTCAAGGTCGACGGAGGAGCTGCCGCAAACGATTTTCTTCTTCAGTTCCAGGCGGATATTATGGACAGCGATGTTTACAGACCTGATTGCATTGAAACAACATCTCTGGGGGCAGCCTATCTTGCCGGCCTTGCGACAGGATTCTGGAATTCAGAAGACGACATCGATGACAACTGGCAAGTTGACAGAATCTTCAAATCCCGCATGGAAGAAGATAGGAGAAAAGAACTTCTGAAGGGGTGGCACGAAGCGGTGAAACGGACTTTGACACGAAACTGATAGATAATATATATCGGCTTTGCATAATTATGTTGCTTTTTTGCATTATATTCTCAGACATCAGTGTTTTATTGCTTGAAAATGCATAGGTAAAACAATATAATATACTCGTAAGTCTGCACGTTTTCAGGAGAGTAAATTGGAAGAAAAAATCAAAGCGATTTTAAAAGAACAAGTTGATCCCGTTTTACAGGAGCACTTCGGCGGTTCAAGCCTTTCGAAGTATGAGGATGGAGTGGCATATGTCAGACTTACAGGCGCATGTGCCCAGTGTCCGTCTGCCCAGGAAACTCTTGAGAGCGTTGTAAAGGATTTTGTAATGGGAGGATGTCCAGAAGTGAAGGAC
>JAILDT010000056.1 GCA_024689085.1 Clostridia bacterium | reverse complement strand
GGCATTTTCTAGACCTCCTGATTCTTTTAAACTACTGTGAGAATCAGGGTGTCTAACTTATCCCTCAAAAACCATGAAAAAAGGGAACTCGTCTTGAGTTCCCTTTTTTTGGTACACCATCAGGGGTTCGAACGATACGGGAGAGGGCCGGAAACGTTGAAAAATAGGAGGTTTGACCGCACTGCCCGAACTGACCTACCCAAGGACCTACCCAAAAACTATTTCTTCAGATAGTGGGGCAATCGTTAGACGTGCTTCGGCGATGGCCTGGAGATGAATTCTATTAATAAAGCTTAAGTTCAATCACAGTAACTAACTCTGACAAGTCTTTGGTATCTATGTAATCAACTGCATAGATCTCAAGGACCTCCCTGGAAACCTGAAGGTGCTCGGTTTCGATAAACGTGAGCATCTTTTTATATGTCTGTGAGATCTGATCGGTAGGTCCGATGTGGCAAATCTGCAGATAGTCGCCGGCAGGAAACGCTCTGACCTTCTGATGCGGCGGCCGCTCGGTACACATATTTCCGATCTGCAATGTCAGATCGTATTCGCCTGCACAAAGGTCCTCCAATCGTTTGATCCCCATATAATCGCCCATGAACTGAAAGTGATTCTGGTAGAGTTTATGACCCAGTTTCCGGATCGCCACCTCATATTCATCGTCGTCTCTGACGGGATCGTCCAGCATGATGGCATAACGTCTCTTGTGGGAAACGATTTGGATCGTGTCCCTGAACACACGCTCCCGGCTGGCCTTCAGATTGTCAATATTATGGCGGATCCGTTTCTCGATGTTTCTGAGCGCGGAGATATGCTCGCAGATCTGGTCAAGCTGGTGTTCATACAGATCCAGCGTTTTCGCTACCGTCCGCTGCTCGAACTGTTCTTTGATCTCATCCAGGGACATATCAAACTGCTGCATATACTGAATCGCGTCCAAAAGCAGAAAATCCCGGTAACTGTAATATCGATACCCGGTCTCCGGGTTGACATATCCGGGCTTTAACAGTCCGATCTTATCATAGTAGCGGAGTGTGTGCGGCGATATGAAATTTAATTTGGCCATTTCGCCGATGGAATAGTATTCTTTCACTTTAGTCTGTCCAGCCTTTGCAAAAACACTTGACCTTAGAGTAACTCTAAACTTTATACTCTAATTAAAGCATAGGAACGAAAGGGAATCAAGAGCTGGAGAAAAGGTATGACGAAGAATGAGATGATCAAAGGCAGGGTGTTTCTGCTTGCAGCAACGATTATATGGGGGTCCGCTTTCATCTTTCAGAAGATGGGGATGGATCATGTAGGCCCATTTACATTTGGACTGTTTCGGTTCTGCCTGGGAGCGCTGGCACTACTTCCGGTGATTTGGATCGCAGATGCCACGCAGCGGCGAAAGGCGCGGACTGCATCGAGAACTGGGGTTTGTAACCATACGCTTCTGACCGGCGGCCTGCTCTGCGGTGTCGCAAACTTTGTGGCCGGTTCGCTGCAACAGGTTGGCCTGGTCTATACAACGGCAGGTAAGGCAGGGTTCATCACATCGATGGATATAGTGATCGTGCCTCTGCTTCTCATCATAATGAAACGTAAGGTCAGCCGCAAAATCTGGATCAGCGTTGCAATGGCCTGTGTGGGACTGTATCTGCTCTGCATTACGGAGTCCTTCTCTTTGCAGCTTGGCGATGGCCTTGTATTGGGATGTGCTGTTGCATACTCATTTCAGATTCTGCTGATCGACTATTACTCCGAGAAGACCGACCCGATCCGATTGTCCTTTATTACTTTTATGTCCGCGGGACTGATGTCCGGGATCGTTGCGGTCATCTGGGAGGATATTGAATGGCAGGCAATCGTGGACTGCGCGGTTCCGATTCTCTATGTTGCCATTCTTGAAGTCTGCATCGCATTCACACTGCAGATTGTGGGGCAGAAGTATACACCTCCTGCGCTGGCAGCTATTATCATGAGCATGGAATCTGTCTTTGCCGCCTTATGCGGCGGGATCTTCCTCCATGAAGTTATGACGGGGCGGGAAATTCTGGGATGCGTAATCATGTTCGCGGCATTCCTTCTTTCGCAGTTGGCGGATACGAAGATGCCCCTTAAAAGCCATGAAAAAGGGGAGCTCACTTGAAGGTACCTTACATTAAAATCCCATTTCTTCATTGATAAGGATAACTTCAACATCTTCAATATCGTTCATCTTCCGCATATAAGTAATAATACCATTGCATATGCGTTCTGGCCGGCGGCAATCGAAACATTTTAACTCGCCGGTCTTCTTATAATTTATCACACACGGTGTTGAAAGATCATATTTCAGTGAGTTTTTAGGTGCAGCGACATTTCTCGCTCTGAAAACAGCCTCGTCCAGACTTTGCACGATTTTATTTGTGCTGACAACAAAATATATTTTTTCATGACCAAACAAAGATCCCGCAACACGATTCCCTGTCCCATCAATATTGACCATTTCCCCCGTCTCTGCCATTGCATTCACAGAGGTCAGATAAATATCTGTCGTCAAGCATTTCTTCGCAATTTCAAGGAAGCCATCGTTATCGACACTTTGATTCGGATCATATACGGTATTGTGTTTTGACAGCTTATCATAGAGCTTCATATCGATGATTGTTCTGGAATCACCAAACCCTACGACCTTCCCATCTATCTGCGCATCGAGATAATCCGCCGCTTCTTCGTGTGTATCGAAACATCTCACTGTATAGAGCTTCTGCTCCAATGATTTAATTGTCTTCTCAAGATTCATCGTGAGCCTCCTTTCATCCTTTCCGCCACTATTATATCAAGGATTCTTCTCAAGCAAAAGACTCGCCTTTTAGCGGATCTCGCGTTGGTACACCATCAGGGGTTTACGCATATGCTTCGCATCCGCCGTCCTGCGCCGCCTCTCTCAGGCGGCTTGGACACACGCCTGCTCCAGAGTCCACCGGACTCTTCCGCGACGGCGCGGCCCTTTCGGGTTCGAACCCCTACTCATTATATGTGCACTAAAACAAATGAGATAGGCGATGCCTATCTCATTTGTTTTGGTACACCATCAGGGGTTCGAACCCTGGACACCCTGGTCGTTCTGAGCAAACTCTGAAAGCCTTGATACATAAGCATGTCGACTGCCAGAGCCCTTGATACACAAGCGTTTCAGCGATTGTATTCTTCTGCAGTTTTCGGTAATCGTTCGTGATTGTCGGTAATCTTCAGTAAAAAATGTGGGAAAAATGTGGGAAACTACGACTGCCATAGATGCGTCGCCGCTTCATCCTCGAGACTTCCGCCGTAATTATACCGTTCCACCACTTGAACTCTATATTGGCATCATCTAAAATACCATCAGAAGATGATTCACGGCGCGAGTTAATTGGTTCATTATTTGAATCGATCTCTGGCTGTGGATCATCTTCTGTTTTTATTTGACGCTGTGCTGAAAATGGTGTATCGTCATATGTAGAAGAAGCGGAGACCTCTCGTTGGCTGCTATCTGTAGCAGCAGAGAGACCATCTTGGCTTCTTTTCTTTCTTGAACATATTGAGCTTCTCATTGAACTGTGCTAATCTATTAGTGAGCTCAGGAGAACTTTGCCCGCCGGACAATTGGAGTCCGGTCTGCTAAGTCTCGAATGGCTCTGGAAGATGCGTCGGGTCTGGCGAAATCTGATTCCTTCAGAGGAACGCTTGGAGACGTGTCTTCCAAAAAACAGGAGAGATGGGCAGTCCATCACCTTCGGTATCGTTGGTCACACTGCCGTTGCTATCTTCTGTTTTTTTATTGCTTGTGTAGCAGCGTTGACATTATCTACGTGGTCGTTTACACTAAAGTCAGATGGAACATCCACCAATGCAGAAGGACTTTGTCCTGCTGTAAAGGATGTTCCTTCTAAAAACAGAAGTGATGGCCAGTCCCTCACCAGCATCCGTGTTGGTCATACTGGCGTAGGTAGCTTCTGTTTTTTATTGCTATAAAAAAGAACTATCATGAAGTGGTTCCGGGAGACAATTCCCTTCGCATTCAAATGATAGTCCTTCAAGAACGAGGTCGCAGGGCAGCGCACAGAAATGTACGACAGTCCTCGCTCGTTCTATACAACAGAGCCTACCGGTACTGACATGAAAGCACAGGACTGTTCAAGACCGTGGCGGCGCCGAAGCGGAGTACCCACAGCAGTCCTGTACTACAGAGGCCAGCCATCAGCTCTGTTTGTGATGAAAGTATATTCTTTGTCAACCTTGGTGTCAACACTGACGTTGTACTATTTCTTCTTCCTCTTCTTCTTATTCTTGGATTTTGATTTTCCTTTGCTCGTGGAACTACTTTTGCTGTTCTTGAAATTTTCAATTATTTCTTTCCCGTCTGCTCCCACCTTGAATTTGCGAACAGAAACTCCTTGCTTTTTCAAGGACTTACATGCTTGATCAAATTGCTCGATAAGCTCATTCAGCATGCTTCTGTCCTGCACATATAAGTTGATTCCGTCATCTAAAGAATCCATTACACAATAGACTTTCGTTTCGTCCGATATCGATGAATACAGTGCATTTTTTGCAACAATATCATTTCCCTCTACGATGTAACAGCCTTTGATTAAATTGCCCCCATCAGCGTGAAGCAACATTTCACCTGTATCATCAGGATAATGGTTATACATTAATGGTGTCTTATCAATCCAGGAATCAACAGTCCGCTGGACTATTTCATCTGCGGAAAGCTCATCCCCGCCTACTATCTTTGCTGCAATCGTGGTTGTTAACACCTCAGTCTCGCCCATTGTTTTGCATTTCAGCTCACCAAATGAGTCCTCATCAGCACACAGGCCACACTTGTTAAGCGCTATTTTATAGCCGACTTTTGAAGCTCCCGTTGCGAGTCTTTCAATTGAAATCAGGTTACCTCCAGTGGCGATTCTTTCCTGAAGCTGCTCTAAATATGGCAGTACCGCAGACGAAGCATGAATGCATTTTTCTTTAAATGGCGCAAACCCAGAAAACTTGCTGAATAATAAATTTTCATGGAGAACTCTGGATGAAAATACCGTATCGTATTTTCCAGTTTCTTCTTCGAGTTTTATACACTTAAACTCTATATTAAATAGGCTGAGTCTATGCGCCAATTCCTTCGCTATAACAACGCCCGCTTCTCCATCATCAATAGCCGTAATATGCGACTCTGGGAATTCTCTTGCAAGAAAGCAGCTCACTATCCCTGTATCGCATCCAACATCAAGTATTTGTTCCCCAAATGAGGTTCGATGTTCATGAATCCAATCGCATGAATCAGCCATGATGTTACCATCAAATGCTGCTGAAACAGTCATTCCTCTGTTATAATCTGCATTCTTATAATCATAAAATTCTTTCTCACCAAGATCTTCCCCTTCAGCTGCAGCAGCTCCTCGCTGATATATCATTCTGATAATATTATCAGCTACTTCAGCGTCAACTTTTTTAGTTATTAGTTTTCGTAGAGCCTTGAAACTGTTCGCCGCTTCAAGATCTAATTCTCTTAAATACTGTTCTCCTTTGCTACTCATATCTATTCCTCTACTGTTCTCCCCGCGCACGCATCTTCTCTTTCTTAACCAAGACGTGTGGATCTATGTCCAAAGCATCTGCAACGGCAAGAAGAACGTGTCCTCTCGCATTCTCCCACTGGGCCTTACCTGAAACATATGGATCAAGAGTACGTTTTGACAGACCCGCTTTATCAGCAAGCTGCTGCACGGTCATTTCTCTTTCTGATAGTAATGATTTGATCTTACTCATGTCGATGCCTCCTAAATTCCGAAGTACTTCTCGAAGAATGCTATTAGTTTCGCTATGATGCCCTGCTTCTTTTCGACACGGTTACCACCACCAAATCTCGGCATAGGCGGCATGATCTGGTCGATTTCAGTTCCCGTCGTTTTGAGTGATCCGTCACGCATAGCGTTGCTGATGAACACCCTGGTCTCTTCCGGTTTGAGTTTCTCCTCTGTAATGATAGATTCAAGCTCTGCTTCCTTCTGCTTTTCAACATACTCATGCCACTGCTTGTAGATATCGCCGGCCTTAGCGTAAGTGATGAAGTTTTCGATGAGCTCCTTCTTGGATCTCAGCTGCAGTGATGACTGGATAGCTCTGGAGATGTCTCCTACGATTTCCTTGTCTTCACAGTTGCCTTCATGGTACTTGGCTACAAGCATCAGGATGTAATCGATATTAACTTCGATGTGTCTGATTAGCTCCATCTCGAAGACGATATCTTCGTTGATGTTTTCCGGTTCTTCCTCTTTCGGCTTGATAATGTTGTACAGGTCGATGTATACACTTTGATAGTCCTGCATCTGGCGTTCTGTAAGAAGGTCTTTCCCCTCGAACTCATCGAATGCAGTAAGGATGTTCCGGAGCCGCAGCAGCGAACCAAAGAGCATGATGAAATCTTTCTGGTTCTGTTCCCCTGTTATCTGCTGTCCGAGCGGGAATCTGTCATTCAATTCTTCGACCATCTCTGTATATCCTTTGCGATGGCCCTTCTCATCATCGTACCCGTTGTAGTAGGAATCGAAGTCCTTCAGGAGTACGACACTGCTGGCATCCTTATCACCAAAGAGCGCAATCGCCTCATCAGTCTCTTCCTGCAGGTCTCTGAAGCAAACGATGTTACCAAAGGTCTTGATGCTGTTGAGAATACGGTTCGTTCTGGAGAACGCCTGGATCAGTCCATGCATCCTGAGGTTCTTGTCCACCCACAGCGTATTCAGTGTAGTCGCATCGAAACCGGTCAGGAACATATCCACGACAACGAGGATATCCAGCTCCTTGTTCTTCATCCGCAGCGACACATCTTTATAGTAGTTCTGGAACTTGTCACCGGACGTATCGTAGTTCGTATGGAACATCAGGTTGTAGTCCATGATGGCGCTGTCCAAAAAGTCTCTTGCGTTCTGATCGAGGCCTTCTGTATCGAAACTCTCCTCATCGAAGTCATCAGCGTTCGGATTGTAGCTGAATATCGTTGCGATCTTGAGGTCTCTACCCTGCTCCTTGATCTGCTCTTTCAGCTCATTGTAGTACTTCTGTGCCATAGGGATAGAACTAGTCGCAAGGATGGAGTTGAAGCCTGTGATCCTGGCAGCCGCTTTGATCTCCTCTACTTCCTTCTTAGCCTTTGCGACCTCTGCAATGTTCTGGAGCTGCTTGAAGGAATAGGTCTTGGCATCACGTTTGGTCTTCTGATCGTAGTGCTCAAGCATGTATGCTACGATCTCCTTCACACGCTTCGGATCTTCCAGTGCTCTCTGTCTGTCGATAGCCGGTACTTCCTTATCCTTGACGTCTTCCTTCATTTTGATCGTTTTGATGTAGTCGATCTTGAACGGCAGGACATTACCGTCGTTTATTGCGTCTACGATGGTATATGTGTGCAGTCTTTCGCCAAATAGCTGTTCCGTAGTCTTAAGCGTCGGATCTCCGCCTTTACGGGCATTCACCGCAAATATCGGTGTTCCGGTGAATCCGAACAGATGATAGTTCCTGAATGCCTTTACGATAGCAGCGTGCATCTTACCGAACTGTGATCTGTGGCACTCATCGAAGATGATGACGATATGCTGTCCATATACGTCGTGTTTATTGTTCTTCGACACGAAGACATCCAATTTCTGTATCGTCGTGATGATGATCTTCTTGGTCGGATCCTCGAGCTGCTTCTGTAGGACTGCAGTAGACTTGTTACTGTTTGCTGCGCCCTTCTCGAACCGGTCATACTCCTTCATCGTCTGGTAGTCCAGATCCTTCCTGTCGACGACGAAAATGACTTTATTGATTCCTTCTATGTCTGTAGCGAGTTGTGCCGTTTTAAAGGACGTCAGCGTCTTGCCGGAACCTGTCGTGTGCCAGATGTATCCGCCGCCTTCGATAGTCCCGGCTTTCTTGTAGTTGGTTGCGATTTCGATACGGTTCAGGATCCTTTCTGTTGCTGCGATCTGATACGGTCTCATGACAAGCAGCAATTCTTCCGTCGTGAAGACGCAGTACTTCGTCAGGATATTCAGAAGCACGTGCTTCGTGAAGAACGTCTTCGTAAAGTCCACTAAATCCGATATGATCCTGTTATTGGCGTCGGCCCAGTAGGATGTGAACTCAAAGCTATTGCTTGTCTTCTTCGTCTTGTTCCTGCCGGCCTTCATCTCCTTGATGTGGCTGTCCCTGGTCGTGTTGGAGTAGTACTTTGTATGTGTACCATTGGATATCACGAATACCTGCACGAACTCAAACAGGCCGGATCCCGCCCAGAAGCTGTCTCTCTGGTAACGGTTGATCTGGTTGAATGCTTCTTTGATCGCTACGCCACGTCTCTTGAGCTCTACGTGCACGAGCGGAAGACCGTTCACCAGGATCGTCACGTCGTATCTGGTGTCGTGCTTTCCCTTATCTTCTACGTACTGATTGATGACTTGCACGTGATTTCTGTGGATGTTCTTCTTATCGATCAGCTTGATGTTCTTCGGCTCGCCGTTATCTCTGATGAGAAGCTGGATGCTGCCGCCTTCCTGGATCTTTCTCGTCTTTTCGACGATACCTTCTGCAGGATTGGCCAATACGCTGCCGAAGAAGCTCTTCCACTCGTTATCTGAGAACTTGTAATCATTAAGTTTCTCGAGCTTGTCTCTCAGGTTGTCTATGAGGTCTGCTTCCTTATGGATCTCAAGGTATTCGTAGCCCTGCCTTGTGAGCTGTTTTATGAAATCCGCTTCAAGTTCTGCTTCGCTCTGATACCCCTGGTCCGATTTGATTTCAGGTTCGTATTCAGATGCGACCGTAGCTCCGTTCATGGAAGCGACTATGTTGTAAGTACTATTACTCATTTTTTATTCTGCTCCTATTTAGTCGTTAGTTCTGCAGTAGGATACAGCTTCATTAATGTCGGGAGAATTGCTTTGCACATTCTGCTACTATATTCAGCGTGGAATTTTGCCATGCGTGTCCAGTCTGTTTCGTTTGCTACGCTGACCCCGGTAAGTTCATATGCAATCGCAGACGCTTTATAATCATCAGATCGTTCCCATTTGAGATTGTCACCAAATAATTCTTCTATTTCAGCTTTGTGCTTGTAAAGAAAATCAAAGGCTTCTTTGTTCTTCTTCTTGTCGGTTTTTCCAAGCCATATTTGGACTTTGGCACATTGATAGTTCGCTGTAAGCGTGATATTGAAACCGCCAACTCCAAAGTATCCTGCGATCCAGTTCCAGGAACTTGGCCCAACATTACTGAAAGAGCCTCCCTCAGTGTATTTCTCTTTGATGAACGGCAGTGCGAACGTCCAATACTTCTTCCTGATAATGTTTCGCCCTGCTTTATCGTACGAATCGCTTGTACTGTCTTGATCTTTCAGATAGAAAACCAAATCTGAAGGTTCTGCTCCATACATCTTAAAGAAACGTCTAAGAGTGTTGACTTTATGCTGTGTCGAAGTCCCCGTCCAGACATAGATATTAGGGACAATCTGTGTTTTACTGTTAAACTCGTTCTCCATGCTTGAAACATGTGCGGCAAGATCAACGTCCGGGTCTGATGTATATGCGAGGCCTGTCAGCACAGAACTGTCTTCTGTGTGTAGCATTCTAAGGACTCTGCCATACATATCTGTCCAGCTTTCAACAGCCTGCTCGGAATCCTTGAAAGAGAATTTGGCAATCTCGCTTCCAGTAAGATTGACATCATCGTCAAGCGTAACGGAATCAAGTTGCTTCTCCTCCGGCTTGTAATCAGTATCTGGATAGCACCAAATCTCCAAAGCATCATTAACCATGTACCCATCGCGTTCTTCCAGCTCAGACAAAGTCCATTTGTCTTTCTGCGCGATGATTTGGTTCATGCGGATACCGCTATTCTTGAATCCATTCTCTGCATCTCTTTTATCGAGGAATGGATTGTTGCTGTAGCTGCTGTTATATGCAGTAAGTGTAAGATTCGCAAGACGATGAAGCCAAACTGCATGGATCTCCGCATATTCATCTCCGAGAGCAGCTCTCCAAGCGGGGGTCAATGTTTGAGGCATGATGTGCTCGATAGTGTATTTTCCGCTTTCTATCCTTGCAAATACATCCTTGACTTCCTCAGTTCCGTAGTTTTCAAATCTTTCGAAGAGATAGTTCTTATACCCACCTCTCATCAAATAGACCTGCTTTTCCGAGAGCGCCGTCCGGAACTCATCATCATCTGGGAATCTTCCGCTTTCTTTCTTGGAAATGAGTGCATACTTCATCTTTTCAACGTATTGATCATACGTTCCGTCAAAACGATGGATTTCTCTATTGAGTGTCAAGAATATCTTGTTCAGAGCGTTTGTCGGTACTTCGCAGATATTACGACGGAACAAATAGTTTTCAATAATCAGGAAAATCTTGCGGAGGTCTTGAACCGTCAATATATTCTGCTTATGCAAATCAAGCACCTGCAAGAAGAATGGCCTGGATACAGTTGTCTCAAGATAGTTGAGCCTCTCAACGCTCGCTTTGATTATCTCGTCAGTAAAGTTCGATTTGATTAGCTTTCCATAAAGGCGTGCATAATCCAGAAGTTCCTTCAAAAGATCTTCAATCTCTATTTTCCTCTCATTCACATATGCCTTGAAAACCGGATATATTCTGTCCATTGAAGGTGTCGATTGCCTCATAACACTGAGATAGTCTCTCACGAACAGACTCACGCCGTTATTGTTCCTGTTATCGTTTCCAGTGCATGCTTCTATCCTGCTCCAGTACTTGTTATAGAAGCTTTCCTGATTATCGGGAGTCTGACCCATAAGAACGAAATTTCTGATCTTATCACCCTCAGTCAAATCAACACCTGTTGAATTCAGGCTTTCGAAGATAAGTTGCGGATCATCGTCCTCGTCGACTGTGATATTGATCACCATCAAAGATTTGATAGCCTCAAAAAGCTCATCAATAGAGATCTCTTCTTTCAGAATGCGTTCGTAGAAGTAATTGTAATTGATGGTGATATCCGAATTTGGGATATACTCCGCAGGATCTCCATCAAAGAGTCTCTCAAAAGCTTCCAGATCCTTATTTACAGCTTTGAGTTTGATCCTTCTTTCGCTTGTATCATACTCATCGACCAGATATTTGTTGTACACCTTGTCGATAAGCTTCTTATCCTCAGCCTCCAGTTTTCCTTCCTTCAGAAGATTATGCATCGCAAGTAAAAGCAGCGATACGGTGGTCACTCTCTGCTGCCCGTCAATTATCAGATACTCCTCAAACTTGCCATTATTGACGCTGACGAGGCTTCCGAAGAAGTGCATGTCTCTGTTATTAAGAATCAGTTTTACAAGATCATCATATAGCTGTCTACAGTTTTCGACCTTCCAGCTATAGTTTCTCTGATAGACCGGAATGATAAATCTTTTATCACTACCGTCCAGGTACTTTACCAGTTTCGTCGCTTTTCCATCCATTTCGATTACTCCATGTTCCTTAGTTTTGTTCTTTCTCTTTGAATGTCAACAGTTTGTCTCTGTAGTGTCCGTACTGCTTCTGGCGAGCTTCGATTTCTGCAGAAAGACCTTCAGAAATGTCGTTGCTGAGCTTGTCAAAATGGTCAAGCATCTCAACGATTCTCTTTTGTTTTTCTAAAGAAGGGATAGGAACAATTAGTTTTTCATAGTTTTTTTGATTTAAGTTGCTTCTATCACTGATTGTCCTTGAAGCAATGTCTTCTTTACATTTGTGAGAGTTTAAGTAATGGCATAAGTACTGTGGTAGCACCGCCGCAGTATCTTTAACTCTGGTAGTAATCGTTGTGAACCCTATAGAACCATCATACTCATCGTCTATAACTGCAGATGTGCCCACATCTCCAGTATGTACTGTGATAATATCATTCTTATGAAGAATCTTTCCTGCATTTTTTGCTGCGAATTCTTCAGAGATGAACTCTTCGTTCTTTAGTACAATATGATTCTGCTGTATATCCGAGTTGTGCAACAATCTTATTCCCGTTTCTCTTTTGTGCTTTGTCACAGATGTTGCAAGTCCTATATTAGTATCAGCAATCTCTGCGATCTTTTGATATCTACATCCTTCACAATTAAATGCCATGTCCCTATAGACCTCATACTGCTTCTTCCGGGCTGTAAGCTCTGCTGTAAGCTCTGCCTTCAGAGCTTCATTCTTCTCCGTATATTCATCCAGAATCCGGACGATTTCACGTTGTATCTCCAGGGGCGGTATGGGAACTCTGATTGCTTTGATTGCAGGAACACTTGAGTGAACTACCTTGCTTTTAACTTTTCCGCTACTCTTTTGGACCTGTGCTTCATTTGTTGATAGGGCATATGATAAGTATTTTGGGTCCTGATGGTGTTTTAATACAACAATATCTCCCCCCGCCATACATTTATCATTGCCAAGATATGCGATTGACTTGGCTATTTCTTCAACTTTTTCACCCGTTATCGCAAAAAGAATGTCTCCGTGTTCAAAGTATTTTGCATTCGATATTTTTGCTTCGTTCGTATGTGAAACACATTCAGTAAACCAAATATCATAGGTTGTATATATTTCACCATACCGAACACATGGTATACCTGAGTCTGTTACTTCAGTCCGTTTAATTCCAGAACCTCTATATATGTCTGTAGCAATCTCGCCAATCGTCTTATATTCCACTCCGTCTGGACATAACTCTTTTATAAGATCTTCTAATCTGCTCATACTCTTACCCCTCTATCTCTGCAATGATCTTGTCGATCTCATCACGGAGCATCTGCTCACGCGCAACGATTTCCTTGATTTCAGCATTGAGCTTCACAATGTCGATTTTCTCTCTGGTATCTTCTTTTTCGACATAGGTGGATACGGACAGGTTGTAGTCTTCTTCTTCGATTTTGCTCGCCGGAACAAGACTTGCCACGTGTTCGACATCCTTCCTATCAGTGAAGTACTTCAGGATGTTTGCGATGTTGTCAGGTGTCAGCTTATTGTCGTTTGTGACCTTGATGCATTCCTTTGACGCATCGATGAATAAAACACTATCGTCATCCCTGGACTTCTTCAGTACCATGATGCATGTCGCAATAGAGGTGCCAAAGAACAGGTTCTCCGGAAGCTGGATAACGCAGTCCACGAAGTTGTTGTCGATCAGATACTTTCTGATCTTCTTCTCTGCTCCGCCTCTGTAGAAGATGCCAGGGAAACATACGATTGCTGCTACTCCGTCCGGTGCGAGCCATGACAAACTGTGCATGATGAATGCGAAATCTGCTTTGCTCTTTGGTGCAAGAACGCCCGCTGCGGCGAATCTCGGATCGTTGATCAGAAGCGGATTGTCGTCGCCTTCCCACTTGATGCTGTATGGTGGATTCGAAACGATGCTCTCGAACGGCTCATCATCCCAGTGCTGCGGATCAAGAAGCGTATCGCCCCTTGCGATGTCGAACTTGTCGTATCCGATATCATGTAGCCACATGTTGATCCTGCACAGGTTATATGTAGTAGGGTTCTTCTCCTGTCCGAAAAAGCCCTGTCTTACATTGTCTTTACCGAGTATCTTGGACGCCTGAAGGAGTAGTGATCCAGAGCCGACTGCTGGGTCATACACTTTGTTGACTTCTGTCTTACCGACCAGCGTCAGTTTTGTCAGAAGCTCACTGACTTCCTGCGGCGTAAAGTACTCTCCACCTGACTTTCCTGCATTGGCTGCATACATGCCCATCAGGAACTCATACGCATCACCAAATGCATCGATCCTGTTGTCTTCGAAGTCATCTCCCAGATCCATCTGCGCAACGCCATTCAGGAGCTTTACAAGGAGCTTATGTCTTTCGGCGACTGATCCGCCGAGCTTATTACTGTTGACGTCAAAGTCATCGAAAAGACCCTTCATATCTTCTTCGCTATCAGTTCCGATGGCTGAACCCTCAATGTCCTTGAAGATGCCTGCCAGAGTCTCATTCAGGTTCTCATCCTTTTCGGCTTTCTTCAGCACATTGCAGAACAGCTGGCTTGGATAGATGAAGAATCCCTTTGTCTGTACGAGCTCGTCTCTTGTAGCATCGTCAACCAGGCTGTCGTCGATGTCTGCGTAGTTGAAGCTTTTATCGCCCGCTTCATGCTCACCGTCGTTTATGTACTTAGTGAAGTTCTCAGATATGTATCTGTAGAATAGCGTTCCGAGCACATATTGCTTGAAATCCCATCCGTCGATACTACCTCTCAGGTCGTTCGCTATGTTCCATATGGTCTTATGTAACTCGTCTCTCTGCTGAGTTCTGTCTTTTGCCATTGTTTCTCCCTCACTGTTTCTTAATACTATGTACATGGTATAACGATTCACAATGCAAAAGCAAGTGATATGCGTAAAAAAAGAACCCCGTATGGAGTTCTCTTCTATCATCTTATTTCGTTGTATTGGGCAGTTCGGCCGCCCAGGATGAAAGATCGTTCATCACTGCAGTGATTTCTTCCTGAGTGCCCTTTTCATACTGATGTTCCATCTGCCCGTCACACACCCAGTTCCAACCGTTCGGTAACGTCTCGGGCGTCATTCCACCAAACTCGAACTGGATATATGCTATCTCAGGAGAATGTCCGCTGTCGGCATGTCCACTGCAGCTGAAAGCCGTGTGATAGCCCTTCCGGTTCAGTGTCATTATCGCCGGCCCAATTAGATCATCCACTTCGATGCATCCTTCTGATGGTGAGAGTATTTCCTTGTAACCATTCTTTGTTATATACATATCACACCTGCAAGTAAAAAGGCAGCACGGTAGGCACGAAGCCTCCGGGAATTACTCCCGTCCTTACTGCCCGCTTCAGTATGGATGGTTTATTGGCCATTGTCAACTCATCACGCACATACTACTATCATCCGGCCCATTCTCGCACATCAGCTTCTGATGCACCTTCTATCTTGATGACGATTTCACTATCTGGATCAAACGCTTCCGCCCTCTGTTGATCCATCTTGAGACGTTCATTCTCAATGTAGATCCTATGTTCTTCCTGAACCGTAAGAATCCCCTGGATGGACCGAGCCAGGCTTTCGATAACCCGGAGTGAATTGACAATGTGTTCAAGATCCGACGCCCTGATGCTGCCACTTAATAAAACGAGTGCCTTATCCACACCAATCTCTGCACACGTCAGCACCTTGGCGAGAATGTCAGCCTGGTTCCCTGCGATTTTATCTGCTGCCTTCTCCAATGTTTTGGCAACGATTGTCGCCGAGAAATCTTTACGTTGCTGCACCCATCCTTCCCTTGCACATCTATTTTCGACAGTCCTTTCACGGGCTCCATGCTTCTCTGCCAGTGCTTTTAAAGAGATATTGGTAGTGATATACTCCTGGCGGATTGCATCCCAGTCGTATCGTTCATTACTTATCTTTGACATGTTGCTCTCCTTTGCATCATTACGATAACAGAGAAGACTTCTCTTTTCTCCCACACCGAAGACTGCTACTGTGGTGATCCTTGTATTTCCTTGATTCGTTTTCGCACTTCTTCTGGCATCTCTACATACGTCCTGGCGCTTACGCTTGCATCTTTTTCTGTATCTTTTTCTATATCTGTTTCTATGTCTGTTTCTATGTCTGTTTCTATATCGGCATCGGTCGCATGCGACCGCATGCGGTCGCTTGTATCTGCGTTGTCCTTCTCCCACCTCTTCTTTGCGTTTTCGGCATTTTTTCTTGAAGCCTCGATATATTTTTTATTATTAATATCGAGCCCTAATTTCTGTGATGAAAAAATAGTTGTCAAGGTTCTGTCGTTAAAATCAGGCTCCACACCGTATCGAGTATACTGATACATAGCCCTAAAAAGCATCCCAAGCTCTTCATCGGAAATAATTTCCATTTGAGAACCGAGTGGTTCGAAAAATATTTGAAACGCTGTTCTTCCTTCCAGTATTTCTGCATCTGTTCTCACATCTTCCATTTGTCCCCCCTCCATACCATTCAACTGTATTTTACTGAGCCAGAGAAGTACTTATCGATGTCGTCCATGTTCACGAGATACTTTTTACCGGATTTTCTGTGAGGAATTTCACCGTTAATTATCATTTGCTTGAGTCTGTATTTCGTGATTCCAGTATTAGGATCTACTGACACGATTTCAGAATATGCAGCGTTAATGGTCCTCCACCTCATTCAATCACCTTCTTTCTGACAGCAACATTTCGATCGTCTTAAAAATCATCTCTTTTTCATCATCATGTAGTTCTTTTCTCAGTTTACGACTGAAGTTCCCGTCTGTAAGATTCAGGGCATCTGCGACCATCCAATAACGAAGACCGCTCCCTTCAATGCGTTCTCTAATATCTTTATTGTTCCTATTCATATTCATCTCTCCCTTCTTCGTTGTTGTTATTGACATCGGTTATTAATTCTGTTATATTGTTATCATGATACGATAGTAGTATAGCAACAATCACAGCAAAAATGCAAGGTTTTAAAATAATTTTTGGAATTTGACGAGGATCTTGAATATGAAAAAGTACGCAAACACTGACTATTTTGATAACCTGATGAGATTAGAGCCTGCCATTAAGGAGATGTCACCAGCAAAGGATATCCTGCCCGAAGCAGAATATCCTACCACGGCTTCCTTAGTATTCGATGCAGATTTGTCTGATATGACTGAACATATTCACATTAATTATACTGATGGCAGAAATGTGGATTACACCTTTCCCCTTTTAACAACATTGAACGCTGTTCTTTCACAGCTGCCTGATGTGATGAACCCTGATTATTATTCTGGTCCGACGAAACAATTTATGTTTGAAGCAGTGTCCAGTCACTACGATTATCTTTTGGCTGCTATCGACGATATCAGTTCCTCACCTACACATTTTTCAATTGGACAGTATTTGATCTACTTCAACTCTTACTTCATCGGGGCTGGTTTTATTTCTTCACTCGCAGCAAGTAATGCCGCACGGTTAAGCCGTGACGAGTTGTTTCTCCATGCACGTAACTGTAATTATGAAGAACTGTTCTATCATCGAAAGTGTTCAGACTGGACTGACATTATTGGGGCCTCTCTTCTTACTGTCGCCTGCTCTGAAAACCCACTTCGAAAGTGCAATCTATGTGGAAAGTATTTCATACCTGAAAACCGCTCGGATGAGATGTACTGTAGATTTCCTAATGGTGAGCATGACGGCAAACCATGCAAGGAAGCATACAAACGAATAGCCCAGGATGCCAGAGAACTAAAAAATGAGTCGCTGAGACTAAATAAAATAATATACAACAGACTTCGAAACAGAAGTGCTGAAGAGTTAGATCTATATAAAAAACTTCGTGATGAAGCGAAAACGACATACACTGTTGATCTCTCTGCTGAAACGAGCTATCTTGATTGGCTTCGTGAATACGAAGAAAAAACTCGTAAATAATAAGGAGGAATAATTATGGGATGGATTAAAAAAAACGAAAAACAATATTGGCAGGAGACTCGGACTATCGGGCACAGAATAAATGCTGCAGGTTTTGAGGTCCAGGTCCGTAAATATTTTACAGCACCGACAAAGAAGGAATGTCTCGCAAAAGTTGATGAATTTATGCTACAGCAGAAGCTCAACACGACCAACAGTAAGAAGGCCTTCGGTGTACTGGCAGATATGTGGATCGAGGAGTTCTATAAGAACGGCCCTAACGCCGATTCCACAAAGGCAATGTATATTCGTAACTGGAACAAACACATCAGGCCTATGGAGTTCTACACGTGGCCCGTCAGCAGCATAGAAGGTACCATCATACAGAGAGCATATAACACCTTGTATGAATCCGGTGTGCCTTCTTCAACGATTGAAAAGTGCCACAAACTAATGCGGCAATTCATTCAGTATCTGACACTACAGAACCTCTGTATTGACTTCTCTGGCAGTTTACGTGTCCCGAAGGACAAGAATACCCAAAAGGAATCCCACGTTACAGTATGGTCTGACGATGAGATCAAAACGATTCTCGGAAACTTTGAAAAGGCAGATCCCAGATTCAGATTGAGGTTCCTGGTCGTACTCGCATACTATACTGGCTGCAGGATCGGAGAATTGTTGGCGCTAAACAAAGATGACATTACCCCGAACGGTGAATTGGTAATCAACAAGCAGCTGGGAGAAACGGTCTCTTATGATGCTAACGGAAACGTCATCACAGGATATGGTATCAAGCCACCAAAATCCACCAGGAGCATCAGAACGATTCCTCTTAACGGTATTGTGCTTGAGGAGTACAGACGTCATCTGGAATGGCAGAAGAACGATATGCGGCAAAACGGATACATCACCAACTATCTGTTCACCACTCAGAACGGAACGCTGTACTATCAGAGGAATATACGCCGGGCCTTGAAGCGGTACTACGATACTATAGGCGTTGAAGAAAAAAGTGTCCACACCTACCGTCACACTTTCGGAACAAATCTCTGTAGAAACGACATCCCTATCCAAGTGGCGTCGTCGTTACTCGGTCATGAGTCCATAGAAACTACGGCGAGATACTACGTGAATGTAGGATTTGATGAGAAAGCGAAGGCTGTAGAAACACTCTCGAAAATGGCTGTCGGATAAACAAACTGTGGGAAAAATGTGGGAAAACTCACGAATCACGAAATATAGAGAATAAGTAAAAACCCCGAAGTCCTTGAGGCATCGGGGTTTATTGGTACACCATCAGGGGTTCGAACCCTGGACACCCTGATTAAGAGTCAGGTGCTCTGCCAGCTGAGCTAATGGTGCATATTGATTTTTCGCGCTCGTGCGCAATAAGTAGTATACCTTTCAGTCCTGCTTGTGTCAAGGGTTATTCGCACTTTTCCCGCATGAAACCGAACAACGCCTCGCCGCCTGAAATGTCATAATTACCGTCCCCGTAGCATAGCAGTCCGGTTCCCTCGAATCGGTACCCGTAACTGCTCCCATCCTCAAAG
>JAILDT010000022.1 GCA_024689085.1 Clostridia bacterium | reverse complement strand
GTAGAAGAACTGATTCCTGAGATGTCAAACGGAACACACTCACATGTGGGCGTCGTGTTGTTCGCAGTCGGGTTCACGCTGATGATGGTATTGGATGTGGCTTTGGGATAGAAATAGATGAATAATAGCAAAAGGCCTTGGGAATATGCTGTTCTCAAGGTTTTTTGTGTTTTTAAAACGGCGTTTATTTGACCGTATCGTATGCCGATGTTAAAATTTACATAGCTATACATGTTTGAATTTTCATTCAATACAAAGGAGGTGACACGTTGAAAAAGAACATGAAACTGATCACTCTGGCAGTGGCGTTCATCATGGCTCTCTGCTTCATGTCCGGATGCGGTGAGACGTCGGAAGACGGGCCGAGCGGAAGCAGCAACGGCATCACGATCTTCAACTCCAAGATGGAGATCCAGGATCAGATGCTGGAAATGGCGAAACGCTACACAGAGGAGACAGGCGTGCCGGTAGAAGTGTATTATTCTTCCGATACGGTATCTGCCCATCTGGCCACCAGGTATGCGTCGGGTAACCCATATACGCTGTCCATGGTCGATGCGAAAGATGTCTATGCACTGGCGGAAGAACACGCTGTCGACATGAGCGATCAGGATTGGGCGAAGGATACACAGTACGCCATCAGCATTGGCGACAAGGTGTACGCGTTCCCTGTCTGTATCGAAGCGAGAGGCATCATCTACAACAAGGATGCCATCGAGAAGATCACAGGCAAGGAGTTCAAGCCGGAAGACTACAAGACATGCAAAGCCTTCAAAGGTCTGATTAAAGAACTGAAGAAGGGCGGCATGGAATCCCCGACGGGAGTCATGAAGGAAGACTGGTCTCTGGCAGCCCACTATCTGGCGCAGGTATATGAGGAGAGAGATGATCCGGACGCATTCGTCAGAGGTCTGTCCGATGGATCGATCAAGCTGGTGAAGGACAAGAAATTCAATGCCTTGATGGATACGTTCGATGTTCTGAAGAACAACAGTTATTCCAAGGGAAGTGCAATCTCAGCGGAGAGAGAAGTCACAGAGCAGAAGCTGGCAGAGGGTGAAATCGCCTTCCTGTTCGGCGGCAACTGGGACTGGTCCGTGATCAGTGCCTTTGACTACACAGAGAATATGGGCATCATGCCGATTCCGCAGGATCTGGATGATGGCATGAACGAAATGCTGGTCGGCGGCGGTTCCAAGTACATCTTCCTGGATTCTTCTGCGAACACATCCGAAGAACAGCGTCAGCAGGCAAAGGACTTCCTGAACTGGCTCGTATACAGTGATGAAGGACAGTCATTCCTCGTCGATGACTGTGCGCTGGTTCCAGCCTTTTCCAACATCACGAAACCTGTTCAGGATCCACTGGGCAAATCCGTAAAGGCATATGCTGACAAGGGTGCACTGATTCCAAACTACAACTACTGCCCGGATGATCACTACGCGATTCTAGGCGCCATGTTCCAGAAGTATCTGGCAAATAAGAGCGATCGAAAAGGTCTTGCAAAAGATGTAGAAACTTACTGGAAGACAAAGACGTTAGTACCACATGAGAATTAAAGCAGGAAGGAGGATAAAATGGAAAGAAATACATTATCGTATAAATCAAAACAATTTCTAATGTTTGCCGGTCCTGCACTGATTCTTTTTAGTCTGGTCATCATCATACCGTTTATTTACGGTCTTTATTTGACGTTTACTAGCTGGGATGGTGTTTCAGCCGAAAAGCCATTTGTGGGAATGGCAAACTACGTTTCGGCCTTTAAGGATGCCTATTTCTGGGCCTCAATGGGAAGGACGATCGTTTATTCAGCATTTGCTGTCATTTTCGTTAACGCTGTAGCTTTTGCGCTGGCATATCTGGTAACGAGCGGAATCAAAGGACAGAACTTCTTCCGTGCAGGGTTCTTCATTCCGAACCTGATCGGCGGTATCGTACTCGGTTACGTTTGGAAGTTCGTCTTCAACCGTGCCTTCGTTGCCATCGGCGCAGCGTTCACTGACGGAACTGTTCCGTCGCTGCTGTCATCGACGGGCGGCGCCATGTTCTGTCTGATTCTGGTGTCCGTCTGGCAATATGCCGGTTACATGATGCTCATCTATGTAGCCGGATTCATGGGTGTTTCCGATTCTCTGAAGGAAGCGGCCATGATCGACGGATGCACACCGGCACAGGCAATGCGCAACGTAACGATTCCTCTGATGAGGACGTCATTTGTAACTTGTATCTTTTTGAGCATTACAAGATGCTTCGTAGTGTACGATGTCAACCTGTCATTGACAAAGGGCGAACCGTTCATGTCTTCGGTACTCGCTGCGATGCACGTATACAACAAAGCCTTTGTATATAAAGACTACGGTACAGGGCAAGCGGAAGCATTGATACTGTTCGTGGTTTGCGCGATCATCGGTATTGCTCAGGTGTATATTGGTAAGAAAGGGGAGGTGGAAGCGTAATGAACCAGAACGAATTAGCTGCGAAGCAGAAAAAAAGACGTCAGGTCATCACGGTCATCGTGCTGATCATTGTGTTCATCCTGTTCGTCATACCTTTCCTTCTTGTCTTGATCAATGTTTTCAAAACGAAAGGTGATATCACATCGAACCCACTGGCATTGATTGGTGAGCATGGGTTCACACTGCAGAACTTCCCGGAAGCAATGGCCAAGATGGATTTCTGGAACGTATTCAAGAATTCTGCAATCATCACATTCAGTGCAACGATTCTGACCATATTGTTCTCGGCGATGGCGTCCTTCGTCATTGTTCGTAACAACTGGAAGGCTTGTACGCTGTTCTTCGCGCTGATGATCGCGTCCATGGTCATTCCGTTCCAGGTACTGATGGTTCCTCTCGTATCCGTATACGGCGGAATCTTCGGAATTCTGGGAAGCAGAATCACCCTGATTTTCATGCATGTGGGATTCTCCGTGTCGATGGCGACATTTATGTTCCACGGCGCGATACATTCCAATATTCCGATAGAGTTGGAGGAAGCCGCCCTCATCGACGGCTGCAGCAGATGGCAGACCTTCTGGAAGATCGTCTTCCCACTGCTCAAACCAACAGTCGCAACAGTGGCCATCATCGATGCAATGGCCTTCTGGAACGACTACCTCCTGCCAAGCCTTGTATTGACAGATAAGGAAATCTACACGATTCCAATCGCTACGCAGGCATTCTACGGAACCTATTCCACAGACATCGGCCTCGTTATGGCGGCGCTGCTGCTGGCCATGCTGCCGATACTGATCCTGTATCTCTTCCTGCAAAAGCACATCGTTGCAGGTGTTACAGCAGGCGCAGTCAAAGGATAGGATGGGGAAATGGATCGGTTTTTTGACGCAAACAATCCGGTTATGCAGTTCCTCTCACGCATTGTGGATCTGGCGATACTCAATCTGATGACAATTGTCTGCATGATTCCCATCGTGACAGCAGGCGCTGCGATTACGGCCATGAATAATGTTCTGATTCACCTTGTGAGGAAGGACGAAACCTATGTCTGGAAGATGTTCATCAAATCTTTCCGGCAGAACCTGAAACAAGGAATCGGACTGGGGATTCTCTTCACAGCGATCTTCGCTGTGGCGGGAGTTGAACTGATGATGCTGCATTCCATAGATGCGAAATCATCCACCATGTTCATGATCATCATCACAGTAATCAGCATATGCGTGTTCGGCGTCGGTATTTACACCTTCGCCCTGCTCTCGCGGTTTGAGAATACTGTGCGCGGCACATTGTTCAACGCGGTGAGCCTCGCCCTGGGACACATTCCGAGGACGATCGGCATGCTGGCAATCTGCGCCGGCTGGGCAGCGTTCCTGTGGTTCGCCCACGGAATCACGCTTTTGCTCCTACTGTACGGGCTGACCATACCGGGTTTCCTCTGTGCGAAGATATACGATCCGATTTTCGAAAAAATGGAAACGAATGAAGAATCAGCAGCTGAGTGAATTTAATAAGAACCAACGTCCTCTGTTTCATCTGACGCCTGAGAAGGGGTGGATGAACGATCCGAACGGGTTCAGCAGATACGACGGAAAATATCATCTGTTTTATCAGGCGTACCCTGATGGACTCAACTGGGGCCCCATCAGGTGGGGACATGCGGTCAGCGAAGACCTGATCCGCTGGGAACGTCTCCCATACGCATTGATGCCGGACCGGGACTACGATAGCGGCGGTTGTTTTTCAGGAACAGCCCTGACCTTCGAAGACGGCAGGCACATGCTCATGTATACGGGCTGCCGGCCCGATCCGGAGGACACGCTGGGCCGCGGTCTGCAGGTACAGTGCGTCGCCTTCGGAGACGGAACGACATACGAAAAGTATGATGGAAATCCTGTCATTACAGGAGACATGCTGCCGGAGGGCGGCGATCCATACGAATTCCGCGATCCGAAAATATGGCGCGAAGAGGATGGAGCGTTCAGAGCGGTTATAGCAAGTTACAACCGGACGCACGGCGCACAGATTCTCCTGTACAGAAGCAACGACGGACTGAACTGGGAATTCGTAAATGTGCTGGCTGACGGTGAGGGCAAACCCGGCTGGATGTGGGAATGTCCGGACATCTTCCCTCTTGACGGCAGGCATGTACTGCTGGCGGGATCCATGGGAGAAGTGGACAGCATCTGCAGAATCGGTGAGTTCGATGATGAGCAGGGACTCTTCCGTGAAAGCTCATGGCAGAGTACGGAGCAAGGCTTCGACTTCTATGCGGGACAGACAGTTCTGACGCCCGATGGACGCCGCATTCTGATCGGATGGATGCAGAATCCACGGACAGCGGAGTGCAGAGAGATTGATCTTCCGATCAACGGACAGATGAGCATCCCCAGAGAGCTTCAGATCCGAGACGGGAAGCTTTTGCAAAAGCCCGTCAAAGAGTTGAACGGCTACAGGACAGACGAAGTCGTGTACCGGAATGTGAAATTCGACGGAGTTGAGCAAAAACTCGACGGAATCCGCGGCAGGACGGTCGATATGGAACTCCAGATCAGACCTGATGAAGGAGAGACATACGAGTTGTTCCGGATGCGTTTTGCGGAGGGCGGTGAGCACTACACAGAGTTCACCTACGAACCGGAGTCATCGGTGGCCACCCTTGACAGGAGCCACGCGGGACCGGGAAAAACGGATCTCGTGAAAGCGCGGGCTGCGGTGAGAGATCGCTGCGGCAAGCTGGACATAAGAATCCTGCTGGACAGACTCAGTGCTGAAATATTCATCAACGATGGAGAGCAGGTCATGTCAGCTGTAATATACACTGACAGACATGCAGAAGATATAACCTTCTATGTGAAAGGTACCGCGGTTATGGATATCGCGAAGTACCGGATAAAGGAGAACAAATAATGGCAAGCTTATCATTAAAAGGAATCCAGAAGATCTATCC
>JAILDT010000107.1 GCA_024689085.1 Clostridia bacterium | reverse complement strand
TACTTCAAGTACGCGGAAGAACTGGGCATCACCCTCGATACGAAGATCAAGAAGACCTGGGAGATTGTAGAATAATATATGAAATTCGACTTACATTGTCACACAAAGGAAGGTTCACTGGACTCAAAAGTGTCCATCCTCAAATACATCAGTGAGTACAAGAAACGCGGCTACGACGGGTTCATGATAAGCGACCACAATACCTACAAAGGCTGCGTGGCCTGGGATGAACTCAGAAAACTGCCTGAACTGGCAGAAGAACTTGCGGATTTTACCGTGATCCGTGGTCTGGAGTACGATACCAAAGACGCAGGGCACGTGCTTGTCGTCATGCCGGACGATATGTATCTGCGACTTTTGCATATCCGTGGCATGCGGCTGCGCAAGTTGATCTACGTCGTTCATTCCTGCGGCGGTGTGCTGGGACTGGCCCATCCATTCGGAGCGGCTTCTTCCTCCGCCATGGGATTTACCATCATGAACTACGACCTGATCGATGAACTCGATTTCATCGAGACCTTCAATACCTGCGAGTCAGAGCTGTCCAACTATCTGGCCACGGAACTGGCCGCCAAATACGAACTGCCGGGCACAGGCGGAACAGACGCCCATAGAGAAGAGTACATTGGAATGGCCTGCACGGAAATCGACGCAGACATCCGCTGCAACAATGATTTCATCAAAGCCATCACAGAAGGTGTGGCGTTCCGGGCTTCCGGCACGGAGCGGGAAGAGGTGCGGAGCGGTAAGGCTAAGGAACACTGGGCGGGTGTCCTGGGGTACAAAGTCTACAACAGGGGCATTGCCAAAGTCCGGTCAATCCACAGGAAATTGGGCCATTACAGACTGACTCATTCCAGCGATATGGCTGATACATTCGAAAAACCGTGGAAGGAAGTCAAACGTGAGGCGAAGAAAAAGGACTCAATCGAGTGAGTCCAGCGTCTTGGCCATATGCCATTGCAATATGAAATCTTTTAGTATCGAAGCGGCGCTTGGGTCATCCAGCGTCGTTTCGTGTTTTCTGTTGACAGGATCCCGCAAGCACTCCTGATAGTACTCTTCGTACTGCTTCCGGTGCTCGGAAGGGGTGCATCCCCACAGGTCCCGGAACGCAGCGTAGAAATACTTCGGATCGCTGAAACCGCAGGCATAGGAAATCTCCGCATTCGGCATGTCTGTCGTCAGGAGCAGATCCTCGGCGTGCCAGCATCGGATGTAGTTCACCATGTTGCTGAAACTGGAGAAGACGGTCTTGCCGATGAACTGGGAGAAATAGTTTCGGTTGATATTCTCCATCGCCGCCAGCTGGGATACTGTGATTTTTTGATTGTAATTGTCCACACAATAGGCCAGAACACGGTGAAAACGCTCATAGAGTTCCACGTTCATGTAGTCGTCCTGATTCTCATAATTGAACCAGTTGAAGTATTGCAGAAGCACGTTCATCAGTTCTTCCAGAGGTTTCTCGAATCGATGCCCATCCTGTACGTCCCCCGTGAAATACGCATAGGAAAGAGAGAGGACGATATCCTTAACCTTTGCCATGGCTTCCCGTTGGTATGGGTGGAGATGATTATCCTCACAGGCGAAGAACACGTACCTAAGATACTTCCAGTCCGGCATGCGCGTCAGGTCCAGATGGAAGATGAGGGTCGTGTTATCGTCATCTGACCACAGGCAGTGAATATCACCGAAATCAATGGAATGGAGCTGCCCGGCGCAGAGTGTTTCCATCTGTTCGGCAGCTTCCAGGTGCACCGTACCTTCCAGGCAGTACACAAGTTCCAGTTCTTTTTCATGCCGGTGAGGCACCAGATTCGTTACTTTTGACAGTTCTGCCTGAAAGGGCAGGTTGTTTTTGTATGTCAGTTCATATTCCTTCAGTTTCATAGTGCAACTGTAACACAGGAGCAATATGTAGTCAAATTTTAGTTAAAAATAGGCTGAGACGATAAAAAACAGCTATAGCCTTTGCGGTATCAATGGGAGATAATTTTTGTAGCAAAATACTTACACTTTTGTTGCAGAAAAAGGAGATAAGATATTATGGGTAAGAAAGTATTAGTATTAGGAACCGGTGCGCAGGGAACGACCGTTGCGAAGAGACTGGATCTGGAACCGAATGTTGATAAAATCATCTGTGCGGACTACGATGAAGCGGCTGCGAAGGAACTGGCAGGAGCTCTTAAGAAGGCAGAAGGTTACTTCTGTGACGCTTCCAAGAAGGATCAGGTTGTTAAGCTCGTCGAAGGATGCGATCTTGTAGTAAACGCGCTGCCGCTGGCCTTCGGTAAGAATGTCATTGACGCATGCCTTGAGGCGAAGGTCAACTATCAGGACTTCGCTGCGCCGGAAGGATTTGAAGATACCTGGGAAAAGTGCATGTACAGACTGCTCGGTGATTACAATGAGAAGTTCAAGGAAGCCGGCATTCTGGGCATCATGGGAACTGGTTCAGCTCCGGGTACCATGTGCGTTGTAGCCAGAGACACCATGAAGGACATCGACGAGTGCGATACGATCTACATGATGGTATACGAAGGCGTAGAAGCCAAGAGATTCCAGCCGTACTGGTGGTCACCTGTAACAGCGCTGGCTGACATGGACGACCTGCCTGTAGCATGGATCGACGGAAAGATGGTCAACACCAAGCCGTTCTCACTCCCGATCGAGAGAAACATCGACTACGTTGGATATCCGGTCAGATTCGTCGAGCATGCGCACGATGAGCCGTTCTATGTCGGCATCAGAGCGGATGAGCTCTTCAAGGGCTGCAAGAACGCGTACTTCAAGTACGGCGGCGTAGGCATTGAATTCGCGGAGCCTCTGGCCAGAGCAGGTCTGCTCAAGAGAGATCCGGTAGAAGTCGACGGACAGATGGTCAATACGCACAACGCCATTCTGAACGCGCTTCCGCATCCTCCACGTTTCGAACATGAAATAAAG
>JAILDT010000104.1 GCA_024689085.1 Clostridia bacterium | reverse complement strand
TTGTAGCCCTTCATGGTCCAGTAACGGTTTACGGAATCCTTGAGGGTTCTGGCCATCATATGATGGATGCCCGGCTTGCCGTTGGCTGTTGGAGGTCCTTCATAGAATACAAAACTCGGCTGACCTTCTCTGGTGCTGACGCACTTTCCGAGCAGGTCTTCCTCGGCCCATTTCGCCGCCTGATCCTTCTGTACTTCTGCGATTGGTTTTTCTGATAAGTTTTTGATCATTGCTATCCTCTCTCTGATAAAAAATGAAACGTCCCCAACAAAAGTTAGGGACGATGATTAACCGCGGTACCACCCTAGTTGCGGGACCATCATCCCGCCTCTCTATTGTGTCAGACTCAGAGGTGATTTTCACTTGCCGCCTCACCAGCACTGTCTCAGCTCTTGCCGTGGTGCTTTTGCATGCTCACGGTCCTGCAGCGCATCTCTGTAAGGATTTTACGCGGGGCTACTGTCCTCGTCACAGTCTTTTATTCAGTTACCTTGCCATTCTACAGATGAAACGGCCAAAAGTCAAGGGAATTAAGGCAATACAACGCTTTCAATGCAAGGTACTTGTACCTCCGGATGTAACAAACTACCGCAATCCGCCGCCAAACCAACCTATCAACACAGGTGAAAAGCACTTTCATGCTCAAATTATATATAATTTAACAATTTTAGAAAATATTTCTATTTTTCTGTTGAAGGATCCGCACGCTCTGTGTAAAATAATGCTCAACAAGACTGAAATCTCAGCCCAAATATTTCCATCTGCGAATTGTTTTGGTATTCAAGGCAGTTGTGTGTAATCCGTGCTTCATATACTGTGAGATTTCACTTTTTAATCATCATATTTTACACTCTTGTACATAAACAGCAGCTTAAAGGGGGTTGAAATGGACTTTGTAAGAGAAGAGTTGCAGATAATAGTGAAAAATCTTCATGAATTAAAGGATAATTACACAAGCGAGTTCGCAAAATGCCCTCCGGGAAACCTTTTAAACAACCGAAACCTTGGCACACCCCATTATTACCACTCTTATTATGATCAAAACGGCGATTGGAAGCGTATCTACCTCTCAAATGGCGATCCGATGATTGGAACACTTGCCCGAAAGGAATATCTTAAACTCAGCCTCCCTGCCATACAAAAAAATATCAAACTATTAGAGGGTGTGCTCGCTCACTATGTCTCGCTCGACTCGCAAGACATTATTCAAATGGCGCGACGCGCATATCGGTTGCTGCCTGACCAGTGTTTCTTCACGGGACAACATGAAAATGAACTTTGGAAGACGGTGGAGAATTTGGAGGCACTTACAGACGAATTGATTGAGTATCGATGTGACTCCCACAGGGATTGGGCGAATGCAGACTACCCTAAAAACACATACCCTTTCCGAAACCTGCAACTCACGAGCTTCGGCCTGCGAGTCAGATCAAGGGGTGAAATCGTAATCGCTGAGGTGGCCCATTCCCTGGGCATTCCTTTCAGATATGACCAGAACATCGTGCTGGATGATGGCTCAACAATCTCACCAGACTTCAGTTTTGAGGACAGCTATTACGAGGAGTTCTACATCGAATACTGCGGCATGATGGATGACCCGGATTACGTCCGTCGTCATATGATAAAAAGAAGCCGCTTTGAACAAAGCGGCATCAATGAATGGAATAACATTCGTTATATTTACTCCAGAGACGATAGTCTGAACGCCACAGAGGTGCGGCACATCCTGCTTGACTGGGTCGTCCCTAAGCTTTAAATAGGATGGAGCCAATGCCCCACAGCAAAAGCATCAGATATCCAGCCCTGCTCCGATCCCCGCGCCGGGTTCCGGGCGCATGAGCTGATCCAATGTCACGCCATCCAGATAGTCGTTGATGACCTTGTTGAGTTCGATCCACATGGGCAGGGTCCGGCATTCGCCTGCGCGCTCACACGGCTCGGCACCGCATTCCAGACAGGCAACCGGTGCCAGATCCCCTTCTGTCAGTCTCAGAATCTCCCCCACGTGATACTCCTCCGGCTTGCGGGTCAGTTTGTAGCCGCCGCCTTTACCGTGCACGCCTTCTACGAGCTGTTCGGACACCAGCAACGGCATGATCTTCTCCATGTATTTGAGGGATATCTGCTGTCTGTGCGCGATATCCTTCATCGGAATGTGCTCACCGCTGCTATGCTCTGCCATGTCGATCATGACGCGCAGTGCGTAACGGCCTCTTGTTGAAATCATCATAGCAATCTTCCTATCTATTCTTTCCGGTCTATTCCTCTACAAATCCCGGCGTCGACAGATATCTCTCACCTGTATCAGGCAGCAGGGCGACAATGGTCTTGCCCGCATTCTCCGGACGCTTCGCCAGCTCGATGGCTGCCCACAAAGATGCGCCTGAGGAGATGCCGACGAGCACGCCGTCTTCCTTACCGATGCGCTTAGCTGCCGCATAGGCATCCTCATTCGCGACCGGAATGATTTCATCATATACCCCTGTATCCAGAACGTCAGGAACGAACCCTGCGCCAATTCCCTGGATCTTATGCGGACCTGCCTTGCCTGCTGAGAGGACCGGTGAATCCGCCGGTTCCACAGCAACGACCTTCACATCCGAGTTCTGGCTCTTCAGATACTTACCTGTGCCGGTCAATGTACCGCCGGTACCGACGCCTGCGACGAAGATATCGACTTTTCCGTCCGTGTCAGCCCAGATCTCCGGACCCGTCGTCTCATAATGAACCTTCGGGTTGGCCGGGTTCACGAACTGTCCCGGAATGAATCCGCCCGGAATCTCTTCCTTCAGTTCCTCCGCTTTTTCAATGGCGCCCTTCATGCCCTTCGCGCCTTCTGTCAGCACGATCTCCGCGCCGTAGGCCTTCATAAGCATACGACGTTCAACGCTCATGGTCTCCGGCATCACGATGATGGAGCGGTAGCCCTTGGCTGCGGCGACTGACGCCAGTCCAATACCTGTGTTTCCTGAAGTTGGCTCGATGATGACCGCGCCTTCCTTCAGTTCGCCGCTGGCCTCCGCTTCCTCGATCATAGCCTTTGCTATACGGTCCTTGACGGAACCGCCCGGGTTGAAGTATTCGAGCTTGGCGATCAGCTTCGCTTCCAGACCATCCTTCTTCTCTATTCCTTTCAGCTCCAGAAGCGGCGTACCGCCGATGAGCTGGGTTGCTGCTGTGTAAATCTTAGCCATTTTGTTTCCTCCTGTCTGAGCCCTGAGGCTCCTCTATGCTGTCCGGACACTTCGGTCCGTCCTTATTATATCATATCTTAAATTGCCTCGAAGGCCTGTTCTAAATCCGCGATGATGTCGTCAATGTGTTCTGTACCGATAGACAGTCTCACCGTCGTCGGCCGAATGCCGGCTGCCAGCAGTTCTTCCTCATCCATCTGCGAGTGTGTGGTCGAAGCCGGGTGGATGACCAGACTCTTCACGTCCGCCACATTCGCCAGCAGGGAGAACAGTTTCAGACTCTCGGCGAACTTTCTCGCTTCTGCCGCACTGCCCTTCACATCGAAGGTGAAGATGGATCCCGCACCGTTCGGGAAGTAGGCATCGTACAGTTCCTTCTGTCTGCCGGTCTCCAGCGCCGGATGGTTAATCCGAGCTACCTTCGGATGACCATTCAGGTACTCAATGACCTTCAGCGTATTCGCCACATGTCGCTCCACTCTCAGTGACAACGTCTCCAGCCCCTGCAAAAGCAGGAAGGAGTTGAACGGCGAGATGGCTGCGCCCTGGTCTCTCATGAGCGTTGTCCTCAGCTTCATGATGTATGCGATGTTGCCGCAGGCCTCTGTGAACACGACTCCGTGGTAGGACGGGTTCGGCTGGGAAAGTCCCGGGAACTTATCGTTTGCCGCCCAGTCGAAGTTTCCTCCGTCGATGACCACGCCTCCCATGACGGTACCGTGACCTCCGATGAACTTCGTCGCGGAGTGGACCACGATGTCCGCGCCGTGCTCGATTGGTCTCAGCAGGAACGGCGTCGCGAAGGTGTTGTCCACGATGAGCGGGATGCCGGCCTCATGGGCGATTGCAGAGATCGCTTCCAGATCGATCACATCCGAATTCGGATTCCCCAGCGTCTCTGCGTAGAGCAGTTTCGTGTTCGGCTGGATTGCCTTTGCGAAATTCTCCGGATCCGCCGGGTCGATGAAGGTCGTTGCGATTCCCTGATCCTTCAGCGTGTGGGCGAACAGGTTGTAGGTGCCTCCGTAGAGATTGGAGGACGATACGATGTGGTCGCCCGCTGTTGCGATGTTCTGGATCGCATAGGTGATAGCTGCGGATCCTGATGCCGTCGCGAGAGCTGCCGGCGCTGACTCCAGCGCTGCAATTCGTTTTTCGAACACATCAGAGGTAGGATTCATAAGGCGAGTGTAGATGTTTCCCCCTTCTGTCAGTCCGAACCTTCCGGCCGCCTGATCCGAGTCTTTGAAGACGTAGGATGTCGTTGCGTAAATCGGCACCGCGCGGGCGTCCGTTACCGGATCCGGCTGCTCCTGTCCTACGTGAAGTTGTAATGTTTCAAATTTGTAATTTCCCATATTATCTCTTCTCTCCTTTCGATTTTTTAACCTACCTCTGTGGTTGGTAATTGGAGAATAGCACTATTTACCTACCATGTCAAGGGGTAAATAGAAACTTTTTCAAAAAGAATGCAAAAGCCCCCTTCCTCCTTTGTTCCCCTGTGTTAGAATACGGAGTATGAACGCATTTATCGCAATCATGCTGGTCTTCGCATGTATCGGTTTCATAGACAAGGCCATCGGCGGCAAGTGGGGACTCGCCGGCCAGTTTGAACAGGGCCTTTATACCATGGGCGTCATGGTCATCCCGATCGTCAGCATCTGCACCGTCGGCACGGAGTTCATCCGCCGGCACACGGATCAGGTCATGGCCCTGTCGGATCATCTCTTTTTTGATCCGTCCATGATCATCGGTGCGATCCTCGCACCCGACATGGGCGGCTATTTCATTTCCCGTGAAATCGCGGCCAGCCCCGCGCTGCTCGTTCTGAGCGGCGTCGTGCTGGGAACGTTGCTCGGCCAGGCAATCACCTTCCAGATGCCTGTCTTTATGGCATCCATCCGCAAGCAGGACTACCCGTTCATGTTCCGGGGTTTCATCGTTGGCATCATCATGATCCCGGCGGGCCTGATCGTAGCGGAACTGATGATTCGCATGCCGATCGGCCTCTTCCTGCGCCAGTTCCTGCCGATCCTCGTGATCTGCGCCGTGCTGGCCCTTTGCCTCTGGAAAGTGCCGGAAGGAACGACCACCTTCTTCACTTGGTTCGCCAGAGTGGTCAACTGGCTCTTCTACCTGATGTTCGCTGTCGCGGTCATCGGCGTCTTTCTCCCGAAGTTCGCCTACGCCAGCCTGGAATCGGTGGAGGAGGCCATTCTCATCGTCTTTAAGTCCGCCGTCATCATTGCCGGCTCTCTCGTCATGTCCGAACTGATCCTGAAGTTCTTCCGCAGACAGATCAACGCTGCAGCAGACAGGATCGGCATCAACGACGTGGCAGCTGTCTCCCTGCTCATGACATGCGCCACATCACTGGCCGTGATGCCTTTGTTTGAGCGCATGGATGACAAAGGCAAAGAAGTCGTGGCGGCTTTCAGTCTCAGCGGTTCCTTCGTCATCGGCGGTTCTCTGGCCTTCGTATCTAACGTCACAGACGGATATACCGTTCTCATCTTCGTGGTCACGAAGTTCGTCTGCGCCATCCTCAGCGCCTATGTGATTCACCGCATGCACCGGTCGTAACGACGCATACACCAATTTTGACACCGCGAGCCTATAAGAGTATACTTATGACAATTGTAAAGTTATAAGTATTTTTTAATGCAAGGGCCACAACCATGGATAAAAAATCTACCAATTACATCAAAACCATCGCCGATATGAAGAGCATTTCCGCTGCAGCGGAGAGTCTGGGCATCTCCCAGCCGGCTCTCAGCGCCTTTCTCAAGAAGACAGAGAACGACATTGGCGCAGTACTTTTCGACCGGAGCCGTCAGCCTCTGGAGCTCACCGAGGCCGGCCACGCTTATCTGGAGTTTCTGGACAGAACCCAGTCCCTCGAGAAGGAACTGGCGCAGACTCTGTCGGACATCGAAGGGCTCGAAACAGGCAGTGTGACCATCGGCGGCGCAGCATTCTTCAATGTAGCGTATATCCCGAAGGCCGTCAGCGCCTTCGTCAGTCAATTCCCCGGGGTGGACATCGAAATCGTCGACGGCAACGTCCCATTGCTGACAGCCGAAGCGCTCAAAGGCAGAATCGATCTCTTCATCACCCCAGCCGCGGACGAACCCGACCGTTTCGTCTACGAGAAACTGCTCGACGAAAAAGTTTACCTGGCGGTTCCTCCGGAATGGGAAATCAATCAAAGCATTAAAAGCAAAAACATCACGGCGGATGAGTTCAAAGCACTTTGCGACTGTCCGTTCATCCTGCTGCGCGAAGACCAGAACATCGGCAAGAAGATGGATCTGCTCTTTCAAAAGTACGGCTGCCGTCCGAAGAAAGTCCTGCATGTAGAACAGACCATGACATCGCTGGCTCTGACCATGTCCGGCGTCGGCGTATCCCTGATCACCGAAAACAGCATCAAAGCAAGCGGACTTGCCAGATATCCGGAACTGTATCTCGCTGACGAAGAAATATGCAGGCGCAGCATGTACGTGGCTTATCCGCGAAACAAGTATTTGTCGCGGGCAGCATCGGAGTTCATCAAAGTACTCAGGCGGACCGCACAGAATCTCGAAAGTCGCTCTTTCTACCCTTCCATCGTGGAAAACCTGGCTCACAACGCCCTCAAAAGCCCAGACAAGCTTTGTCTGGCGGATGCGAAACAATCCATCACCTACAAGCAGGCCTGGGACGGCATCTGCGGTCTTGCCATGGAGCTCGCTCACCGCGGTGTTACCAAGGGTTCCTGTGTGGTGATCGAGTGCGACCAGAGTGCCTGTTATATGATCTGGATTTTCGCGATTCAACTCCTCGGCGCGATCTCCATTCCACTTGAAAAAAACGCCGCTGTAGGCCGCATCGTCGAAATCGCGACGGAAACGGAAGCCGTCCTGCACGTGGGCGCACATGAAGTAGCGGAGCTGACCATCCCTCATATGAATATCAAAGATGCGGATGCTTTTGCACTGGGACAAATCGTAGACGGGGTGTACCGGGGCCCGATCGAAGATCTGGATCTCATCGCCTTCCCGAAGAGCGACGACGTGGCGGAGATTCTCTTCTCCACGGGCACTACAGGCAAAAGCAAGGGCATCGTGCTCAC
>JAILDT010000088.1 GCA_024689085.1 Clostridia bacterium | reverse complement strand
CAACTAAAAACTCGTGAATATATATTCACGAGTTCATTGTACGCCTGTTTTGTGTTTGTGTCAATCGGTTATAAACGTCCAAATCTGATCCAGCACCCGCTGCAGATTCTCGATATCCTTGCCCACATCTCCTGTTTCCAGAGAGTGATTGGCATCATCCGTCAGGTACAGCGGAATGCTTTTGCTTTTGCATGCGGTAATAATCCTATCGGTCCTCGCCCATGGGTCCGCGGTGCCGTGAAACGCGACGGCACGGTTGCCCTGGAGCGCGACGGTTTTCGTGCTGCTGACCGATTCAAAGGTTCGCTCGAGCGGCGTCAACAGAACGAACTGCGCATCCACCCCATGACTCTGCGCAAACCGCAGCGCCACTACCGTTCCGATGCTCTTGCCTACAAACACCACGTCATCATACGCGCCGAAGTCAACGTCCTTCAGCTGCTCCTCCGTCTGATCCAGCGCAATCACAACACACTGCCGTATTCCCGCCGCGTCGCCTTTGACGTTCGCAGGAAATCCACCATAGGCAAGGCGGATCAACTCGTATCCATGCTTTTGCAGCAGCTTGCCCGTATAGTACAGCAGCGACCGGTCGCAGGTATACCCGATGCCCGGAAAAAGGACTGCTATCTTTTGTTCATTCTTCGTCATGTTTGTCATCCTTTCATTTGATAGCATTATATCATCTATCCACTTTCCTTGGCATTGAATCAGAAAACTGGGATTTATCGAGGAGAACGCAAGAAAGCAAACTATGTAAATTTTGTTCCTCGCAAATCGCTTTTGTTTACATTATTTCCCCATTTTATGTGGTTTATTATCTTCACACCAGAAACAGTGTTAATTATTGATTGTTTTATATGATCTAATATACATGTTGAATCCTATAATCTGCCAACAAGCCAGAAAAGTGTAAACTATAGAGCTCTACAGGATTAAATATTTACATGTTTCGCTTTTATCTTACTGAGGTAATGCTCGAAGACATCACAAACCCCGGCTTTTCGTGAAAAAGCAAAAGGCACGGTCTGCGCAAAAGCAAACCGTGCCCTTAAATAACTCTGCTATTCTCTTTAATAGATCTTCGCTCCTGCCGGAATCTTGTCGTCCACGATCATGAAGTTGAGCATCTCTTTGCCCTCTTCTTCATGAATGGCTGACAGCAACATGCCGCAGGAGTCGATGCCCATCATCTTTCTCGCCGGCAGGTTTGTGATCGCCAGAACGGTCTTGCCGACTAGCTCCTCCGGCTCATACCACTCGTGGATGCCTGAGAGGATCACGCGATCCTTGCTCTCGCCGTCGTCGACGACGAACTTCAGGAGCTTCTTGCTCTTCGGTACGGCGCTGCATTCCAGAATCTTCACGACACGCAGATCGGACTTACTGAACGTATCGAAGTCCACTTCCTCCTCGAAGAGCGGCTCGATGACGACCTTTGAGAAATCGACCTCGACCGGCGCAGCTTCGCCGGCATCTTCTGCCGGTCCCAAACCCATCTGCTCCGCAGTTGGCGCCTTGGCCTTGCCCGGTTCGTCAAGCGGCTTCATGGTCGGGAAGAGGATGACGTCTCTGATGGTCGGTGCGTCGGTGACGAGCATGATGACTCTGTCGATACCGATGCCCAGTCCGCCTGTCGGAGGAAGTCCAACTTCCAGCGCATTGACGAAGTCCATATCCATCGGATGCGCCTCGTCGTCGATGCCGCAGTCCAGTTCATGCTGCTGCTCGACGAATCTCTCGTACTGGTCGATTGGGTCATTGAGCTCTGAGAATGCGTTGGCAACTTCCCATCCATTGATATATGCTTCGAATCTCCTGGTGATTCTCGGATCCTTCGGATCTCTCTTGGCCAGCGGTGAAATCTCAACCGGATGACCTACGACGAAGATAGGTCCGTCGAGGAATCCCGGATAGTCCTCGCAGTACTCTTCGAACATCTCCGCGATAAGCTTGCCTCTGCTCAGGCCTTCCACGTCTTCCGCATCCATTCCGTAGCCGATGGCTGCTGCACGGGCATCTTCATCATTGTCGATTTCATGGAAATTGACGCCGGTGATATCTCTGACCGCATCCGTCATATCGACCGTCTTCCAAGGAGGCGTCAGGTCGAATTCCTTGCCCTGGTAGTTGATGATCATGCTGCCGGTTGCTGCCTTTGCAGCATTGGAGATGACCGCCTCCGTAACGCGCATGGTCGTCTCCATGTTGCCGTATGCATAGTACGCTTCCATGGATGTGAACTCAGGGTTGTGGTTCTTGTCCATTCCTTCGTTTCTGAACATCTTGCCCATTTCATAGACTCTGTCCAGACCGCCTACCACCAGTCTCTTCAGATAGAGCTCGTTGGCGATTCTCAGTTTCATCGGCAGATGCAGTGTGTTGTGGAATGTGTTGAACGGTCTGGCGTTGGCGCCGCCCGCAATTGTCGTCAGGATCGGCGTATCGACTTCCAGATATCCGAAGTCCTCTTCCATCGTCCTCTTGATTTCCTTGATGATGGCCGCTCTCTTGATGAAGCTGTCCTTCACTTCAGGGTTGACGATCAGGTCGACGTAACGCTGTCTGTATCTGATGTCCATATCCTTCAGGCCGCTCCACTTGTCCGGAAGCACCTGCAGGGATTTGGAGAGGAGCACCATTTTTGTCACCTCTACGGTGGTCTCTCCTCTGTTCGTCATAAACACATTACCGACGATACCAAAGATGTCGCCGATATCGGAAGCCTTGAACCACTTGTACTCATCCGTTCCGAGGACGTCTCTCTTGACGTGGCACTGGATCCTGCCTTTGTAATCCTGGATGTCGATGAAGGACGCTTTGCCCATGACGCGCTTTGCCATCATTCTGCCGGCGATGGAGACTTCCTTGCCGTCAAAATCTTCGAAGTTGTCCTTGATATCCTGTGAATACGCTGTCTGATCCCAAGTCTCCTGGAGGAACGGATTGCGTCCCGCTGCCTGCAGCTCAGCCAGCTTGTCGCGTCTGATCTGTGACTGTTCGGTTCTTTCCTGTTCTGTTATTTCAAATTCTCTTTCTTCGCTCATTGTTTCTGTCCTTTCCATCTCGCTTGTTGCTTTTGCTTATTTCTCGATTTTCATGATTTTGTAGTTGATGATTCCGTCCGGAACTTCGATTGCAACGGTCTCACCTTTTTTCTTTCCAATGAGCGCTTTACCAACTGAGGATTCTGTAGAGATTTTGCCATTGAACGGATCTGACTCCGTGGCGCCAACTATAGAGAATACCTCTTTGTCTCCTGTATCTATATCTTTGACAGTAACTTTAAGGCCGATGTTGACCTTATCACCTTTGACGTCTTCTTCCTGAACGATCTTGGCTTTTCTGAGCATCTCCTCCAGCTGATGGATACGCTCTTCCAGTTCGGCCTGCTCGTTTTTCGCGGAATCATATTCGGCGTTCTCGGAAATGTCTCCGTAGGAGATCGCCTCTTTGATTCTGGCTGCAACTTCCGCACGTCTGACGGAAACCAGCTCATCGTACTCGGCCACGATATTGTCGTAACCTTCCTGTGTCAGCAGTAATTCTTCATTCATGAATTCTTCCATTTTAAACTCCTTTTTCGCGCATAAAGAACGCTTTTTTTACTCCCGGCGAAGCGCTGTTTCCGCATACAAAAAATACTAAAAAAGCACTCGGCCTGCGAGTGCTTTCATTCTACATGAAATCAGTATGTGTGTCAACGAAGAGCCTTGTGTGAAAAGTCCGTCAGAATCCGGAACAGATCGCTCAGCAAGCCGTATGCCGTATGGTCGATCTCCGGCTCGAATGGTTCTTCGATGACTGTCGTGGCGCCCATGAGATCTGTGTCGATCGTCACATAAGAAGACGTCGCATCCATGATCGCCGGCAGCGTATGTTCATCTACCAATGTCGGTGCAACGACGCCAACCGGTTTGCCCTTTTCGACCGTTCCCCGGCACAACAGCTTGATCCGCTTGCCCTGGGCTTTCGCCGCGTCGATGTCTGCCTTGGTGATTTCCCCAATGCCCGTGCGTTCGATTTCCAGCGGCGTGATCTCCACGTCCATCAGCACGTTCATCAGCGCCGTCAGTTTCGCCGCCGCGTCCCAGCCGTCGACGTCCATACTGGCATCCGCTTCCACGAATCCTTGCCGGCGGCCTTCCGCCACCGCATCTTCGAAACTCACGCCCTTCTCCATTTCCGTGAGGATGAAATTGGTCGTCGCATTGAAGATGCCGCTGACTTCCGTGATCCGGCAGCCTTGCAGCGTTTCCTTCGTCAGGTTGTACACCGGCGTACCATCCATGACCGTCGCTTCGTGACAGAAACCCACGCCCTGCGCTTTCGCCAGGTCGCGGAGCTCCCGATAGTGCCAGGCAATCGGTCCTTTGTTGGCTGTAATGACGTGCTTGCCGAGCGCAAGCGCTCTGCGGACATGATCCGTTGCCGGCTGGCCGGTCATGATGTTGATCGGCGTCAGCTCGATCATGACGTCGTACTCGCCGGACTCTATCACTGCAAAAGCATCCCGTTCCCTGTCGAACATCTCCTCCGTGAGCGTCCTCGTATCGATGCCCTCCGGACGTATGCATGCGCCGCGGCTGGCGGTGCAGATCGCAGTGATGACTGCTTTTGCATCAAATTCGTTGCGGATGAAGTCTTCCTTCCGCAGCAGCATCTCTGCGAAGGCTCTCCCGACGTTGCCGTACCCGATCAGGGCGATGCGAATCGTTCTCATATCCTTCTCCTACACGTAAACCTTCTCGATGTTGTCTGAGTTGGTGAGGTAAACCATGGTGGAGTATTTGAGGTCAAATTCAATGATGTCGCCGACCTTCAGATCGCCGCCTGCGTCCACCAGATCCTGAATGTCCAGGATCGTATGGTCTGAGGAAGCGCCGAGAATCTCGATGCCTTCCATACGAGGCAGAAGATCGTCCGGATCGCCGTAATCGCACTTGCCAAGAGCAATCAGGGCGCGACGACGGATCCCGCGGTCTACATACTCGATCTGATGTCCGAAAGCGTCAAATCCCCGTTCTCCAACCGGATGAGATGGCTTGTCCTTGACTTCGATCACTTCCGCCTGCAGGGTGAAGATGTCCTGGTGCATTTCGCTCAGGTCGTACCCGTAGAGCACAGGAAGATCGTAGGCCAGCAGGATCGCTTCGCCGATTCTGAGCATATCGACCCTCTCCGGCAGGTTGCCGTCCAGAACACGCATGAAGGAACTGGTCGCGCCGCCGGAAAGCACTTCCAGATTGCGGCCAATCTTCGCTTCGATCGCGTCTGCCACTTCAATCAGCTCACCGATCTTCTCCGGTGTGGCCACGATGGAACCATAGCAGCCGACATTGAATCCGACGCCTGCCAGATGAAGATGCTCCAGTTCATTTTCCACGGTGAAGGCCGCCTCGACCATTTCATCTTTATCCCACCAGCCTTCGCGCAGGTCTCCGCAGTCAGCCATGAGGATGACATTGTGGATCTTGCCCTGCTCGCCGGCGCACTTGTTCAGTTCTTCCAGAACGACCATCTCGCTGTTCAGGCTGTAGTCGCAGTACTTCACGATATCCGCGGCTTCGCTGAGCATCGGGATCCGGACCATGAGCAACGGCGTTTGGAATCCTTCTTCCTTGAGGGCAGCCAGCTGCTCCAGTCTTGAGGAAGCGATGTATTTCACGCCAGCTTTTTCGTATTCTCTGGCGCACGGAACGAGTCCTGTGCAGCCTTTGATGACGCCGGCAATCTCAACGCCCTCTTTGGCGCAGAGATCCTTGACGTATTCGATGTTATGCCTGAGTTTTCCCAGATCCACCACCAGCTTCGGATAACCGTGTTTGATATATGCCATATTCTGTTCTCCTATTATTCTTCCGCTTTATTCTCCTCGACCATGCGCATGAGCTTGGAGGAGGTGTTATGGATGAAGTCCGTCTTTCTGAGGATGACTTTGCGAATCTGACGGTAGCCAGGCGCCGCATCGTTGATCTTGTCGACTTCCTTCCAGAGTTCTTTCTTCACATCCTCATCGGTATAATTCTCACCGAGCACTTCTGCCATCTCTTCCTGATCGATCTTGATGGACGCGACGATTCTCGTATCGTCGCCTGTTGCTTTTGCATCCTCAAAGACAAAGGATTCCTGCACGTAATCGATCAGATTCAGCTGATACTCGATCTCCTCCGGATAGACGTTCTTGCCGTTCTTGGTGATGATGACGTTCTTGGCGCGGCCGGTCAGATAGGCGTAGCCCTGTTCGTCAACATAACCCAGGTCGCCGGTGTGGAACCAGCCCTCTTCATCGAGGACCTTCGCAGTCTCTTCCGGATCGTCGAAGTATCCGAGCATGATGTTCGGTCCCTTGATGCAGATCTCACCGATGCCCTCTTCATTGGCATCGATGGTCTTGATATCCTGACCCGGGAACGGAACGCCAACGGAACGTGAATTCGGCGCGTCCTGCGGATTGAAGGCGCCCATCGGCGCAGCCTCGGTCAGTCCGTAGCCCTGCAGGGTGTTGAATCCGAATTCTCTCAGGCCGTCCAGAATCTGCGGGTCGATCTTGGCGCCGCCGCAGATCAGCGTCTTCATCCTGCCGCCGAAGACATCGCGGATGTCTTTGAACAGCTTCGCCCCGAGGTCAATGCCGACTTTCTTGGTGATGCGGTTGATCCGGATCGCATTCTTCAGCGCTTTTTCTTTTCCCGACTTGCGGGCGTTCTTCCAGATCGTATGGTAAAGTTTCTCATACAGTGCCGGGACGGCCAGCATCATGGTCGGCCGGACTTCCTTCAGGTTCTTCGTAATGTATTTGAGGCCCTGACAGAAGGCGACTGCGGAGCCCTTGTAGATGGCCATCAGGAAGCAACACGTACATTCATAGGTGTGATGCAAAGGCAGGAACGACAGGTAGACGTCATCCGGCCTAAGCTCGAATGTGGTCGGCGCAATCATCAGCTCGGAGCAGACGTTTCTCTGGCTGAGCATGACGCCCTTCGGCTTGCCCATGGTGCCTGAGGTGAAGATCAGGATGCTCATGACTTCGTTGTCGACTTCGGCGTTGATGTAATCCTCATTGCCCGCCTCGATGAGCTTTTTGCCTTCTTCCTTGATCTGCTTCCAGGCGTAAACGCCGTCCTGCTCCTCTTCCGCGTCGAAGTTGACCAGAATCTCCAGCTGCGTTTCACCCTCGTCCTTGATGGCTTTGAACACATCCAGGTGCCGCTTGTCGAAGACGACCGCTGATGCCTCGGATCTCTGGAGCTGGTTCTTCAGCTCCTCCGCACTGAGCTCCTTGTCCAGCGGAACGATGCAGCCGATGCCGCCCGTCACAGCCAGGTAGGTGCTGCACCACTGGTAGCAGTTCGGACCAATGACAGCGACCCGCTTGCCCGTCAGGCCTTTGTCCATCATCCAGGTGCCGATGCCGTTCACGTCCGCGAGGGTTTCCTTGTAGGTGATTGGTTCGAATTCACCCTTTCTGTCCCACTTCTGCCAGTAGGCGACGTTGTCGCCGAACAGCTCCGTGGTCGATACGAGCAGGTCTTTGATATCGGTAATCGGTCTCGATTCCTTGCACTTGACGATCGGACGAGGGTCATTGTCTACGTAGGAAACGACTTCCTCAGCCCATTCGATCGCGCGTTTTCTCTTCTCACTTACCTCAGCCATTACAGTTCTCCTTTTAGATACTTCTCGACGATGGCGGTTGCGTCCTCCACGCAGCCGTCGCAGCTGCGCAGGACTTTCTTCGTGTCTACTCCTTTGATGACGCGGCAGACGACAGAACCGTTCTTCTCTTCAAAAGCCTTCAGCATTTTTTTGGCCGCCGCGTAGCTGGCCTTCTTCGAAGCAGGCGCGTCGATGGCTCCGTCGGATTCCTTCAGGCCCGCAATGGCCGTCATGGCCGATACGGCGCCGCAGGTCTCCATAGAGCCCATGCCGAATCCGAATCCTTCCATGATCCGGAACAGTTCCTTTTCGTCCATGCCCAGTTCCTCTGCAAAAGCACAGGCCACTGCCTGGGCGCAGTTGTATTTCTTGTGGTGATTGGTGATCGCTTTCTGGACCTTCTCGCTCTTGCCAACGAGCAGCTCCTTCCATGCGTTCGGATCCGGTTTTGGTGCCGGGTTCTGTACATTATCACTCATGGTTTTCTCCTCCTCAATACTTCTCCGCCAGGATCCTCGCCACGTGCACGCCGCTTGCGGATGCCTGTGACAGGGAGTGGGTCACGCCGGAGCCGTCACCCAGTGCGTACATGCGCGGCACGGCGGTCTCCAGATTGCTGTCCACCTTGACGACGGAGTTGTAAAACTTGACCTCGACGCCGTAGAGCAGCGTATCTTCATTGGCTGTTCCCGGTGCGATTTTGTCCAGTGCGTAGATCATCTCGATGATGTCATCCAGCTGGCGCTTCGGAATGACCAGGGAAAGGTCGCCCGGCGTCGCCTGCAGGGTCGGCTGGGTGAAGCACTTGCGCATTCTGCGCTCGCTGCTGCGGCGTCCCTTGACCAGATCGCCGAAGCGCTGGAGCAGCACACCGCCGCCCAGCATGTTGGACAGTCTGGCGATGGATTCACCGTACTCGTTGCTGTCGTCGAACGGCTCCGTGAAGTGGTTGGAAACCAAAAGCGCGAAGTTGGTGTTCTGGGTGTGCAGGGACGGATCGTCGTAACTGTGTCCGTTGACAGTGACGATGCCGTTGGTGTTCTCCGATACGACCTCGCCGTACGGGTTCATGCAGAATGTCCGGACCAGGTCGTTGTATTTATCCGTCTGATAGATGATTTTACTCTCGTAAACGTCATCCGTAATGTGCTTGAATATCTCCGCCGGCAGCTCGACTCTGACGCCGATATCCACGCGGTTCTTCTTCTGTTCGACGCCCATCTTGTCGCAGATCTGGGAGATCCACTTGGAACCGGAACGGCCCGTTGCCAGCACCAGATCGCGGCAATTGAATGTCTCTCCTCTGTTCGTCTTAACCGTGAACGTGCCGTCGTCCTCACGCTCCACGTCTTCGATGACTGTGTGGAACTCCATGTCGATCTTGTCTTTGCAGTAGTCGTACATCTTGCCCAGGATCCTGACATTGCGGTCAGTACCCAGATGACGCACCTTGGCCTCCAGCAGATGCAGGTCGTACTTCAGGCACTCGGTCTTCAGTTGGGAATTGCCCGTGGAGTAGAGCTTGGCGTCCGCGCCGCCCATGCTGCAGAGGACCTCGTCCACGTATTCCATCAGTTCCATGGCTTTGTCCAGGCCCACGTAGTTGTGCAGGTCGCCGCCGAACTGGGTGGTGATGTTGTACTTGCCGTCGGACAGGGTTCCCGCGCCGCCGTAGCCGTTCATGATGTGGCAAGGATTGCACTTGACGCAGGTCTTGGTTTTGCCTGCCTTGATCGGGCAGATCCTCTCCTCGAGCCTGCTCCCCTTATCCAAAACCAGCACGCTGGCGTTCACGTCCAGCTTGGCGAGCTCATAACTCATGAATACGCCGCTTGCGCCGGCTCCCACTATGATGATGTCGTACTGTTTCATTTCAGTTCCTCCAATATCTCCTTTATGAGGACGCGTTCGTCCATATCGTATTTGACGCCGTTGATCTCCTGGTACGTCTCGTGGCCTTTGCCGGCGCAGATAATGATATCGCCCGGCTCACCGTGCTCGATGGCGTACTTCATGGCGTCTTTTCGGTTGATGATTTCAATGTATTTGCCGTCGGTCTTGCTGATGCCCGTCTTGATGTCGTCGATGATCGCCTGCGGATCCTCGTTTCTCGGATTGTCGCTGGTGATGATGGTCAGGTCAGCCAGTCTCCCCGAGACTTCTCCCATCTCGAAACGTCTGTCGCGGGCCCGGTTGCCGCCGCATCCGAACACAGTCACCAACCGGTGCGGATTGTACTCGCGCAAAGTCTTCAGCAGGCTTTCGAGGGCCATGGCGTTGTGGGCGTAGTCGATCATCAGTGCAAAATCATCACTCACTTTGATGAGTTCCACTCTGCCCTTCACATGGATGTCCTTCAGGGCCTCGGTGATCGCCGCCGGTTCCACGCCGAAGTGTCTGCAGATAGCGATGGCCGTCAGGGAGTTGTAGACGCTGAACTTGCCAGGGATATCGATCTCCACCGGGAAGTCCATCATGCCCTTCACGTGGTACTTGATGCCAAGGTAACCCGGTCTGGAGACGAGCTCCATGTCCTCAGCTCTGAGGTCGGTTTCCGGGTTTACCAGTTGCGCCGCTTCCGGACTGCTGCCCGGTTCGCTGCCCGGCTCACCGATGCCGTAAGTCTCGATCTGACACCCCGCTCCCTCCAGGATCTGCGCCAGGTGTTCGTCGTCACGATTGACAATGCCCACGCGGCACTGGTTCAGGAGCATCTTCTTGCACTCCAGATAGTGTTCGAAATCTCTATGTTCATTCGGGCCGATGTGGTCCGGTTCAATATTCGTGAAAATGCCGTAGTCAAAGGTGAATCCCGCCGTTCTGTGGAGCATGAACCCCTGGGAGGACGCCTCCATGACGACGCTGTCGCAGCCGTTCTCTACCATCTCGGCGAAGTACTTCTGCACCAGATAGGATTCCGGCGTCGTATTGGCCGCCGGGATCGTCCGGGAACCTGTATCCGCTTCAATGGTTCCAATCAGTCCCACCTTGTGACCCGTGTTTTCCAGGATGGCTTTGACCATATAAGTCGTGGTGGTTTTGCCCTTGGTGCCCGTGATGCCGATGGTCGTCAGTTTCTCTGCCGGATGACCGAACCATGCCGCGCTCATGCAGGCCAGGGCGTACCGGCTGTCGGGAACTTTCACGACGACAGGGCCGTCTGGCACGTTGATTTCGTCTTCCACGATGATGGCTCCTGCCCCCGCCCCGGCAACATCCACCGCGAATTTGTGGCCGTCTACCACTGCACCTTTGATGCAGGTGAACAGGCATCCTGCCCCGGCCTTTCTCGAATCGAGGACGATGCCGGTGACATCAGTCTCGAGCCCTGCGCTTCCTTCCTGCAGGACTTCGTATTCCAGATTTTCAAGTAGTTCTTTCAGTTTCATTGAATGCATATCTCTGCCTCCATGCCAATAATAATCCATGATGATTATATCACAAAACCTTTCACGCTATAACAATCTTTAAGATTCTTTGTCCTTCTATATCTAGTGTCTTTGTTGTATAATATAGACGAAATCAAGGGTTTCGTGATTTTGCGTTGCAAGAAGATATGTTTAGGAGGTATTCATATGGCAAGCAGCTTTGATATAAAGGGCTCCATGGTCGCCCTGATCACCCCGTTCCACGAGGACGGCAGCATCAACTACGACAAACTCGAGGAGCTCCTCGAATTCCACATCGCTAACAAGACCGACTGTGTTCTGATTCTGGGAACCACAAGTGAATCCCCTACGTTCACATGGGAGGAGGATTACGAAATCGTCAAGCGCAGTGTTGAAGTATGTAAAGGCAGAATGCCGCTCATGGCCAACGCCGGCTCCAACGACACGCGCACTTCATTTGAGAAAGCGAAGAGATTTGCGGATGCGGGCGTCGACGCGCTGCTCTGCATTTCACCTTATTACAACAAGGCCAACAAGACCGGCCTCTACCACCACATTGCTGACGTGGCGGATTCCGTCGATGTTCCGGTCGTTGTCTACAACATTCCGGGGCGTACCGGCATCAACATTCCGCTGGACGTCATGACGGAACTTGCCAAGAAGCCGAACATCGCAGGCGTCAAGGAAGCGACCGGCGACATGAGCTACGTGGCCAAACTTGCAAAAGCAACCCGCGACATGGACTTCAACATCTGGAGCGGCAACGATGACATCACCATTCCGATGATGGCGCTCGGCGGCGCAGGCTGTATCTCCGTATGGGCAAACCTGCAGCCGGACAAGACGGTGGAGATGACCCACGCGTTCCTGAATGGAGATACCCAGCACGCCATCGACATGCAGCTGGAATACATGACCCTGATCAATGACTTCTTCATCGAAGTCAACCCGATCCCGATCAAGGAAGCCATGAATATGGCCGGTATGGGCGTCGGCGGATTCAGAATGCCGCTGTGCCCGATGAGCGACGCTAACAGAGAGATCCTGCGGGCTGAAATGCAGAAACTGGGCATCATCTAGCTGCGGCAACTTGTAAGGAGACATACGAATGAAAGTACTGATCACTGGTTACGGCCGCATGGGCCGGCTTATCGATGAAACGCTGACCGCAGCGGGCGACGAAATCGCAGGGCGCATCGACATTGAGAACGTATCCGAACTGGATGCCTCAGAAAAGATCGCCGACGTCATCATGGACTTCAGCAATCCGTCCCTGACGGATACTGTCGCGGCCTACGCCGCGCGCACGGGAACGCCGCTGCTGTCCGGCACAACGAACATGACGGAGGAGCAGCACGCGCTGCTGGCTGAACTGGCACAGACTGTCCCTGTCATCTGGGCGTCGAACTACTCTCTGGGCATCAATCTGTTCATGCACATCCTGCCGCAGGTCAAAGCCGTCCTGCCGGACTGGGATATCGAAATCACGGAAACCCATCACAATAAAAAAGTGGACGCGCCGAGCGGCACGGCCAAATCGCTGGCTGATTGTCTTGATCCGGACGGCGAATACGAACGCGTCTACGGCAGAAGCGGAAACTGCGGCGCGCGCACCAGCAAAGAGATCGGCATACACGCGCTCCGCGGCGGCACTGTCACAGGTGAACACACTGTCGACTTCTTCGGCAACGACGAGGTCTTCGAGATCACACACAAGGCCGGCAGCCGCCAGATTCTGGTGGACGGCGCCATCGCCGCAGCCAGAAAACTGGTTGTGAAGGAGCCTGGTCTCTACACTATGGAAACACTACTCTTCGGTTAGTACATTTCGGTAGTGCAACTACACCGAAATCCAATATCAGAAAGCCCGCAGTTCGCGCTGCGGGCTTTTTCGTGCTCTTGCATGATTCGCTTTGCTTTATTCCTCGCCGTCGGACATGATGACAATGGCATGTGGTTTGCGATCCTCCGGCTGTCGAACGGCGACGATATGCTGACCTCCTTCAACAGAATATTCGAGCAGGACTTTCTTCTGTGTGGTGATCTCCAGTTTGTAAAGAATCACCACTTCATTAAAACTGTGATGAAACTCCTCCTCCGGCAGAATCTGTTCCGCAAGATTCTGATAGACGCAGTTGTGTACGTGTCCATTGTAATCGTACATCATACGGTTGATTTCCATCTCGCCTCTGACACGCACTTCTGTGCCGGACTTGTCAATCTGCCGCAGAGACGGAAACGTGTATTCCGGGAAATTGATGCTTTCCGGTTCCGGATCAAAAGGCTCCATCAGTTCCGGTGTGATGCGCAGGAACCTGCCTGTCGGAACGTCCAATGCGACCCATTCGGCTGTCGCCTTCACAACAATATGATCGTCTTCGTCGTAAATGATATAGTCACGGCCTGCGCGGACCCGGTTGTAATCTCTCGCCCATGTGACCGCGCGCAACGTGCTGAACATGTTCGGTCTGCGGTATATCTTCATCCTCCAGCCTAACACGACCCAGGAGATATCGCTTTTGCGGTCTGTTTTTGTTTGTCCTGAAATCGCACCATGCAGCATAGACATGTCTGAAAGAATCTCAAGAAGCGCGGCGTTCGTGATTTTCTTTTCGCCATCTACGTCGAATGCACCGACGAAAAACTTCTGTTCCAGTTTCATTTGACCAACCTTCTTCCCTGTATATGATAAAACAGGCAACAAATGAAACAGGCGCTGTTCGGCGCCTTTTCCTCTCTGCTGTCTTTTCTTTTCTAGTTCTCCGCGATGAGATCGGCGTCAATCAGATTTTCGAATTCTTTGACTGCCTTGTCGAATTCTTCGTCCGTCAGGTCGTCCATCAGTTCGAAGTCCTCTTCATACTCTTTGTATCCGTAAATGTAGACTTCACCGGTGCCCAGCGGATTCAATGCGATGTAATCCCTGCCGTCCACGTCGAACACGCCTACGATTCCGCATTCCTCTTCTTCGCCGTTATCATACTCCAGAGTGATGATATCGTCCTCGTCATATCCGTATAATTCTTTATCTTCTGCCATGTTGTTTTCTCCTTTCGGCATAATGTCAATTTCGTTACGGTTACTATACCATCAGCAGACGCTTTTCACAACATCTTATTTGCTGCCGAAGAACTTCACGACGTTTTCGGCAGACCGCCGGTCCACACCATCCGCGCCCATGAGCGCTACGACCGGGTCTTCGCCCGTCGCGACGCGCCTGATTTCGTCCACACTTCCAAAAGCTTCGAGCAGCGCTTTGCGCCGTTTCGGACCGATGCCTTCAATGTCGTCCAGGACAGAGTGCTCCACGTTCTTGCTCCGCAGTTTGTGGTGATAGGTGATGGCAAAGCGGTGGACTTCTTCCTGCATGGTGCCGATGTACTTGTACAGGAGCGGCTTGTCTGCCAGCGTGATCTCGCGCCATTCGGAATCGCCGTCAGCCGTCTCACCTGCCTTCACGCGCACGATCAGACCCCGCGTTCTGTGGCGGTCATCCTTGACCATGCCCACCACCGGGATGTCGAAGCCAGTCGCTTCGATGACTTCCAGGGCTGTGGTCACGTGGCCTTTGCCGCCATCCATGAAGATGATGTCCGGCAGAATGGCGAACTTGTCGTCGCCGCTGAACACGCGCAGGAACCGCCGCGACAGAACCTCGCGCATGGAGGCGTAATCGTCCTGCCCTTCCACGGTCCGCACGCGGAACTTCCGATAGCCCTGTTTGTCGGCTTTGAGCCCATCGTAAACCACCATGGCGCCGACGGTATCGATGCCGTTGGTGTTGGAGATATCATAGGCTTCCGCCCGGAACTGGCGCCCGTCATAGGGACCATCTTCCGCGCCCATCTGGCAGAGCACATCCCAGATCTCGCTGCCCAATGCTTCCCGGCGTTCTGCCGCTGCTTTTGCTTTCCGATCGATGGATTCGGCCAGCACCGCTGCGTCGTTTAAGGCCAGTTTCAAAAGGGCTCTCTTCTCGCCCCGCTCTGGCCGAATGATCCTCACGCTATGCGCCGAAATCTCCGAGAGATATTGTTCGAGTACTCCGCTGTTCGTCGGCAGCTGCGCCACGATGATCTCCCGCGGCACCTCCGGCATCCGGCTGTAATGCTGATTGAGAAAGGCTTCGAGGATGCTTTTGCGGTCGCTGTCGATAGACGCAGACATGTCCATGCTGAAGGTCTCCCGTCCAATGAGCTTGCCGTCTCGCACGGAGAACACGGCGAAGGAATCCGTGACTGCATCGTCCGCTGCGCCGGTTTTCTCCACGCGCACGACGATGTCCGCCTCGCTGGCGTGATGCAAAACCACCCGCTGTGTTTCACCCAGAGACTGCGCCGCCTCGATGTAATCGCGATACTCGGCAGCTGTTTCGTAGTCCATCCTGTCAGAGGCCTCTTTCATGCGCTGTTTCAGAGCGTTCACCAGCGGTGCGGAATGTCCCCGCAGGAATTCAACGGCGCCCGCTACGGCTTCGTCGTACTCGTCGCGGGAAACGCCGCCGGTGCAGATGCCCCGGCACTGGTTGATGTGATAGTTGAGGCACGGCCGAAAGCCCGGCGCAAACGCTACGGCGCTGCACCGCTTCAGGGCGAAGCTGGAATTGAGCAGATCCACGATCCGATTCACAGCGCCCGCGTCGCTGTAGGGGCCGAAGTAGCTGCCGCCGTCCTTGCGTACCTGCCGGGTCTTGATGACCCGCGGCCACTCCTCTTTTGTTACTTTTATATATGGATAGGTTTTGTCGTCCCGCAGAAGAATGTTGTACTTCGGTCGGTGTTTCTTGATCAGATTGCACTCTAAAATGAGCGCCTCCATCTCACTGTCCACGGTGATGTACTCGAACTCGCTGATCTGGCTGACCATGCTGCGGACCTTCGGGTCCATATTCCGGGACGACTGGAAGTACTGACGGACGCGGCTGCGCAGACTAACAGCCTTGCCAACGTAAATGGCATTGCCAAGGCTGTCCTTGTGGATATAAACTCCCGGGCTGTCCGGCAGCTGTTTGAGAGCTTCCCTGATGTTCTCCGGAACGTCCATACTTTCCTCAGTTACTTACTTTTCCGACTTATTATCTTCTTTCTCTTCCGCCGCTTTCTTCTCGATAGCTCTTCTCGCCGCGCGTTTTTTCCGTCTTTCTTTGTTCCGCCTCGATGCTCTGGCGAACGGAATGACGAACAATACCAGAATGATGGCGAGAATCAGCCCGACGATGAACTTCGGCACGTCTTCATCCGCAATACCGATATAGGACAGGGCTCCGCCCTTCTTCGCCGTCTCCAGGGAAATCAGATCCTGGCTGGACACTTCCACACCGTTATCGTAGGCGATGAGCTTGCCGACCACGGTTCCCTTCTTCACCGGCGCCATCGGTTTTTCTTCGTTCAGCACCACTTCCGTCGTGACAGTCTCTTCCGGCGCGGCTTTCTTCAGGGCCGTCACCTTCAGATCGTTTTTGATGCCCAGATCGACTTCACGGAGAGACCCCCTCTTCACCTTCATCTGATACTTGAATTCGTCTGCCGGCTGAGCCGTGTAGCTCTGGAAGGTCTTGAAGGCGTACTTCCAGAGTTTCTTCGAGTCCTGGAATTTATCTTTGGAGTGCGGCGCTTTCATGACGACCACGATATACTCCGCGTTGCCCTTTTGCGCATAGCCTGTGAAGCAGTCGCCGGCCGAACTCGTGTAGCCGGTCTTGACGCCGATGCAAGGCTTGTACATCAGATCTGCTCTTGCTTTCGCAGCGTACTGTACAATTTCCGGCAGTTCGGCCTCATCCTCCGGGATGTAGTTGTCCGGGTTGCTCTTGTATTTCTTGATGTATTTCTTCAGCGCTTCTTTGTCACCCTTGGCAACTTTCACCACCTCGTCGTCATAGAGGCATGCGTTGGAATTGACAAACTTCCGCTTCTTGGACTTATTCGTAGCCTTGATGGTGTACACGCGTGTGCCGACGATCTCCCGGAAGCGCGGATCCTGCATGGCTGCACGTGCCACGACAGCCAGATCATAGGCCGTCGTGATGTTGTTGACTTCATCCGGATTCAGACCGTTCGGATTCTTGTAATCTGTGTCCAGCGCGCCCAGTTCCTTCGCCTTGGCGTCCATCATGTCGCAGAAGGCATTGATGTCGCCGCCGCCTGCCAGATAGGCAAGATACTCCGCAGCGTCGTTGGCCGAGCCCAGCATCATTGCATAGGCCAGATCGCGGATGGTGAGTTTCTCACCCTTCTGGAGATTCATATCGGTGCCCTCGCCTGTCGTATGGGCTTCCACCGTAATTTCCTCATCGAAATCCAGCACGTCGAGGCAGACCAGCAAGTTCAGGATCTTGGTCATGCTTGCCGGATCCCGCTTTTTGTGGGCGTCTTTCTCATACAATACGGTCCCGCTGCCAGCGTCCATGAGAATCACGGACGCGCCTGTTGTCTTCGGCGCCTTGTCCGCGCCGTCGTAGCCGCTTTCTTCTGCAAAAGACGGCACTGTCCCTATAAGAGCCAGTGCCGCCGCGATGACGAATGAAATGAAAGATTTGGTAATTCTGTGTCTTTTATTCATTTTCTTTCCTGAACTTCTCCATGAATTCAATCAGGGCGTCGATTCCTTCTGCCGGCATTGCGTTGTAGATGGATGCTCTCATGCCGCCGATGGATCTGTGGCCGCCCAGGTTATGCAGGCCTGCCGCCTTGGCATCCGCAACGAATTTCTTCTCCACATCCTTGTCTCCGATGACGAAGACAACGTTCATGAGAGATCTGTCCTGCTTTCTGACCGGGCACTTGTAGTAGCCGCTGCCATCGATGTAGTCGTAGAGTTTCGCTGCCTTCGCAACATTCTTCTTATTCATGGCAGCAAGACCGCCTTCTCTCTTCAGATACTTGAACACTTCACCGGCTACGTAGATTGAGAAGCAGTTCGGCGTGTTGTAGGCGGAATCATTGTCCGCATGTACTTTGTAATCAAGATAGGTCGGAACGTCTGCAGCCGCCTTGCCGATCAGATCTTCCCTGACGATGGCGATGGCTACGCCTGACGGTGCGATGTTCTTCTGCACGCCCGCCCAGATGATACCGAACTTGGTAACGTCGACTTCCTCAGAGAGGATGCAGGATGACATATCAGCCACAAGCGGAACGTCGCCTGTATCAGGAATGTACGGATAATGGGTTCCGTAGATCGTGTTGTTGAAGCAGATGTGCACGTAATCCGCATCCGGTCTGAAGTCTTCCTTCTTCACTTCCGGAATATAAGTAAAGGTATCTTCCTCAGAGGAAGCAACAACCTTGGCATCGTATCCCATCTTGACCGCTTCCTGATAAGCTTTCTTCGCCCAGTTTCCTGTCAGGATGAAGTCGATCTTCTTCGTGTTGACGGCCAGATTCAGCGGCACCATAGCGAACTGAAGCGTTCCGCCGCCCTGTATGAACATGACCTTGTAGTTGTCCGGAATGTTCATGATGTCTCTGAGGTCCGCTTCCGCATCAGCGAGAATCGCCTTGAACTCTGCTGATCTGTGGGACATTTCCATAACTGACTCACCGCATTCGTGGTAGTTCAGGAGATTGTCCGCTACGTCTCTGATGACTTCCTCCGGGAGCATCGACGGGCCCGCCGAAAAGTTGTAAGCTCTTTCTTTCATTGTGATTTCCTCCGTATATATCATTAAATAGCTGGCATCTGTCACGCACATTTCTGTGCAAAATCATTATAACATGCGCCTATATTTTTTGTGTGTTGATTTTGTTTTTTATTCATATTTTCAGGCCTTTTATGTTAGAATCTTTTCAGGCAGATAAAGCAGCCGGCTGCGGCCGGCAAAATTCAGATAAAGAGGTGAATGAAATGTACAAAATCGGAACATTCAACAAAATTTCCCCTGTCGGTCTCGATAAGCTGACGGATGAATATGTCATCGTGGAAGATCAGAACGAAGCCAACGGTATCATCCTGAGAAGTTACGACATGCATGACATGGAATTTTCAGAGGATCTGCTGGCCATCGGCAGAGCCGGCGCCGGCACGAACAACGTTCCTGTCGACAGATGCAGTGAACTGGGCATCGTGGTCTTCAACGCACCGGGCGCAAACGCAAACGCAGTCAAGGAACTGTGCCTCTGCGGCATGATCATGGCAGCCCGCAACGTACCTGACGGTATCGCATGGGCGAAGACGCTCAAAGGCAGCGAAGGCGTTGGTCCTCAGATTGAGAAAGGAAAAGGTCAGTTCGCCGGCACGGAGATCCTGGGCAAAACACTGGGTCTCATCGGACTGGGCGCCATCGGCCGCCTCGTCGCGGACGCTGCTCTGGCCCTGGGAATGAATGTGATCGGATATGACGCGTTCATGTCAGACGCCCTCAAAGAACAGCTCCCTCAGGGAGTAATGGTCGTCGAGGATCTGGCGGAACTCTATCCGCAGTGCGATTACATTTCCATACACGTTCCTGCCAACGACGCTACCAAAGGCATGATGAACGCGGCCGCCTTCGCGCAGATGAAGGACGGCGTCATCTTCCTGAACTTCGCACGTGACAAACTGATGAACGACGATGACCTGCTGGCAGCACTGGCTTCCGGCAAAGTCGCCAAGTACGTGACGGACTTTGCGGATGACGCAGTACTCAACGCCGACGAACCGGGCATCATCGTCCTGCCGCATTTGGGCGCTTCCTCCGCTGAGGCGGAAGACAACTGCGCAGCCATGGCGGTGACCCAGGTCATGGACTACATTGAGAACGGCAACATCAAGAACTCTGTCAACATGCCGAATGCTAATCTGGGACCAAAGGGCGCCTGCCCTCGTCTCTCCGTCATCTGCAAGGCCAATGCGGAGCCGGATGTCATGTTCAAGCTGAACGAGCTGGAACTGGCAAACGTCGTTTGCGAGACCAGAGGCGATTACTCCTACATCCTGGCGGATCTGGAAGACAAGACCATCGATCTGCAGGTAGCGGGTGTGATCAGAGCGAGAATCATCTAATGCAAAAGCAATCGAAAAGAGCGGCGCCGCCGCTCTTTTTTTGTCCCGTTATTGATATACTATTTTATATACCGTTTTTCTTGCAGAGCTTTTCAATCGGGCAGCTGCCGCACTTTGGATTTCTCGCCGTGCAGCACTTTCTGCCATGCCAGATCAGGCTGTGATGAGCCTCTGTCCAGCGGTCATTTGGCAGGATCTTCATGAGCTCTTTTTCCGTCTCCAGAACGTTCTTTTCTCCGGCGTTTTTCGCACTGATTTTTGAATCGGACTGCGCTGTATTTTCATCGTTTCCAGAGGTAGATTCCGACGCGAGACCGATGCGGTGGGACACCCGAAAAACATGAGTGTCGACAGCGATTTTCTGCTGTCCGAATCCCACTGCGAGAACAACGTTCGCGGTCTTCCTCCCGACGCCCGGGAGGGCTACTAACGCGTCGTAATCTTCCGGCACCTGACCATCATATTTTTCACAAAGAGCCTGTGCCAGAGCGATGATATTTTTTGACTTTGTCTTATACATTCCGATGGTCTTAATGATGTCTATAACATCCTCCTGCCGCGCTGCCGCAAGGGCTGCGGCGTCAGGATACCTGGCGAACAGATCCGGCGAAACCCTGTTGACGCTGGCATCTGTCGTCTGCGCCGAGAGCACGACGCACACGATGAGTTCGAACACATTCACATGCTCAAGGGCGCACCCCGCTTCAGGATATTCCGCTCTAAGGAGGTCGAGTATTTCGACTGTTTTTTTCTTTGAAACACGAGCCATCCGTGATGATTTTTCCTTTCGTATTAAGCTCCGTTTTATTGCTTTTGCTGTGCTTAAATTATACATTTTATTTACGTGATAATCTTGCGGTTGTCGCACTGATTTAACAACAAATATGCGCATATTATTTGTAATCGTTTACAACCCCTTTGTATACAGAATTCCTGCCTTAAAAACCTTTAAAACTTATCAAAAAAACGTTACTTTTTTCACACTTTGTAGTATAATCTTGTCGTAATAATTAGTTTCTATATTTAAATATGGAGGTGTTTTATGGCAACGTATTCACAAGTTGAGTCGGGTGGCCTGTTTGAACTCTCTGAAGAGGCGCGTGCCGAGCTGCAAAGCTCTTCGTACTATAACGAAGACCTGAAGCCGACTACAGTAGCCGAGAGAAAATGGACTACTTACAACATCACGATGCTGTGGGTTGGTATGTCGATTTGTATCCCATCCCTGTCCCTGGCATCCGGACTCATCGGCATGGGTGTATCCCCATGGCTGTCAGTACTGAACGTAGCACTGGGTAACTTGCTCATCCTGATCCCAATTCAGATGAACTCCAACGTAGGTACTAAGTATGGTATCCCGTTCCCACTCTTCGCCAGACTGACATTCGGCTCCATCGGAGCTCAGATCCCGGCACTGCTGAGAGCACTGACCGCCTGCGGATGGTGTTCAGTACAGGCCTGGGTAGGCGGTGGCGCTATCGGCGCTATCATCGGTGTATTCATCAGCAAGTTTGCTGATCAGAACTGGATCATCAGCCTTCCTTCATGGGGCGGCATGGCTCCTGTCATGGCTGGACAGTTCATCGGCTACATCATCTTTATGTTCTTCATTTGGTGGGTAGCTTATCACGGCATGGATAGAATCAAGTTCATCCAGAACTGGGGTGGTCCTATCCTGATCGCGATTATGATCGCACTGCTGGCATGGTCATTCTCACTCGTACACGGCCAGATGGGATTCTGGGAAGTTATGAGAATGGGTAACGACGATGCTCTGATCGAAGCAAGCGGCGGCTGGTGGAACGTATTCATGGGAGGTCTGATGGGCAACATCGCATTCTGGGCTACCATGGCTCTGAATATTCCTGACTTCTCAAGATATGCTAGATCTCAGAAAGATCAGTTCTGGGGTCAGATGCTTGGTATGCCTATCCCAATGGCGTTCTGCGCATTCGTTGGTGCATACTATGCTCAGGCTTCCAAGGTTGCGTTCGGCGAAGCAATGTTCGACCCGACCATGGTACTGTACTATCTGGATAACAAGCTGGTAGTACTGATCTCCGCTCTGGGTACTGTAGCTGCTACGATCACAACTTGCGTAGCTGCTAACGTAGTAGCTCCTGCAAACGGAATTGCTAACATCAACCCTAAGAAGATCAGCTACAAGGCTGGCGTTATCATCACAGTACTGTTCGCATTCTTCATCCTGCAGGCATGGTGGATCTATGGCTCCGGTGCTGCATACTTCACTTGGATGAACGCTTACGGCACAATCCTGTCACCAATCGCTGCTATCCTGATTGCTGACTACTGGATTGTTAAGAAGCAGAGAATCGACGTTATGGATCTGTTCAAGGGTAAGGAAGGAAGATACTGGTACTCCGGCGGCTGGAACTGGGCTGCAGTAATCTCATGGTTCGCAGCATTCATCCTGCCACTGCTGCCTTACTTCGGAGCAGGTGGATCATTCCTCGGCTTCATCAACTCCATCAACTATGTATGGTCATTCTGCGTAGCATTCGTTCTTTATCTGATCCTGATGAAGACGGGTCTGGCTGGAAAATCCTATGTAACTGAGGAAGAGCACGAAGCATTCACAAAGAGAGCATAAGCCCGTTTGTGAGCAACAGAACATTTGAGGCTTTTGTCTCACGGAACTCCTAAGAGTTCCACAACTGTATAAAGTCTAAGTTAAAACTTTATATAACATTACAAGGGCCTTTGGAATTCAAAGGCCCTTTGTATTATCACTTTCTTGACTAAGGAGGGACAATATTATGGATTTATTAATCAAAGGCGGTAAGGTCGTCACTGCGAAAAGCACATTCAAAGCTGACGTAGCAGTAACAAACGGCAAGATTTCCGCAATCGGAACAAATCTGAAACCAGAAGCTGGTACAGAAGTTGTCGATGCGAAGGGCAAGCTGGTGCTGCCAGGCGCGATTGATGGTCATACTCATATGGCAATGCCGTTCGGCGGAACCATTTCAACAGATGACTACTTCACAGGTACGAGAGCTGCTGCCTGCGGCGGAACTACCACAATCATCAACTTCGAAACACAGCCTGTAGGCGTGAAGATGTCCAAGTTCTTGAAAGAGAAACTGGAACTGGCAGAATCACAGGGACCTGCTGTCGACTACTCCATCCACATGGGCGTCGGTGATGTAACGACACAGGAAATGCTGGACGACATGGCAAAGGTTGTTGACATGGGTGTAACCTCCTTCAAGGTATTCATGGTTTACGACTTCGGCGTTGACGACGGTCAGTTCTATGCAACTCTGTGCAAGGCTAAGGAAATCGGCGCACTGGTAGGTGTACACGCAGAGAACAAGAATGTTAATGACTATCTCGTCAAGAAGTATCTGAGCGAAAAGAAGATTTCACCTTGGTACCACTACATGTCCAAGAATGAAGCAGTTGCAGGCGAAGCTGACGAGAGAGCAATCAACCTGGCTAAGATGGCAGGCGCTCCTCTGTACATCGTTCACCTGGACAACGCTCAGGGTGTTGCTGCCGTTGCAAAGGCAAGAGCAGAAGGTTATCCGATCTTCGCAGAAACTTGCCCACAGTATCTGTACTTCACGAAGGAAGTTTACAAGGATGGCAGACCGGAATTCAAACTCCGTCCGCAGGACTTCGTATGCTCACCTCCAATGAAGGGCAAAGAGTCAAAGGATGCTCTTTGGGATGGTATCAGAAACGGCGTTATCTCAACTCTGTCAACTGACCACTGTCCGTTCCTGAAGAAGGAAAAGGATTGGGGCAAGAAGACAAAGGATGGCAAGAAGGGCAACTTCACAACCATTCCTAATGGATGCGCCGGCGTTGAGAACATGTATCCATTCATCCTGTCCGAAGCGAACAAGGGCAAGATCACGTTCAACAAGGCAGTAGAAATCGCTGCTACGAACCAGGCTAAGCTGTTCGGTATGGACTACTGCAAGGGTGCAATCGAAGTTGGCCTCGATGCTGATATCGTTGTTTACGACCCTAAGAAGAGAGTTGTTATCAACAACAAGAAGAATCAGCATGGTGCTCTGGACCACACAGTTTGGGAAGGCGTAGAGTGCAAAGGATATCCTTGCGCAGTATTCAGCCACGGCAAACTCGTATTTGACGGCAAAGACTTTGTTGGCAAGCAGGGTGCTGGCAGCTTCGTAAAGCAGAAGAAAGTTCACCACAAGGGACCTTCCTTCTAAGCTTCAGTAAAGCAAGGAAACTAAAAGAGCCGACCACATGGCCGGCTCTTTTTATGTTATAATGAACTCGCATTTTTTATCTGCTGAACAAGGAGCTAAACCAATGGATTACAACAAACTGGCGGAACTGCTGTTTCCGCAGATCGATAAGACACCGGAAGATTATGAGGCGATGTTTCCACCGCGGGAGGAAGGCACAATCATCACGAGGATGGGCCCTTCCCCAACGGGATTTATTCATCTCGGCAATCTCTACGGTGCTTTCGTTGATGAGCGTCTGGCTCATCAGAACGGCGGTATCTTCTATCTGAGAATCGAGGATACGGACGACAAGCGTTATGTAGAAGGCGCAGTCGAGACCATCATCCATTCTCTGCAGTTCTTCGATATCAACTTCGATGAAGGCGCCGGCTGCGGTCCGGACATGACTGATGCGGGCGACTATGGTCCGTACTACCAGTCTCAACGCGGCCCGATCTATCAGGCATTTGTCAAGCGCCTGGTCAGTGAGGGAAAAGCCTATCCGTGCTTCCTGTCAGAAGATGAGCTGGCGGAGATCAGAGCACAGCAGGAGGCGGCGAAAGAGACAACCGGTATCTACGGCAAGTACGCTGAGAAGAACCGCAATCTGACGTACGAAGAAATCGAAGCGAACATTGCGGACAGCAAACCGTACGTCATTCGTCTCAAATCCAAAGGCAATCAGGGCACGGACGGCGTCGTGTACATTCATGTGGCCGATGCGATCCGCGGTGATGTTTCCATGCCGGCCAACGATCAGGACGTCATCATCCTGAAGGCCAATGGCATCCCGACCTATCATTTCGCCCACGTCATCGACGACCATCTCATGCGGACGACACACGTAGTCCGCGGGGAGGAATGGCTCATGTCCCTGCCGATCCACATTGAACTCTTCGAGGCGCTGGGTCTTGAACCGCCGGTCTACTGCCACACGGCGGTACTCATGAAGCTGGATGATGAAACGGGCAATAAGCGCAAACTCAGCAAACGCAAAGACCCTGAACTTTCACTGGACTACTACCGTCAGGAGGGATACCACCCTCAGGCGGTCAAGGAATATCTGCTGACCATCCTCAACTCCAACTTTGAGGAGTGGCGCATGGCGAACCCAGATGCAGACATCGACGCATTCCAGTTCACGACAGAGAAGATGAACAGCGCAGGCGCCCTGTTCGACCTGAATAAACTGAACGATATTTCCAAGGATGTGCTTCTGAAAATTCCGGCCGAGGATCTGGCTGACTTCATGCTGGAGTGGGCCAGGGAATTCAAACCGAAGGCTGCCCCGCTGCTGGAGGACAAAGACTATCTGACGAAGATCCTCAACATCGGCAGAGATGACGCGAAGCCGAGAAAGGACCTGATTTACGCGAAGCAGATCTTCGACTTCATCAGCTACTTCTACGATGAATACTTCGTCATCGAAGAGCGCATTCCGGAGCAGGTCAGCGACGAGGACGCTCGGGAGATTCTGAAGCGTTACCTGGAAACCTACGACCATAGCGACGACCAGTCCCAGTGGTTCGAGAAGATCCGGACCATCACCGCGGACATGGGATACGCTGTCAAACCAAAGGACTACAAAAAGCATCCGGAAGAATACAAAGGCTCCGTCGCCCATGTGAGCACCGTCATCCGTATCGCGGTCATGGGCAGAAGTCAGTCGCCGGATGTCTGGACCATCCAGCAGATTCTGGGCGAAGACAGAGTCAGAGCCCGCATCAGCGAACTCATCGGATAATGCAAAAGCAATAGATTAGATCAAAAAAGGAACTTGTTACCAAGTTCCTTTTTCTTTCCGTTCGATGATTGTCTCTTCTATACTTGCCAGCTCCGCAGGTATGCTTCCTGCTCCGGCGTCAGGCTGTCGATCTCAATGCCCCATGCCTGGAGGCGCCTGCGGGCAATGACGTCGTCGATCTCCTCGGATACGTCAATCACCTTCGGCGGCAGCTCGCCTCTGTGCTCCAGAATGTAGAGGGCGCTCAGGGTCTGTACCGCGAAGCTCAGGTCCATGACTTCCGCCGGGTGTCCGTTACCTGCGGCAATGTTGGCCAGCTTGCCCTCGCCGATGACGTTGACCATCCTGCCGTTCGGCAGCGTGTAGCCTGTGATGTTCTCCCGTGTTTCACGCCTGGAAACGGCCGCTTCTTCCAATCCCGCCATATCGATTTCCACGTTGAAGTGGCCGGCGTTGGCCAGAATCGCACGGTCTTTCATGGTGAGCATGTGCTCCACTGTGATGGTGTGTTTGCATCCCGTCGCCGTAATGAAGATATCGCCCAGCGGCGCCGCGGCAGCCATCGGCATGACGTCGTAGCCGTCCATCTTCGCTTCCATGGCTTTGATTGGGTCGATTTCCGTCACGATGACGCGTCCTCCCAGAGCAGCCGCCCTCATGGCGATCCCTCTCGAGCACCATCCGTATCCGATGACGACCACGCACTTGCCCGCAACGATCAGGTTGGTGTTGTGCATGATGCTGTCCCACACACTCTGCCCTGTTCCATAGCGGTTGTCGAAGAGATGCTTACAGTCGGCGTCGTTCACCGCCAGCATCGGGAACTTCAGAACGCCATCGCGTTCCATCGCCCGCAGCCGGATGATTCCCGTCGTCGTTTCTTCGCATCCGCCCCAGACTTCTTCCGCCAGATCCGGACGCGGTCCATGGACCATCCCGACCAGATCGCCACCGTCGTCGATGATGATGTTCGGTTTATGCTCGAGACACATCTCAATGTGCCTGTTGTACTCCTCCTCTGTCGCACCGTGATAAGCGTAGACGCTGATGCCGTCTTCGACCAGCGCAGCGCAGATATCGTCCTGGGTGCTCAGATTGTTGCTGCCCGTCACAGACATCTGTGCGCCGCCGGCCGCGAGCACTTTGCACAGATAGGCAGTCTTCGCCTCCAGATGGATGGACAGGCTGACTTTCACGCCCTCGAACGGCTTCGTCCGGAGAAACTCCTCCTCGAAGCTCCGCAGCAAAGGCATATTGTTCCGTACCCATTCAATTTTGGTGTGTCCGTACGGGGCGAGTTTTATATCGCGAATATCGTATTTCATATTTCTTCTCCGCCAAGGAATATCTTTTCAGGTTTCAGTTCTTCGTCGCAGATGATAAAATCGGCGTACTTACCTTCCGCGATGGATCCGATGTAATCATCCGCACCGATCTCTCTGGCTGGTGTGATGGTCGCGGCGGCAACCGCCGTCTCCTTCGCAATGCCATAAGCGATGGCGTTCAGCATGCAGGTGTAGACATTGCTGGCCGAACCCGCAATGGTGCCGTCCTCCAGACGGGCAACGCCGCCCTTCAGGAACACGTCCTGCCCACCCAGTTCGTACTTCCCTTCCGGCATGCCGCAGCACCGCAGGGAGTCGCTGATCAGACAGATGCGGTCCGGGAACAACTTGAATGCCATGCGGATGGAACTCGGGTGCACATGGTATCCGTCGCAGATCAGTTCCGCGACGACGCCCTCTCTCTCCGAGCCTGCGCCGATGACGCCCGGCTTGCGATGGTGGATCGGCGGCATCGCGTTATACAGATGCGTCAGGTGGCTTGCGCCCGCATCCAGTACGGCGACCGCCTCTTCATAAGTCGCGTCCGTGTGTGCAATGGAAACCGTTGTAATCTTTGCTGCTTCCCGCGCAAATTCAGCAGCACCCGGCAGTTCCGGTGCCACGTCGACGATGCGCACGAGTCCGCCGCATCCATCGTAAAGTTTCTGGAACGCTTCGAAATCTGGATCTCTCAGGTACGCGCCGTTCTGGGCTCCCTTCTTCTTCTCCGAAAAAAACGGTCCTTCCATGTGGATTCCCATCAGCCTCGCGCAGCCCTCCGGGCACTCGTCGTGCAGCTTTTTTCCTGTTGCAAAAGCAGCAGCCAGTGTCTCATACGGCAAGGTCATTCCCGCCGGCGCGAAGGATGTTACGCCGGATTTAGCCAGATAAGCAGCCATGGATTTCAATCCTTCGTAATCCCCATCGGAAAAGTCCGCGTTCATGCTGCCATGAGTGTGCACATCGACCAACCCCGGAATGACGAAATGTCCGTCCAGATCGATCTCATCTTCATGCTCCGGCAGATACGGGTTGCCAATGGCCGCGATTTTGCCGTCCAGCACTTCGAAGTCGCAGATTTTGAACTTTCCCTCTATAAATACTTCCGCATTTCTGTAAATCATTTTATTTCACCTCCGGAAGACTGGCAGCCGCCACCGACTGTCCAACCCTTCTCATCTTCTCATCAGGAAGCATGACTGTAATCTTCGCTGCGACCTGCGGATACTCGTCTGCGAGCACTCTGTTGCACTCGTCCACGAGGATCTCGCCGCCCAGCCCCGACGCAACGCGGCCAAGGATCAGCACGTACTTCAGGTCGTAGAACAGACCGTAGAGAATCAGCGTATGAGCCAGGTAGCAGCCGATGGACTTGAAAATCTTCACGGCACCTTCCTTCTGTGCGTCGTCTGCCGCCGTTCCTTCCAGAATATTCTGGACCACCTTCAGCTTCTCCGCCGGGGCCAACGCTTCATCCAGTTCGATGCCTGCCGCAGGAGCCAGCTTAATGACGGAGTCCTGTGAGAAATATGTTGCGCCGACGCCGTTGTCACCAGACCACGGATCGGCCATCGATTCCTGATTCAAATC
>JAILDT010000083.1 GCA_024689085.1 Clostridia bacterium | reverse complement strand
AGAATACAAATGGATCCATCTTGCTTGATGTACGTACGAAAGAAGAATACAGCGGAGGGCATATTCCCGGAAGCATCAACATTCCGTTGCAGGAAATAAGTCGTGTCGGGAAAGAGATTCCGGACAAGTCTACGCCGATTTACAGCTATTGTTTAAGCGGAGCGAGAAGTTCACAAGCCATATCCTGTTTACGGGATATGGGATATACAGCCGTGACAAATATCGGAGGAATCAATCGGTATTCCGGCTCATTAGAGAGGTAACAGGATGAAAGTGATCATAGTTGGCGGGGTTGCCGGCGGTGCAACCGCAGCAGCACGGCTGCGCAGACTGGATGAACAGGCGCAGATCATTATTTTTGAACGTTCCAGGTATATTTCGTATGCGAATTGCGGGCTTCCCTACTATGTGGGAGGCGTGATCGAAGACAAAAACGATCTGACGCTCCAGACGCCCGACAGCCTGTGGCGGCGCTTCCGCATCGATGTCAGGGTCCATCATGAGGTGACTGCCGTCGACACGGACAGCAAAACGGTCACAGTCCGAGAACTGGATTCCGGCGGGTCGTTTACAGAGAACTACGACAGATTGATCCTGGCGACCGGCGCGAAACCCGCCATGCCGAAGATGGAAGGGGTGGGGCTTGCAAATGTATTCTCTCTCCGCACCGTGGAAGATACCTTGCGCATCCGTGAATTTGTCGAGAACAGGCAGCCAAAATCCGCTGTCATTGCCGGCGGCGGATACATCGGGATCGAAATGGCTGAAAATCTTCGCAGGCTCGGCATGGACGTGACCATCGTTCAGCGTCCGAATCAGCTCATGGCACCGCTGGATGCGGATATGGCGGCGCTTGTTCATTCCAAAATGAGAAGCCAGGGAGTCAAGCTGAAATTCGGCAGTTCCGTGATCGGTTTTGAGCAGGATGCAGAGAAGGTCAGCACTCTTCTGAAAGATGAGTGCCCGCTGATTTCCGATATGGTCATTCTTGCCATCGGCATCACTCCGGATACCTCGCTTGCAAAAGAAGCAGGTCTGGAACTCGGAATCAAAGGAAGCATCATAGTCGATGAAAAGATGCAGACATCGGCACAGGATGTTTATGCGGTCGGAGATGCCGTTCAGGTAAAACACTATGTTACCGGCGAGGATGCGCTGATTTCTCTTGCCGGTCCCGCAAATAAGCAGGGACGCATTGCCGCAGACAATATCTGCGGAATAGAAAGCACATACAAAGGCTCTATGGGCTCTTCTATCATCAAGCTCTTCGATATGACGATCGCCACGACCGGAATCAATGAAAGAACAGCTGCGGCATCAGGTATCGAAGTGGAAAAGATCGTTCTTTCTCCTGCCTCTCATGCCGCATATTATCCCGGCGGAAAGACGATGGTCATGAAGGTGCTGTGCGATAAAAACACGCAGAAGCTGCTTGGCGCACAGATCATCGGTTATGACGGTGTCGATAAACGGATCGATGTCCTGGCAACCGCTATACACTGCGGCATGACAGGGCCCGAACTGAAGGAGCTCGATCTTGCGTATGCTCCTCCGTTTTCATCGGCCAAAGATCCGGTCAATATGGCAGGATTTGTCTTTGAAAACGTCTTCGATGGTCTCGTGAAGCATTTTCACTTCGATGATGTTGCAAAACTGCCAAGAGACGGAAGCGTGACCTTGCTGGATGCCAGAACGGACGCTGAATACAAGCGCGGGCATGCAGAGGGATTTATGAACATTCCTGTTGATGACTTGCGGGAACGGCTTGACGAAGTCCCGACCGGTAAGCCGGTGTATGTCATGTGCCAGAGCGGACTTCGCAGCTACATTGCCTGCCGCATTCTTTCACAGAATGGATATGACTGCTACAACTTCTCGGGCGGTTATTCGTTCTACAGCGCAGTCTTTCATGATGTTCTCGCATCCAAAGAAACATACCCATGCGGTATGGAAAAAATATAACAGAAGGAGGAAAAACATATGGAAATGAAGTTTTATCGTTGCTCACATTGCGGCCAGATCGTTGCGATCGTCAAAAAGACCGGAGTACCTGTGATCTGCTGCGGCGAACCTATGCAGGAGATCATCCCCGGAACAACGGATGCTGCTGTCGAAAAGCATGTTCCTGTTTATGAAGTCAAGGACAACAAAGTCTATGTGACGGTCGGCGAAATAGCGCATCCGATGCTGGAGGAGCATTATATCGAATGGGTATCGCTGCAGACCAAGTATGGCAATCAGCGCAAAGCCCTGAAACCCGGCATGGAACCGAAGGTCTGCTTCTCCATCTGTGACGGCGATGAAGTCGAGGCAGTCTATGAATACTGCAATCTTCACGGCCTGTGGAAAGCAGAATGATCTTTTCAGGAAAGGATACGAATGAGATACGTATGTCAGATCTGCGGCTACGTTTATGATGATGCCAAAGAAAAAGTGCCATTCAGCGAACTTCCCGATACCTGGAAATGTCCCCTTTGCGGTGCTGCCAAATCTGATTTCAAGGCTGAAGAAGTGAAAAAGGAAATACCGGGACCGATCATCCGGGAAACCGGGGAAGCCGAACTGACGAAACTGTCTGCAGGACAGCTTGCCGCTCTGTGCTCCAATCTTGCAAGAGGCTGCGAGAAGCAGTACAAGCCCGAAGAGGCCGCTCTGTTCCGCAAGCTTGCTGATTATTTCACGGCGATCACGCCTTCCGTGAATGATGCAAGCGTTGAAAAAATCGCTGCTCTGTTACAGGAGGATATCGATAATTACGCCGGAGTCAGAGCTGCTGCCGATGCCGCATCCGATAGAGGCGCTGCAAGGATCTGCGTCTGGGGAGAAAAGGTTACGAGAATGCTCTCATCCCTTGTAAACCGCTATCTGAAGGAGGGCGAAGTCATGCTAGCGGATACGGATATCTGGATCTGTACGGTCTGCGGTTTCGTTTACATCGGCGAGAATCCTCCAGAGCTGTGTCCGGTCTGCAAAGTCCCGGCATGGAAATTTGAAAAGATCGAAGGGAGGGCAAACGCATGAAAAAAGTTGCCGTAAGGAATCTCCGACTGTGCACGAAAGACTGTCTCTGTCTTTACGTCTGCCCGTCGGGAGCGACAGATACAGAGGACAGCATCATCGATGTCGGAAAGTGCATCGGCTGCGGCGCTTGTGCCGAAGCCTGTCCGAGCAGCGCCATCAGCATGGTGCCGCTGGAATATCCCGCACAGCAGCCCAAGACGGATACAGTTCGCAGCACGCTGAATGCACTTGCCCGGAATAAGGCCGATACTGAAAAGGCAGCGCTGCAAGTTGCCGATACTACGGAACTTGATGGATTGTATCGTCTGATGAAAGCGGTATCCAAGTCCACCAGACTGGTTGCCGAAGATGTACTTCGCGAAGCCGGATACATGCTTCCGCAGAGCAACAATGCCCATGAACTGCTGAAAGAACTGATCGAAACCCCGCCGACACCGGACTTTCCTGTCGATGTCGCAGAAAAGATTATGAACATGATACAGAATAATGAAAAGAAAGAGGAATTAAAGATGAATAAATACGCAGGAACACAGACAGAAAAGAATCTTGAGGCTGCTTTCGCAGGCGAGTCTCAGGCCAGAAACAAGTACACTTATTTTGCTTCCAAGGCGAAGAAAGAAGGGTTCGAGCAGATCGCCGCACTTTTCTTGAAGACCGCCGAGAACGAAAAGGAACACGCCAAACTGTGGTTCAAGGAATTGGACGGCATCGGAACGACAGCGGAGAATCTGGCTGCTGCTGCCGATGGCGAAAACTACGAATGGACCGACATGTATGAAAACTTTGCGAAGACCGCTCAGGAAGAAGGCTTCCCGGAACTGGCTGCCCGTTTCAGGCTGGTCGGTGCGATCGAGAAGCATCATGAGGAGAGATACAGAGCTCTGCTGAAGAATGTC
>JAILDT010000048.1 GCA_024689085.1 Clostridia bacterium | reverse complement strand
TCCACCTCATCCTGTTTGGAGAGCTCATCAAATATGCCCACTACCGTTGCGCCGGGATATGCGAATACTTTTTCGACGCCCTCTTCCCGGAGGGCTCTGATCAGAAGTTCATTTCCCGTGATCTTAGCCATAACTCATTCCTCATCATCATAACGCTATCTTCTATCATAACCGACTGACCGGCTTATTCTTCTTCCTGCCGCTTGAAGTGTTTGTACTTGGCCTCAGCGTCCTCGCTGGCTTCCTTGAACAGCTTCTCCGCATTCTCAGGGAAGGTGATCTTCAGAGCCGCGTACCGGTTCTCGCCGTCCAGGAACTCTTCATACGGAATGCTCGCTTCCTTGGAATCCACGTGCATCTTCGGTCCGTCCTTGATGTCCGGATTGTATCTGTACAGAGGCCAGTATCCCGACTGGACCGCGCGCTTGACTTCTTCCTGCACGTTGTGCATGCCGGCCTTGATGCCGTGCACGGTGCAAGGTGTGTACGCGACGATGACAGATGGTCCCTTGTGCTCTTCCGCTTCTTTGATGGCCTTGAGCAGCTGGTTGAAGTCGTAGCCCATGGCAACCGTAGCCACGTAGACATTGCCGTAAGTCTTCAGAATCTGTGCCAGATCCTTCTTTCTGCTCTTCTTGCCGGAAGCCTGGAACTCGGCGACCGCGCCCAGCGGCGTGGCCTTGGAGGACTGTCCGCCTGTGTTGGAATATACTTCATTATCTATGACAAATACGTTGATATCTTCGCCTGTCGCGATGACGTGATCCAGACCGCCAAACCCGATGTCGTAGGCCCAGCCGTCGCCGCCGTACATCCAGAAGCTCTTCTTGGCAAGGTAGTCCTTACGCTCGAGGATTTCTTCTGTCAGTTCAATGAAGTCTTCCTCCATCGCGTTGGCCTGCTTCACGTCTCCTCTGATGACCTCTTCCATCTCATCAATCAGTAGATCTGTTGCGTTTCTGTTCGCTTCCAGATCATCGTACGTGTCGAGCCATTCATATGCCACGGAGTTTCCGCCCGCCATCTCGAGATATTTTTCGACGAGACCTCTCTGTCTCTCACGCTGCTGCTTGACGGACAGATACATACCGAGAGCAAGTTCGGCGTTGTTCTCGAACAGGGAGTTGGTCCAGGCCACACCGTGCCCTCTCTTGTTCAGGCAGTACGGAATGCCCGGCATGCCGGATCCCCAGGCCTGTGAACAGCCTGTGCCGTTGGCCCAGTAAACTCTGTCGCCGAAGAGCTGTGTGAGCAGCTTCGCGTACGGCGTCTCGCCGCAGCCCGCACAAGCCGCTGAGAACTCGCAGAGCGGCTGTCGGAACTGGCTGCCTCTGATGGAGTACGGCGCGAACAGATCGCCCTTGTCCGAAAGATTCAGTGCGTAATTCCAGTTTTCCAGATCCTGTTCGGTCGGATGTGCCGGCACCATCTTGATGGCTGGCTCCTTGGCAGGACATACCGGAACGCAGGAACCGCAGCCTGTGCAGTCCCAGGTCGAGATCTGCAGACTGTACTGATACTTCGTGCCGCCTTTGGATTTATATCCGCGCAGCGGCGCCATGTCGAATCCTTCCGGTGCGTTGGCCGCTTCTTCTTCATTGAGCAGGAACGGACGGATGACCGCGTGCGGACATACGAAGGAGCAACGGTTACACTGGTTGCACTTGTCCGGATCCCACACAGGAGTGTGGACCGCCAGTCCCCTCTTCTCATAGGCGGTCAGTCCCATATCGATGTGACCGTCTTTCAGATGCTTCATGATGCTGACAGGAAGATCGTCTCCCACCTGTCTGTCGATCGGCTTCACAATGTTATCTATGATCCAAGGATTGTTCGTCGTCTCTTCCGGTTCATCCTTGCACTCCGCCCAGGAAGCAGGCACGTTGACCTTCTGGAAGCCCTCGACGCCGGCTTCGATGCCGCGGATGTTCATCTTGACGACCTTGTTACCCTTCGCCTTGTATTTCTTTCTTACGGCGTTCTCCATCTCCATGATGGCCTGCGCCTTCGGAATGACTTCGTGAATGGTGAAGAAGGCCGCCTGGAGGATTGAGTTCTTATGGCTGCCCAATCCGATTTCCTCGGCGATCTTCGTCGCGTTGATGATGTAGAAGTTGATGTTCCGCTCCGCAAGAATCCGCTTGACCTTCGGCGAAAGATTCTCTCCTACCTCCTCGATTTCCCACGGACACTCAAGCAAAAGCGATCCGCCCGGCTTGATCTCATCCACGACGTTGAACTCGTTGATGTAATGGTGGTTGTGGCATCCGACGAAGTCCGCCTCCTTGACCAGATAGGAACTCCGGATCGGCGTCTTCGAGAACCGCAGGTGGGACTTGGTCGTTCCCAGCGTCTTCTTAGCGTCGTACTCAAAGTAGGCCTGTCCGTACATGTCCGTCGTGCTGTTGATGATGTCCACGGTGCTCTTGTTGGCGCCGACGGTACCATCGCCTCCGAGACCCCAGAATTTGCAGCTGACGAAATCATCGCCCAGGATCTGGAACGGTTTGACCGGAAGTGACTTATGTGTCACGTCATCGTTGATACCGATGGTGAATCCATTGATCGGCTCCTTTGACGCCAGGTTTTCATAGACTGCCGCAATCTGCGCAGGGTCTGTGTCTTTGGATGAAAGACCGTAACGTCCGCCGATGATCTTGATTTCCTTTTTGCCGGCCTTGAGCATCGCTGTGCAGATGTCCTGATAGAGCGGCTCGCCAAGGTCACCCATGTTTTTGCACCGGTCGAGAACCGCAATGCGCTCGCAGGTGTCAGGCAGTACCTTGAACAGATGTCTCTCGGAGAACGGCCTGTACAGGTGGACCTGAATGAAACCGACTTTCTTTCCCTGCGCGCAGAGGGTGTCGACGGTCTGCTGGATTGCGCCGGTGACCGAACCCATGGCGACGATGATGTCCGTCGCTTCCGGATCGCCGTAGTAGTTGAAGAGCCTGTAGTCTTTGCCTGTGATGGAGTTCATCTGCACGAAGTACTTCTCCACGATGTCCGGCAGATCCGTGTAGTCCTGATTGTTCGCCTCACGCACCTGGAAATAGACGTCCGGATTCTGTACGGTGTTTCTCAGTGTCGGATGTTCCGGATTCAGCGCTCTGTCCTTGTGGGCCTTGACGAACTTCTTGTCCATGAGTGCCACGACTTCGTCCATATCCGGAATCTCCACCTTCTGAATCTCATGAGAGGTCCGGAATCCGTCGAAGAAGTGCATGAACGGCACATTCGATTCCATGGCAGCCAGATGAGCGACCGGCGTCAAGTCGACGATTTCCTGTACGCTCGCCGTACAGTACTGCGCCCAGCCCGTATCCCTGCAGGCCATGACGTCGGAATGGTCGCCGAAGATGCTCATGGCGTGGGTACCAACGGTTCTGGCCGCAACGTGCAGTACAGCAGGCTGTCTCTCTCCCGCGATTCTGTACAGGACCGGAATCATCAGCATCAGACCCTGGGACGAGGTGTAACTCGCCGTCAATGCACCTGTCTGAATGGACCCGTGGACTGCACCGATTGCGCCGGCTTCCGACTGCATCTCTGTGAGCGTGACAGTCTGGCCGAACATGTTCTTTCTGCCCATGGCGGACCATCTGTCTGTGAGCGTCGCCATCGGCGAGGATGGAGTGATCGGATAGATGGCTGCGACTTCCGTAAATGGATAAGCCATATACGCGCACGCCTCGTTTCCTTCCATCGTCATGAATGTTTTTTCTGCCATTTTTTCCTCTTTTCTTATCTATGCAAATTGTATTATTTCTGTATTTGCACTATTGAATTATTATACAATGAAAAACATGCCTTGTACAAGGCATGCTTATCACATTTTCATGTTATGAAGCAGTTGCAAAAGCATCGGCTCTTGTACGATCATCTCTTATTGGACCGCCTCCAGATGCCCTGCTGTTCCGCCGCCCGAATCAGTTCTTCTCTGAACTGCGGGTGCGCGATGCTGATCATGAGTTCCGCTCTCTCCCAGGTGTTCCTGCCCGCCAGGTTGACTTTGCCCTGGTCGGTGACGATGTAGTGTGTCATGGAACGCGGCGTGGTCACGATGTCCCCCGCGGAAAAGTACGGTTTGATGTTGCTGTGGAGGTTTCCGTCCTTGTCTTTGTATGCGCTGTTCATGCACAGGAAAGCTTTGCCGCCCGGCGAACGGTAGGCTCCCTCAACGAAGTCGACCTGTCCGCCCGTGCCGCTTACCTGACGGGTACCAACACTCTCCGAACATACCTGTCCGTACAGGTCTGCACTGACACACCCATTGATGGCGATCACGTTGCTCAGCTGGCCGATGACTGCCGGGTCATTGACATGGCTCACCATGTCGCCGCAGCATTCCGGATTGTCGTTCAGCCAGTCGTAAAGGCTCTGGCTTCCGGCGCAGATACCGAAAATACTTCTTCCCGGGTATACTTCCTTGTATTTATTGGTCAGCTTTCCCTGTTCGTACAGGTTAAAGAATGCGTCTGTGATCAGTTCACTGTGGCAGCCCAGATCCTGAATGTCGGATTTGGCCAGGTGCTCGCCCAGGATGTTCGGCATACCGCCGACACCCAGCTGCAGCACGGCTCTCTCCGGGATCTCCGGTGCGATGAAATCTGCGATGGCTACTTCTTCGGGGCTTGGAGGAGGCGACTTGATTTCTACCATCGGGTGGTGCTCCCCTTCGACGACGATGTCCACGTCACTGATGTGGATCCGATTCGCGTCGACGCCCATCTGCAGTCGTTCGGCTATATTGCGTACGCGCGGCAGTCGCTCGTTCACTTCCAGTATTACAATATCCGCCGCTTCCAGGACTGGCTTGGCCGTGGCGACGGCAAAGTGCAGGTTAAAATAGCCCTCGTCGTCCATTGGTGATACGCACATCATGGCGACGTTGACTTTGATGTAACCCAGCTGATAGAAACTGCTCTGGTTCCGGTACATCATCGGCGTGTGGCTGATGAGTCCCTTGTTCCAGTACTTCCGTTCGATGCCGGCCGTGTACCAACTGTGATACGTAAAGCTCTCCCGCTCCGGGTCCTGCTC
>JAILDT010000034.1 GCA_024689085.1 Clostridia bacterium | reverse complement strand
GGGATCAAAAACAAGGTCACCCTCATTGGAACTGGCAAGTATGAGTTTTGCCATAAGCTTCTCCGGCTTCTGCGTAGGGTGCGCCGTATTCTCAGGCATGGACCAAAACGGGATGGTGATATCGTCCCAGAAGTTGGACGGGTGCGTATCCCTGAACTTCCCCTCTACAGTTTCCTGCCAATCCTTCGGTTCGCCTTCATAGCGGTACGGGGCTATCACTTTACGGCGGATCTTCACATCATCAATGTTGAATGTGTAATCGTCATTTCTCGTTGCGAACCATATGTCTTCCATGCTGTTTTTCCAGTTGGACTTTGCGCCGCGACCCTTCTCCCTCTGCCAGGTGATTCTGTTTCTGACGGTGTAATACTCACTGAGAAGTTTGCCTATGATTATGCTGCTTTCCCAATCGCAGCAGACATATAAAGAACCATTCTCCTTCAGAACATGTTTTGTCGTCTCAAGCCACCTGCGAGTGTATTCTTCATACTCATACGGTTTCATTTTGCGGAAGCTCTCCCCGCTGAAATCCTTGGTGAGATTGTACGGCGGATCAACGATCATCAAACCCGCTGAACCCGCCGGTATGGATTTGCACACCTCAAACGTGTCCGCGCAAATGATCGTATCTTTCAAATCACACTCATGATCTTCGATATCACTAACTCGCAGGCACAGATCAAGATATTCCCTGCCATTCTCTATTTCGGTATCGATTGTCTTGTTCTTAGGAGACTTGTTCATAACGGGTTAATGATATCACAACATGCGGACAAAAAGAAGTGTCACACGACACTCGTGTGACACTTCTTCTTCATGGTGCGGCCTACCAGACTTGAACTGGTACGGTCTCCCACACGCCCCTCAAACATGCGCGTCTGCAAATTCCGCCAAGGCCGCATAAATGTCCCGCTTCCGCAGGCACTCATTCATTTTAGTGGCAATCAGGCCCTTTGTCAACACCTAAAACAAGGCCTGCTATATACCCAAATAGTCGATGATGTCGTCCAGTTGCCTATACATATCTTCCGGCTCACCGGAGTTGTCCACGACGAAATCAGAGTACTCTGCCTTATCTTCATCACTCATCTGACTGTTGATTCTGTCGCGGATGTCATCTTCATCAGCATCATCACGCTCACTCACTCGATCGATGCGCTCATCCATGTCCGCAGTAATCAGAATGACCACGTGACAACGGTCGTTGATGTTCGCTTCAAACAGCAGCGGTGCATCCAGAAGAATACCTCTGGCGTCTGTTTGTTTGAGTTCTCTGATTTTATTATCGATGACCGCTATGATTTCTCTGTGGATCAGATCATCATACTGCTCTTTGACTTCGTTGTCACGAAACACGAGATCAGCCATGGCTTTCCTGTCGAGCACCAAACCGTTCCCGATCGTTCCATCGTGACTGACACAGCCGAACATCTCTTCGATTTTCTCGAGGAGTGGCTGTCCATCCGCTGTTAAATCTCTGCCGATCTGATCCGCATCAATGGCCACAAAACCTTTGCTGATCAGATACTCCGCCGCTGTTGATTTGCCGGTTCCTATACCGCCTGTAATTCCTATTACCATCATTTCAGTTCGTACCAGTTCTTCCCTTCATTTACATCTGCTTTCAGTTCCACTGCCAGCTTATACGCTGTCTCCATGTTCTCAACAAGCAGTTTCTCAACGATTTCCTTCTCATCCGGATACGTGTTGATGACTAGTTCGTCGTGAATCTGGAGAATAAGTTTCGATTTCAGTTCTGCCTTCCGGATGGCTTCATAGACCTTGATCATGGCGATCTTGATGATATCCGCTGCGCTTCCCTGAATCGGGGAGTTCATGGCGAGCCGTTCACCAATCTGACGCACCATGTAGTTCGGCGCGTTGATCTCTTTGATGTAGCGTTTCCGGCCAAGCAGCGTGGTCACATATCCTTCTGCCTTTGCAAAAGCAACCGCATCATCCATGAACTTCCTGACCTGCCCGTGCTTCTCGAAGTAGGCGTTGATGTAATCCTCCGCCTCTTTTCTGGAGATATCAAGATTTCCAGAGAGCCCGAAGGCGCTCATACCGTAGATCACACCAAAGTTGACTGCTTTTGCTCTGCTGCGCTCCGCCGGTGTAATCTCATCCTCCGGCACGCCGAGTACATTGGCAGCTGTTGCCCTGTGAATGTCTTCGCCCTTATTGAATGCTTCAATCAGTGCCGGGTCGTCGGCCATGTGAGCCAGAACACGCAGTTCAATCTGGGAATAGTCGGCGCCAATGAGAATGCACTCCTCGGTTTCTGGTACAAAGGCCTTCCGGAGCTGCCGTCCCAGTTCCTGTCGGATCGGTATATTCTGCAGGTTCGGCTCGGTGCAGCTGATCCGTCCGGTCGCGGTGACTGTCTGCTGGAAATGCGCGTGGATCTTTCCATCCTCATGGATGAGCGGAATCAGACCGTCCACATAGGTGCTCTTCAGTTTCGTCAAAGTCCTGTATTCCAGAATCGCAGGAATAATCGGGTGATCGTTCTTGATCTTCTCAAGGACCTCGGCGCTCGTCGAGTAACCTTTTTTATTCTTTTTGCCGTGCTTCAGTTCCAGTTTTTCAAAGAGAATATCCCCCAGCTGCTGGGTGGAATTGATATTGAACTCCTCGCCGGCCATTTCATGGATACTGGCAGCCAGTTTGTCAATCTCACCGGAGAGCGTCTCGCCAAAATCGGCAAGGAACTGTCTGTCTGTACGGAAGCCCTCTTTTTCCATTTCCGCCATGACTTCAATAAGAGGGAGTTCCACTTCATAGAGCACTGTTTCCAGCTTCTCAGCGGCAATCTGGGCCTTCTGCAAGGTCTCCAGGTCAAGCACCGCAGCGCACCACGCAAATCCGTAGTCGAAGTATACGGCCAGATTGTCTGAGAACAGATCAATCTGTGCGCCGGCTGCTGCGACATCTTTTTCTTCTTCCAGGCTGGTGTGTAGATATTCATTGGTGAGCGCGGGCAGACTGTAGCTGCTCCTGCCTGAATCCAGCACGTACTGGGCCACTGCAGTGTCGAATGCCGTATGGAATCCCGACAGACCGAACGCGCACATGAGCATGTAGTAGGTCTCCTTCAGGTCATGGCCCGCAAACTGGACCGATTCGCCGGAAGAAAGCTCTCTGCCAAGCCATTCCCCTATGGATTCAATGGCGCCATCTCTAAGAAAGTAATACGTTCCGTCATTCAGGACGGCGACGCAATCGATGTGCGGCGGCGCGATGTGGCTGCCGTCGCCAAAGGCTTTCATGACGGTCTTTCCGCTGATATGAACCGCATCCAGTTTCTGCGCGGTGGAGACTGTCACTTTTTTGACGCTGTCACGGTCGAACAGTTCTGCCGCACTGGTTTCTTCCGCAGTTTCGCCTGTTGCCTTTGCATCCTCGGCTCCGTTTCTGTTCACCTTGAGGCGGCTCAGGAACTTGTTGAATTCCAGTTTCTTATATAGTTCAATCAGTCTGTCGTAATCCGGTTCTTTCATCCGGCAGTCTTCCACCTCCAGGTCCAATGGCACCTGGGTCATGATGGTCGCAAGCCGCTTGCTCATCATGGCCTGCTGCACATTGTCTGCGACCTTAGTCTGCAGGCCGGCCGGTTTGATGTCGTCTACGTGGGCAATGATGTCTTCAACGCTGCCGAACTCCTGGATCAGCTTCGTCGCGGTCTTGCCTCCGACGCCCGGAATCCCCGGAATGTTGTCTGAGGAATCGCCGGCCAGACCCTTATAATCAATAAACTGAAGCGGCGTAAAACCATATTCCTCACAGAACGCATCGTGGTCGAAAATATCGAAATCCGAAACGCCGCGCTTGGTGTAGACGATCTTCGTCACATCTGTCGCAAGCTGCAGCTGGTCCTTATCGCCGGTGAAGACAAATGGCTCCAGCCCTTCCGCTTCGCTCATCCTTGCGAGGGTACCGATGATATCATCGGCTTCATAACCCTCCAGTTCCACGCGCCGGATGTTCATGGCGTCGAGGATGTCCTTCAGAATCGGGATCTCCATGGCCAGCTCCGGCGGCATCTTTCTGCGTCCCGCCTTATATTCGTCATATTCTTCATGACGGAAAGTCGGCGCTTTCAAATCAAAAGCGATTGCCATATACTCAGGTCCGTAGTCCCTGATGATCTTATCCATCATGTTGATAAAGCCAAAAATGCCATGGGTGTAGATCCCCTCTTTGGTGATCATCGGGTTCCGCATGGCATAATAAGCTCTGTTGATCAGACTGTTTCCGTCAATCAGCGCGATTCTTTTCATGTAAGCTCCTGTTATTCTTCCAGTTTCTCTTCAACTTTTTCAGGCGCATCGTCGGTCTCTTCCAGAACGGTCTCTGCCGTTTCGACGACCAGCTCCGGTTCCGCTGCTGCCGGCATTTCCGCAGGTTCTTCTGCCGCTTCTTCTGCAGCAGGTGCACTGCAAGATGACTCAACTGCCGCGACTGCTTCTTTTTCCTCTTTGTTCAGCTGAAAACTCTCAGGCAACAGCTGCATGAGATTTCTGATTCTGATCTGACCGTCGGCCTTCGTTACGATGGTGATTTCGGGTGCGAACTCACTCATGAACTGTCTGCAGATTCCGCAAGGCAGCGCTTCTTCCTCGCCCGCTGATACCGCGATGGCAACAAACGGATTCTCACCGATATCATATCCCAGAATACCGTCTGAGATTGCCTTTGCAAAAGCAACACGTTCCGCGCAAAGGGTGGCTCCGTAGGACCCGTTCTCGATGTTCACGCCTGTGTAGATCTTGTTGACGGGAAGAACAGAGTCTTCATTTGGTTTGACAAGCAGCGCTGCGCCGACCTTGAAATCGGAATACGGTGCGTAGGCGTTCTTACGCGCGTCCTCCGCCGCGTAATACAGATCCTCCAGTTTCTTCATATTGGCCGTCTTCTGTACTTTTTTTACTTTTGCTTCGGCTTTTTCTGCCTTATCCTTCTTACCAAACATATCTAACCTCCACTGTGGTTCCGTCAGTTGCGTTTATTTGTAACACCAGCGGTATGTAATGCCAACGAAAATCGAACCGCCGATGATATTTCCAATGGTGACCGGCAGAAGATTCCGGATGAGGAATCCATACATTGTAAGTGACGACGTATCGATGCCGAGCAGATTCACATAATCGGCGTTCTCTGCTGCCAGCATGCCCGCCGGGATGAAATACATATTGGCGACGCTGTGCTCAAATCCAGAGATGATGAACAATCCGATGCAGAACCAGATGGCAAAAATCTTGCCGATGGTCTCCTGTGATCCTGCTGCCATCCAGACAGCCAGGCAGACCAGGAAATTGCAGAAGACGCCAAGCACAACTGCTCTGCCGAAGGTCAGACTGCATTTGCCGGCAGCCGTCTTGACAGTCATGGCACCCAGCAGTCCCGCGCCGGAGTCCCATAGTCCGCTGTAAGCGATGCAGAGCACGATGACGAGAGATCCCGCCAGATTGCCGATGTAAACAATGGCCCAGTTCCGGAGCATCTGGGACATCCGTATCTTTTTGTCCAGTGTCCCGATGATCATGAGACAGTTGCCTGTAAAGAGTTCCGCGCCGCAGAGAACAACCATCATCAGGCCGACCGGGAACACGGCGCCCATGACAACCTTACCGATTCCGAAGGTGGACGGATCGGAAGTCAGATTGAAAGACGCCATCAGCGATGCCTGGGCACCAAGCGCAATGAACGCTCCGGCCATCATGCCCAGCACAAAAAGCTTGCCGATGGATCCCTGTGCCTTCGGGACAGAGCCGTCTGACTGTTTGATCATGATCTCACGCGGTGTGAGTGCTGTCATAAGAGTATCTCCTGTTTATAAAATAATAATCCCGACATGCCGTCAGGGTTATAATTCACGCCCTAACGATTGTTAGGTGGGTATCCTGCCTCTGCCTTCTGCCTTCCTGTCGAAGCAGGCCTGACATCCCTCAGATTGGACCCGGATTCCCTATGTGATGATGTAGGTTGAATTATAGTTTCCCCAACGAACACTTCAGGATTATTTGCAAAATCTACTTCATGCCTGCGCAGGCAGGCAGCCACGTACAGCTAATCTTACAGCTCGATGCTGTCCAGATCGACGCTGCAGTTGTGGTGTACTTTCTGTACGTCGTCATTGTCTTCCAGGAAATCAATCATTTTCTTAAGCTTCCGCAGGTCTTTTTCATCCTTCGGAGCCGCTTCCATGGAAGGAACATACTCGACTTCTGATTCGACGAATTCATATCCGGCATCTGTCAGTGCAGCATGCACATCCGTATAGGCTGATGGCTCTGTATAAATCACGAAACTGTCCTCGTTGACTTCCATATCGTCAGCACCTGCGTCGAGTGCGACCATCATGAGTTCATCCTCATCGATTTCATCTGTCTTCTCGATGACGATGACGCCCTTGCGCGCGAACATGTAGGATACACAGCCCGGCGTTCCCAGGTTTCCGCCATGCTTGTCAAATGTTGATCTGACAGCAGAAGTGGTTCTGTTGGTGTTGTCCGTCAGCGCTTCCACGATGACTGCAACGCCGCCGACGCCATATCCTTCAAAGCTCAGTTCTGAATAGGATTCGCCCTCCAGTTCTCCTGTACCTTTTTTGATCGCTCTCTTTATATTATCGTTCGGCATGCCGATGGCTTTTGCCTTTTCGATGGCTACTCTCAGAGTTGCGTTGTACTCAGGATCCCCTCCTGCCTTGGCAGCCACGATGATCTGTCTGCCGTACTTTGTAAACATCGCTGAACGCTTGGAATCCTGCGCCGCTTTTCTACCTGCTATTGTTCCGTGTCTTCCCATAAAGACGCCTCCTTAAAAGTGTTTATTTCTGTATCTATTCTAATCCGTCTGCCCGTTCTCTGCAAGTTTTTTGCGCAGATTCCTATGGGCTGTCGTCATCATGAGCTTAATACGATTGAGCTGGTTGACGTGTGACGCACCCGGGTCGAAATCAATGGCTACGATATTGGCATGAGGGCTAAACTTCCGCATGGCTTTCATCATGCCCTTTCCTGTAACGTGATTCGGCAGACACGCGAACGGCTGCAGACACGCGATATTCTCCACGCCATTTTCAATCAATTCGACCATCTCACCGGTGAGGAGCCATCCTTCGCCGCACTGATTGCCCAGAGAGATGACTTGCTGCGCGGACTTCGCAGTATCCTCGATATGTGCCGGCTCCTGGAACCGTTTCGATTCTCTGAGCGCGATTCTGGCCGGTTTTCTGATCTGTTCCAGAAATGCGATGGCCGCCTTGTTTCCCTTCATCTGCATGTAGGTTCCCGACAGGTGCTCATAGTTGAATTCCTTATTGTGCATACCGTAGAGGAGGAAGTCCAGCAGATCCAACACGACTGCCTCTCCGCCTTCTTCCTCGATAACGCCTACGATGTCGTTATTTGCCGTTGGATGGTACTTGACCAGAATCTCGCCGACAACGCCGACTCTCGGCTTCTTGATATCACGCAGCGGAAGCTCGTCAAAATCCATGCAGATGCCTTTGAGGTTCTTCTTGTATTCACTCCAGTTGCCGTTCCGGCAGTTTTCCATGGCGATCTTGTTCCACTTCTCATAGAGCGCATTGGCGCTGCCTGGTTCGACCTCATATGGACGTGTTGCGTAGAGCACTCTCATAAAGACATCACCGTAGACGACAGCCATCATACCCTTCTTGATCAGATTCCAGTCAAGCAGATTGAAACCCGGGTTCTTTTCCAGTCCCGCCATATTGACAGAGATGATCGGTATCTGCGGCATATCCAAATCCCTCAGCGCTTTCCGAAGAAGCGAAACGTAGTTCGACGCTCTGCACTGACCGCCTGTCTGTGACATGAAAATCGCCGTGTGGTCCAAATCGTACTCACCGGACTTAAGGGCCGCAATGGTCTGTCCCAGTGTGACGATCGTTGGATAACATGCGTCGTTATTAACGTACTTGAGTCCCTCGTCGACAGCGTGGACGCTGACCGGCGGAAGCTGCTTGGCGTTGTAACCGCAGGACTGCATCATCGCCTCCACCAGATTCCAGTGGATCGGTGACATCTGCGGCATCATAATGGTGTAACCCTGTTCCTTCATCTCCTTGGTGAAGAACGCTCTCTCATACGCCGTGTTGTCAGGTTTCGCAGTGACTTCGTTCTTTTCACGCTCTGACATCGCCGCGCGCAGGGAACGAATCCTGATCTTGGCTGCGCCAAGGTTCGACCCTTCATCAATCTTCAGAACTGTGTAGAGCTTGTTATTCTTGTGGCAGATTTCCTGAACCTGATCGGTAGTGACCGCATCCAAACCGCATCCGAAGGAGTTGAGCTGAATCAGCTCGATATCATTCCTCGTTCCGGCGAAGATCGCCGCCCGGTACATTCTGGAGTGGTACATCCACTGGTCGAGTACGCGGATCGGTCTCTCCAGCTGTGCTTTGTGGGCAATGGAATCCTCCGTCAGCACGATCATGCCGAAGGAGTTGATCATCTTATCCAGACCGTGGTTGATTTCAGGATCCACATGGTACGGCCGTCCAGCCAGAATAATGCTCTTAATGCCGTGGTCTTCCGCGTACTTGAGCGCTTCTTCTCCGGCAATCTGCATATCCTTATGGAATTTCTCATCCTCACGGCGTGCCTGTCTGACCGCGTGTCTGATTTCCGGCTTTGTGATGCCTTTGTCCTTCAGCACGTCGGCAAGTTCGTCGATCAGATACTTGTCGTTATCGTACGGCAGGAACGGATGCATGAAATCAATCCCGCCATCCTGGATGATCTCGTCCATATTGTTGGCGATGACTTCAGGATACGTGGCGACGATCGGACAATTGTAATGGTTCGGCTGCTTCTGATCCTCGATCCGCTCATAGTTGATGCTCGGATAGAAGATGAATCGCAGTCCCTGCTCTGCCAGCCACTTGATGTGACCGTGTACGAGCTTTGCAGGATAGCATGCCGTATCAGAGGAAATGGTGTCCATGCCCATTTCATAGATGGACTTCTTTGACTGCGGTGATAACACGACTCTGTAGCCAAGATGGGTCCAGAACGTGAACCAGAACGGATAGTTCTCGTACATATTGAGGACTCTTGGAATACCGACCTCGCCTCTCGGTGCGTTTTCAAGTTCCAGCGGTTCGTAGTTGAATAGCCTTCTGAACTTGTAGTCGTAGAGGTTCGGCAGTTCACTGTGTGTCGCTTCCGTCTTGCCTTCTCCCTTTTCACACCTGTTTCCGGTGATCAGGCGGCTGCCGTCCGCGAATTTGTTTATGGTCAGCAGACAGTTGTT
>JAILDT010000142.1 GCA_024689085.1 Clostridia bacterium | reverse complement strand
CGTTTGAACTTGTCGGAAATGCGTTGCACGCCGGTTTTGCGATCGGTTACAGGGCCGCAAAAGCCGATATGAAGAAAAAATAAAACCCTTACGCGCGAACGTAAGGGTTTACGTAAAGATGGTCGCGTGTGGGCAACCACTTAGAAGCAATTTGATTGTACTACACGCGGCCTTTTCCGTCAAATTGGAGGAGGTCTTTTATTATGGCATCGAAAACAAATCGTACAATCAACGGCAACCAATATTTCAGGATAGATCGCGTTGTCGGCAAGAAAAGAAACAAGAACGGCGAATGGGTCGCTGAACGTAAATGCTTTTACGGAAAAAGCAGAAAAGAAGCCGAGGCCAAGTTTCGCGAGTACATGGATCAGAAAGAGCAAAGGTCACATCCTCTTGAAAACTTGTGCTTAGGCGAGGCTATAGATGATTGGGTCGTGAATTTCTTTAACAACTGCGAGCTGGCCGATTCCACGAAACGTCTTTATCACGATGCGTATATCAATCACTTTCAGGACAGCGATATATGCAAACTGCCTTTGTCTGAGGTCACTGCATATTCTCTTCAACAGTTTTTTAACGAAAAGTCTGATACTGTACCACTTAGCACTCTGAGAGCGCTGGAGAAGTTTTTACGGCACTTTTTTACACACATCGAACTATCTACTGCCGGAGCTTGCCACGATATCACACGGCCGGTCCGGCTACCGAAGCGGACCAAGCCGCGATGTGAAACCAAAACAATCGATACATGGGCAGATGAAGATTTGCGAAAGCTCGTTAATGCGCTCGAAGGCACAACCTTACGTTTCCTCGTTATCCTCGCCGCGAATACCGGCCTCAGGATCAGCGAGATCAGGGCGCTCACATACAGCGACATTGACGAAAATGGCATTTTATCAGTGACCAAACAAATATGTGAAACTCCATATAATGGCAAGCGCGGCCTGCGGATAGTTGACACAAAATCAGAATGCAGTAACAGAACGATCCCACTGCCGCCGGAGATCATGAGAGAGCTGGCGCTACACAAACAGATCCATCGAGCTGAGATGAAGAAAAACGCATACCTGACCGATGTGATTTTCACGACATCCAATGGCCAATACTATTGGAAATCAAACATATACAGAACACTGTACAAGATTTATAATGAGATAGGCGTACCGGCGCACCCTTTCCATAGCTTTAGAAAAACGTATATCACAAATTTAAGGCGCGCCGGTGTTGACCTTGAGAGTGCGAGCCGTCTTGCTGGGCATAGCAGTGTAACTGTAACTGCGAGATTTTACGTCAATGTCGATGATGAAACGAAGAGAGCGGCAAACGCAAATATACTCAAGTATAGTTTCAGGGAGGAAGTGGGATAATGACGAAATCATTTGAAGAAAAAATGGCCGCGTATTCAGAATACGTGGCCGACGAAGCAAGGCGACAAGGGAAAGTCTTTGTCGAGGACTCCGGTGATGGCCGGGACTTGTTGCTGGATGATATGTACGTGGAGGACATATTCGGTTGGTTGTCACCAATAGAGGCCCCGGAGAACAGCAGAAAAAATGATGAGTATTACTGTTGCGCTGAATGGGAATTGGTGGACAACGAAGTGAAAGTGAAGTTCGTTAAGTATGATATTTTTACGAAATAACTGCAAAAAGCGGTAAAAAAGCGGTAATATTACTAAAGCAGACATGTTTACAAAAAATAAAAGAACCTTGAGATCGTTGAAATTTCAAGGTTCTTTGCTATTTATTGGCGCGCCATGAGGGACTCGAACCCCCAACCTTCGCATTCGTAGTGCGCGACTCTATCCAATTGAGCTAATGGCGCACGGTTTTCTTCAAACCCGCTTGTTCATTATACACACACCGCAAAGGCATTTCAACCAGAATCTTCAGTTTTATTGTCCTCCGATGCGGATTGTCGCTTCGGGCGGTCGATCAGTTTCTTCAGCGTCAGCGGTGTTGAGGCGACGCTGAGCAGTACGATGATCAATACAACCAGTTTTTCCATTGCAGAACCTCTTTTATCGTTTTTCCAGACACTTCTCGATCAACACCAGATCCACGCCCGGGATGCCGTTGAATACCGTCGGTACAATGCCGATCTCTTTGTAGCCATGCTTTTGATAAAACGCTCTGGCGGCCGTATTCCGGGCATTCGTATCCAGACGCAGATACGGGCATCCGTTATCCCGTGCATAATCCTCGTAGAACTGCAGGAATTCATGACCTGATCCCCGCCTGCCGTTCTTGTCCGAAATAATCAGAGTATGAATCACCATGATCTCTTCATCAGCCGCCGGGTACTCCCAGCTGCCATCTACATAGCAATCCACCTGGTTGCGGTTGATGATTGCGGTGCCGACGATATTGCCACGCTCGTCTTCCTGCACGAACATGTCATCACGCTGAATGGATCCCGCCGCCGTTTCCGCCGTCGGATAAACGTCTCTGAGCCAGCCTGTAGTCGTTACGCCGGCCGCCTCTTTATCGTGGATCTCTTCATAGATTCCAACGATGGCCGGAATATCCTGTTTTGTTGCTTTTCTGATTTTCATTATAGTTTTTTGCTTAGAATGTGCCGGACGGCTCCCTCGTGGAGCGGTCTCGTGTCGACGATCTCGTAACCTGAACTGATAATGTTGTCCAGACTGTACTTGTTGTCAGGTGCGATGGAGACCAGTGCTTCCGTCGCTCCGGCGCTGCGGGCTTCCGCTTCACGAAGACTGACAAATACTTTCTGCAGCCCATAACCACGGAATTCGTCATCTACAATAGATAGTTCCATTGTCACGCACTGCCTCTGTCTCTCTTCCGGATAGCCGATGTATGCCCCGTAATTTCTCGGAGAAATGCGGTTTGCGACCATCATCGTGAATCCTGCCAGTCTACCGCGGCAATACGCGCCGAAACAGTAATCCTCGCACAGAGACTCGTGAACGCCCTCTTCTTCCAATACTGCATAGAGTCCCGGATCAGGCAGGTTCTCCTTTATTCTATACTGCAGCTCCATAATGTCAAAGAGATCTGCCTCTGTGCACCTTCGGATCAGGAAGACTTCTTCCTGACCTGAGCTCCGGGACAAAGTAATTGTTTTTGGATAATCACTCATACTTTGCCTCCTCACCCGTACGGGTGTGCCAGAGTTTTCGTTTCTCTTAAAGAAATCTTAAAAAAGACTTATTGATTATAACGCATTTTATCATTCCATGCTATAATGTGGTCAAGTATTAAAGAAATAAATTTAATTGGAGGTTCACTATGATAGATCTGCCTTTTGATATTATGCTTCTGGACGGGTACGCCGAGCCAGCGACCTTTCGCATCGAGCGTGCCGGCAAGGAATATCTGGATCAGGTGCTGGATATGCAGGAAAGAATCATGAACAGCCTGTCGGATCCGGACGTCTACGCACCGTTTACAGAAGAAGAGACCGTCGATCAGCTGTGGAACGATTACTGCTATGTGGCTTTTGCGGAAAACGGAGACATCGCTGGCTTTTCGGTTCTCATCCCGAACGACCGCGAAGATCAGAGTAACAACTATGGACACTACTTCGACTACGACGAGGAACACCTGTCACGTACAGCATCCATGGACTTTACCATGGTCGCACCGGAATATCGCGGGTACGGATTGCAGAGAGTGTTCAATAAAATCCGTCACGGCGAGGCTGTCAGACTGGGCGCAACCGAGGCGATTACCTCGATCTCGCCGTCGAATCCATACAGCTACAACAACTTTTACGTGCTGCAATACGAAGTTGTCGACCGCAGAAAACTCTACGGTGGCAAAGACAGGTATCTGCTGAGAAAAGAGTTTAAGAAATAATCAGAGATCGATGTCCAGACTCACCGGACAGTGGTCGCTGCCGAAAACATCTGTCAGGATGCCGGCGCCGAGCAGTCTGCTTTTGAGCGCCTCTGAGACCAGGAAGTAATCGATACGCCATCCGGCGTTGTTGTCCCGCGCCCGGAAGCGATAACTCCACCAGGAATACACGCCTTCCAGATCGGGATAGAAGTACCGCCACGTGTCGACGAATCCCGACTCCTGCAGCAACGTCATCTTACCGCGTTCTTCGTCGGAGAATCCGGCGTTGCCGCGGTTTGTTTTTGGGTTTTTCAGGTCGATCTCCTGGTGGGCGACATTGAAATCGCCGCAGGTGATGACCGGCTTTGTTTCTTCGAGAGACTTCAGATAGCCGCGGAAGTCATCCTCCCACCGCATGCGGTAATCAAGGCGTTTGAGCCCGTCCTGGGCGTTCGGCACGTACACGTTGACGAGATAGAAGTCGTCGTACTCGCAGGTAATGACCCTGCCCTCGTGATCGTGTTCATCGATTCCGATACCGTAAGCAACAGACAGCGGTTCGACTTTTGTAAATACCGCCGTACCGGAATAGCCTTTCTTGTCCGCTGAGCACCAGTACTGGTGATATCCATCCAGCGGCACTTCCGCCTGCCCTTCCTGCATCTTCGTCTCCTGCACACAGAGAATATCCGCATCGATTTCCGATGCAAAATCCAGAAAGCCTTTTTTCATGGCGGCTCTGATGCCGTTTACATTCCAGGATATGAGTTTCATAAGCACTGTCTCCTTCCCCGCTGATTGTATCATTCATCGTCCGGCTGTACAACTGCGGCAGATGTTTTACATTCCCTGCCGCACAGACTATAATGACTCTATGAAACAGCTGCTTACCGATTACATCACGACATTTGTGAAAGACTATGAAATGCGTCAGGACATTGCAACCTCTTACGGCCAGCCACTGGTCGGGTTTGCCGATGCTTTCCATCCGTATATACAGAATCTCCCGCATTTGATCAGTCCGACCCACGAGCTCCCGCAGAACATTCTGCCTGATGCACGAATTATCATTGCCTACTTCGTTCCATTTACCAAGGAGCTCGCGAAAGCCAACCGCATGGACACGCTTCTCGCTTCTCCCGAATGGGCGCGGGCCTATGAAGAAACAAATGCACTATTCGCCGAGCTGAATAGTAAACTCATCACGTTTATTCAGGAAAACGCTGGCCTTGCAGGCATTACCCCAAAGGCTGCAACCTTTGACCAGAAACTTCTGATTAGCGACTGGTCACAGCGGCATGTCGCCTATGCGGCAGGACTCGGCACTTTCGGGATCAACAACATGCTTCTGACCAGACACGGTTGCTGCGGTCGGTTCAGCACCGTCGTTACGAATCTGAATCTCGCACCGGATACGCCGATTGAAAGTGACTTCTGTCTTTACAAAAAAAACGGCACCTGCGGTGCCTGTGTCAAGCACTGCCCGACAGGCGCGCTGACAACCGACGGATACGATCGGTTCAAATGCTACGCGCTCTGTCAGGAAAATGCTAAAATCTACAACATGTTCGGCAGTTCCTACACTACTGAAGACGGCACCGGCGTCAACAGCGTCGGCAGCGAAGTCTGTGGCAAGTGCATCACTGGCTCGCCATGCGCCTTCTGGAAGTTGTAAGATCAGTCAATACGCTTCAGGAAATCCGCGAACAGGTCCAGCCCTTTCTGCAGAACCTTTGAGTCAAAGGCGTATCCGATGCGGACAGAACCTTCCATTTCAAAACATTCGCCCGGCGTGAAGAGGACGCCTGTCTCCCTGATAAGCTTATCACAGAGTTCTCTGGACGGCATGTCCTTCCTGTAGTATACGAGAGCCGTTGTTCCCGCCACCGGTCTCTGATAGTAGACTTCCGGCGTTGCATTGACCCAGTCGTCCAGAATCTGCCGGTTCGTATTCAGAATCTCACGGTTTCTCTCAATAATCTTATCCTTGTTTGCCAGCGCCAGGGCAGCCAGTTTATCATCGATGACAGCGCAGCTGATAGTGTCGTAATCTCTGCGTTCATGACAGCGGTGGATCAGGTCCATGTCTCTGGTGACAATCCAGCCCAGCCTCACGCCGGCCATAGACCATGACTTGGACATGCTGCCGACAGAAATGCCCTTTTCATAGAGATCAGCGACAGAATACATATAGCTTCCATCTTCTGATATACCTCTGTACACTTCATCGCAGAGAACGTATGCGTCCACACTTCTGGCAACCTCGATGACCTGTTCCATGACGTCTTTCGGAATCAGTGACCCGGACGGATTGTTCGGGCTGTTCATGGTGATCACCTTCGTGTTCTCGTCAACCAACTCTTTCAGTTTTTCAATATCTGGCAGAAAGTGGTTCTCCAGATTCAGATTCAGGATCCTGACTTCGGCACCGATGGATTCCGGAATGGAGTAATGCTGCTGATAGGTCGGCATAACGGAAATCATGTTGTCGCTCGGATCAATCAGCGTCATCAGAATGTGATAATTCGCTCCGATCGCGCCGTGCATCGGGATGATATGCTCTGGTTTTATGACCTCACTGTAGAGGCTTGCTATTCCATCCAGAAGCTCCGGAGAACCGCCGATGTGGCTGTAGGTCAGCCGGGTGTCTGCCAGTTCATTCATGTATTCCGCAACATCCAGTCCAGCCATCTCTACGATTTCTCTGACTGTCAGAGAGTCGATGCAAGTCTCTGCAAGATTGTATTTACATTTGGTTTCATATTCGTCCATCCAGCGTTCAACTTTGAAAGTTTTGATATCCATGGTGCTCTCCTTCCTATGGGTACGTTCTGATTGTTATTTTATTTTACTACAGTTCGACAACTGTTCCGAGTCCCTTTTCCTCCGCCAGGTCCAGCGCGACTTTCGCGGCAGCGATATCCAGCAGCGCCATACCGGCAGGGTCATAAATCGTGATGTCCTCATCGGATGTTCTGCCTTCACATCTGCCGAGAATCAGTTCGCCGATCTCATGGATGTCTGACTCAGTCACAATGCCTTTCTTGACCGGAATTTCCACTTCCCCGGCTTCGATGCAGTGTTCCATATCGTCCACGAAGACTTTAGCATCCGCGAAGATCTCCGAATCCAGTTCCTCCTTGCCTTCCATATCGGAGCCGACAGTCGAGAAGTGCATGCCCGGACGGACCCATTCTTTCCTGATGACTGGCTTTCTGGACGGTGTCACAGTAATTACGATATCGCTCTGCGGCACTGTGACTTCCGGTTCATTCGTCGCTTCGAAGACAACGCCGGATGCGTCAATGCCCAGTTCATCCTGCAGCCTCTCCCGGATACCCGCCACGAATTTCTCTGCATTTTCCGGGAAGAGCAAATCTGCCACGTATACTTTCTTCAAATTCGGGAAGCAGACGATTGTCGCTGCAATCTGATAGGCCGCCTGATTGCCTGCGCCGAGTACGAACAGGGTCTCAGAATCCTTTCTGGCCAGATACTTGGCGCCGATCGCGCCGGCTGCTCCCGTACGGACCCCTGTGATGTAAGCGCCTTCCAGGATTCCAACCGGAGCGCCTGTGAATTCATCGAACACATTGATGGTAGCCATCAGGTTCGGCATTCCCTTCGCAGCGTTACCCGCGAAGAACCCGATCGTCTTGTGCCCGAAGATGTGCTCGCCAGGCAGATATCCGGAGCGGATGTCCATGTCTCTCTGTCCTTCTTCAAAGACGTGGAAAACAGTTGGCCACGCAACAGCTTCGCCCTGACTCTTCATCGTGTAGACATTCTCTACGGCTTTGATTGTCGGTGCCATCTCGATTACCTGCATGATATCGTTTTTGTTCATTACTCTCGTTGTCATCGTGTGCCTCCTTTTATTTCTTTTGAAAATCTGATTCTGTATCGATCATTTGTCTCCATCCGAATCTTGCGATGGAACACAAAACAAACGCCATTACGAGTACCTCATTGATAATCGCCGAGTACGCCCCGATGAGACTGTCATAGATGATCCATGGAGGAGATATGAATGTCAGTCCCACCAGACGGATCAGTCCGGCGTTGTTCGTCCAGAGCCCAATCGTTCCGGATACCATGACCAGCAGCGGAATCAGGCTGATTGGTCCGTTCCATGTGCTGCAGGTGATAATCAAGGCGATCAGGATAAAGACAGGAACCCATCCCTTACTGCGTACCCATGCCCACTGGTTATACTTGCTTAGCATTAGATTCCGGATGATAACAAACACCTGGCTGAGACATCCGCTGTACGCGCCCAGCAGCAGATACTGCAGTGCGAAGGTCCCGCATCCAGCCGCCTGCATCAAATACAGGCCCTTATTGGACTTCAACTGATAGGAAAGCAGGAAGAACACCGTTGAGATGATACCGAAACTCTGTGTAATCGCAAAACCCATATTCATGTTCACTTCCTCCTTTCTTTCGCCTTCAGTGTATCAGAATTCAGGGTTTAATAATTTGTGTACTTTACATAGTTTTAAGTAATTTATTGTGTAAATTACAAATACGAAGTATAATATGAGAAAAGAACGAACTGGTTCAATCTATAAGGAGGATGGAAATGGCGCTTACAGTCAAGGATATTCTGGAACTGCCGTCAGGGCAGAAGATGCAGCTTCTGGCAGGGAAAAAAGGCCTACATAGATCCGTAGTTTCTGCGGAGATCGCAGACTATGAATTCGCACCGGATCTGGGACTTGCCTCAGATAATGCATTCGACATAAATGATGCGATGGATTCCGGGAGTTTCGTTATTACCAGTCTGCTCTTTGCGAAAGATGATCCGACCGCCATCCTGTCTGCTGTGAAAACGATGCAGGAAATAGGCGTCGCTGCTTTGGCATTTAAGCAAATCCTCTATGATAAGCTGCCAGATGAAGTCCTTGCCTTTGCCGATGCGAACGACTTCCCTATTTTCTCGTTCGACAAAAACGTCTGGTTTGAAAACATCATCTTCGACATCATGTACGCTGTACAGTTCGATGACAAAGTCTACCTGTCCGAGGAAAAAATTGATGCGATGCTGTCTGGACGCATGAACCGTTCCGAGTTAGACATCATACTAAAAGGCATTTCGCTCAAACTGCGTCAGTTTGTTTCTGTCGTGTATATTTCCGGAGATTCTCTCGACGCCGGCCGGCTCCTGCGCAGTTTCTATCTTTTTAAAGGCTTTCAGAGCAAAGGCCTCATGGTCCGTTACGAAGACGGTGTTTTTCTTATTACTACTTCCTCCCGCATGGATCACAAAAGTCATGATCTCATCCGCCGGGAGGCTTTTGAACTGCTCGATATTACAGAAGACACTGTTTGGGGTATGAGCGATGTCCATGAACGGACGGCCCTTGATAAAGCTTTCCGTGAGAGCCGGCAATGCTGCATCGCGTCCGCCGTCGAACGCCGATCCTTTCCTCAGTTCTCAGCGACCGGAATCTATCGTGTTCTGCTCCCGTCGCTGGACAATGAAGAAACTGCTGCCTTTGCAGGAGATGTGCTGCATGCAATCGCGAATAAGGTCGATCTGCAGGAAACAGCACAGGAATACGTCGATGCGGGCGGGGATATTGCGAAAGCTGCCGCTTCTCTTCATTGCCATCAGAACACGATTCGGTACCGCCTGGGCAGGATCCGGACGCTCACTGGCATGCAGGACGTAACGGACAGCGAACTGTACCTGCAATTAAAAACGGCGCTCGTAATTGTCCGTGCGCGCCGTAAACTTGCGTTTCAGAACCCATAGCATAAGAGAACTTACACATTGTAAGAAACTGTAAAGCAAATAACGCGTTGGAGTAATGAAATCGATGATATATAATTACTATATCAATTTCTAGCGCGGAGGGTTGCGCATGGAGTATATCTATCACTACAATTCTCCCCTTGGCGGGATCACGATGTGCAGCGACGGGCAGGCTTTAACCGGCCTTTTGTTCGACGGCGAGAAGTATTTCACAGAGACTTTTTCTGCGGAAACTGCCGGCATAACAGAATGCGAAGACAGCAACCTTCCTGCCTTTGCAGAAACGGTGCGCTG
>JAILDT010000081.1 GCA_024689085.1 Clostridia bacterium | reverse complement strand
GTGAATTCGTAATCCGAATAAACATCGATGCCGTCAATGGCGTCGATCAGGTCGACCAGCATGGAGAAGTTGACCGTGATGCTGTAGTTGATATCGATATCGAGGAAATCTTCGATGGTCTTCTTTGTTTCTTCTTCCCCGTAAACACCCGTATGCGTCAGTTTGTCCTTTGCCCCATAGGAATGAAGCGTCACGTAGCTGTCGCGCGGAATGGAGGTCAGGAGTACATGTTTCGTCTTCGGGTTCACGGTCATGACCATGTTGACGTCGCTGAGTCCCGACTTGTCGGACTTGAGCTTGCCCCAGATGTCCTTGCCGGAGATGAGCACATTGAACGAATCCACCGTCACATCGATTCTCTTGGTGCTGTCATCAGACCGCTTCCGGACTTTGATCTTGTAGATACTCTGAGTGTAATTCTTGAAGCCTTTGATCTGTCGCTTCAGCGTCCGGTACTGGGCGTTGGTCGCCATGATGATGGCATCGCTTGGCTCTCCCTCCTCCGGGATAATCTGCCGCCCCAGACTGATCAGATCGCTGTTTTCCTGGAAGGAAACGTCCTCCTTTGTAACCAGTCGTTCCTTGGCTTCTGTCAGCTGCTTGGATTCGATACCCAGCACGTTGATTTTCTCTCCGTTGACGTCTTCGATGACATTATACTGACCGCCTTTGAGCGTGATCACATTGTAGATCTCCCAGGTCGCCCGGTACTTGCTGATCTTCTGCATGGTGTCATAGGTGCTGTAGACGTAATAATCGCCCACGAGCAGTACGTTCATCATGAGCACCAGAAGAATGAGCGCCGCCAATCGCATGCGGCTGCCCTTTTTCTTGCCTTTCATCATCACCAGAATCAGAACGTCCAAAATGATCAGGATCCCGACGATGGCCATGGTGTAGCTGGCCGGAAGGATATCCAGTGCCAGCACCAGTGTCAGGAAAAAGAGTTCCGCAAACAGACCGATGAGCAATACCACGCAAAGGCCTGTTGATTCCGGGATGTATTGTTTCCAGTTAAACTTATTCATTCGTTCTCAGTGAAAATGCCCTTCCTAATTGTCTTCTTCAGGATGAAGTGTCTCCTGTATTCCCTGCTTGACTTTTTCCACTGATTTCTCTCTCGGGATCGAAACCAGCAGGTCTCTTCCCATCCCCATTGTATATGTTCCCCGCATGGTCAGGTCTCCCTGCACACTCTGAGTTTTGATTGTCCATTTCTGACTCATATCGACCAGCTGCATCTTGACCAGACTGGTAATCTCCCGCTGGGACATGCTCGTCTGCATCTCGTCGTCCACCGCGTCCAGCAATCGCGTGTAATTGGTCAGAAGGACTTTGCTACTTGATACCTTCTTGATAATCGCCTTCATGACCTTCTGCTGATTCTTGATCCGCTGCTGGTCCTCGTCCTCGAAAGCCTTCCGTTCGCGGGCGAAGTACAGGGCCTGTTTCCCGCTCAGGTGGTTCCATCCTTTCTTGTAAGTGCAGTCGTGGATCGCTGATTTGAAGGCGTAATCCGAGTAAACGTCGATGCCGCCGATGGCGTTGACAATATCTACCAGCATGGAAAAATTGACCCTGACGTAATAATTGATGTCGATATCCAGCCAGTCTTCGAGGGTCTTCACAGTCTCATCCACACCCCACACTCCCGAGTGGGTCAGCTTGTCATATTCGCCAAATGAGTGGAGCACCACGTAGGAGTCTCGCGGCACCGAGGTCAGCATGATGGTTCTCGTCTTCGGGTTGACCGTCACGATCATGTTGACGTCACTCCTCGAGACCTGATCGATGTCGCCCCATATATCGATTCCGGTGACACAGATGTTGAACGGTTCCCGGGTGACCGCCGTCTGCTCGCTCTCCGGCAGCTCGTTTCCATAGCTGATTTTCTGAAGTGAGTAGATCGTTTCAAACCCGACGTTCGTTCCGGCACATACTAAAATACACACCGCCAGACATACGGCGGCGCCCGCCATTTGTTTGATGTCATTTCTGCTCTTCACGAGCAGTATTCCACAGACATCCAGAACTGCCAGCGTAACCAGAATGAGCAGTCCGATCTTCATCGGCAGCACATCCAGCAGCAGCAGCATGAACAGAAATACCGCTTCAACAAAAAGCAGTACAAGGACGGTGATTGCCCGTCCTGTATTATTCATGCCCTGGTGCCTGTTTTGATTCATTCTACTTTCGTCAGAGTGGCCTTCTGTCCTCCCTGCCCGTTCACATACAAAACTCCTTCTGGAGTGAACTGGAATTTGTCGCTGATGATGTCATTCTCAGCCAGCACGACGCCGTTTTCATAGGTGCAGTTGCCGCTCTCTTCCTCTCCGGTCACGATGGCGTCGAAGGTCATATCTTCATGGAATGTGATTTTATATCCGCCGAACTTCTGATCCGCCATTTCCGTGGTCGTTTCCCACGTGCCGATGAAGTCTTCGTATTTCAGTCCTTTGACGATGGCTTCCTCAGTTGCCTCGGTTTGTTCGGTCGCCTCCGCGTCCTCGTTTGCCTGTTCTGTCTGGGTCTGCTGGTCGTCTGCCGTCTCTTCATCGGATCCGCCGCATGCTGCGAAGCAGAGGCACATGGCGGCTGCCATCAGAATTGCTAACAGTTTTTTCTTCATAGTCTGTTCTCCTTCTCCCCTTTATTCCTGGGCCAATTCGATCAGTCGGTCGATCAGCTGTCCGTATCCGATCCCGGAAGTCTCCCAAAGCTGCGGGTACATGCTGATCTTCGTAAATCCCGGCATGGTGTTGATCTCATTGAACACCAAAATGCCGTCGTCGTATCCTCCGGATGGGCCCCTCTCCAGGAAAAAGTCCACTCTCGCCAATCCTCTGCAGCCCATAATCTC
>JAILDT010000026.1 GCA_024689085.1 Clostridia bacterium | reverse complement strand
GTTGCCGTCAAAACGATATCGGCTGCCCTGACTGATCCCTCAACATCTGTTGTAGGGATAATCTCGGCATCAACCACATCTTTCAGATCAGCAGCGAGCTTTTCTGCTGCACCCGCCTTAATATCTGTCACATAGATTGTTTCTATTTCCGGGGCAACAATTTTAAGCATAATCGCATGGAATCTGCCCTGCACGCCTGCGCCGATAATAGTAAGCACCTTTGTGTTCTTCGGCTTGCAGTACTTTGTGGTCACAGCGCTTACTGCGGCAGTTCTGACAGCAGTGACCCATCTGCAGTCCATGACGGCTAATGGCATACCGGTTTCTGGACTGCTGTAGATGATCAGTCCGGCGATCTGCGGAAGATCGTATTTGTAGTTCTCCGGATATCCGCAGACCCACTTCATTCCGCATATATCGCGGTCTTTCACAAATGCAGGCATTGCGTGAATGAAGGTGTCATGTCTGGTGTGAATGCCCGGTTTCGGCGGGCATTCCACCATGTCACGACCCTTTGCTGCCATTGTCTTTTCAATCGTATCAATAATCTGTTCATAGGATATTCTGATTTTCAGAATGTCTTCCTGCGACAGATAACGGAATGTTACTTTTTGCATTTCCAAATACCTCCTCTATCTAAAGAGCTAATTTATCTCCCAGTACCATGTTTGGCAGCCAGAGGGATAGATCTGGAATATAAGTTGTAAGAATTAATACAGGGATATAACTTGTAACGATGAATACTGCGGAATACTTCATGATAGAAGCAGCCGGGATTCCGGTCGTTCTGGAAGCCAGGAAGATGAACGGGGCACATGGCGGCGTGATATTGCCCATGCCCAGGTTCACACCTAGGATCGCAGCAAAGTGAATCGGGCTTACACCGATACTCAGGCAAATTGGAACCAGGATCGGAGCTGCAATCAGAGTTCCACAGATATCATCAGTAATCATTCCCAGCAGAATCAGGATGACATTGATCATGAGCAGGATCGCCCACTGTTCCTGAGAAATCATAGTCAGTGCGTTGAGTATGATCTGAGGTAATCCCTCCTGCAGGAAGAGACGGCTCATGATGGATACAAATGTCAGCAGGCAGAGAATCGCGCCTGTTGTGATACCTGCTTCTGTCAGGACTTCTTTCAGCTGACGCAGCTTCATGCCTTTGTAGTAGAAGACTGCGACCGGGATAGCATAGATGATGGCAACGGCGCCGGCTTCCGTCGGTGTCATGATACCGCCATAGATACCTCCCAAAACAATAACTGGCATGATCAGTGCCGGAATAGATTCCCGTGTTACGCGGATAAACTTTTTTCTCCGTTCAGGTGCCGGTAGTATTACAGGATCCGGAAGTCTGTATTGCTTGTCGCGTTTGATCAGTATGACTGATGTGATAGACATACAGATGACGAGAAGCACCCCTGGGCATACTGTTGCAAGAAAGCAGGCCAGAACAGATTGATTCGTAGACCAGGCATATAGAATCTGTATTGCGCTTGGTGGAATCAATAAGCCCAGTGGTCCGGAGCAGCAGATGACAGCGCCGATGATGCCGGGATTGTAGTTGCTTGCTTTCATACGTGGCGCCATAATACCACCGATACATGCTACGGTGGCAGATCCACTTCCGCAAACGGATCCGAAGACGGCACTGGCGACTACAGTTGCGGCTGCCAGGCCACCCTTGATTCTGCCGGTAAAGCATTCGATCCAGTCAACCAGATAGGTGCCGATCTTTCCTTTCTCCATAATGACGCCCGCCATGATAAAGAATGGAATCGCCAGGAGAACCAGGGAATACACTTTTCCGTATGTGGTTACCAAAAGCATCTGCGGATTAATGTCATTGACCAGCACGATCAGAACGACAGGTGCTGCAAAGGCGTATGGAATTGGAACGCCATACAGAATCAACACTGTCAGCATGATTACGGAAATCAGCAGAGTTGTTCCAAATGTCATGATGCGTTCACCTCCTCCTCAGGCACGTCGGTTGCAGTAACGGTCGGTTCATCTGCCACGAAATCTTCCGGTTTCATTACGATATACTTCGCCAGGTTCAGTATCGCAAAGAAGAAGAGTCCGAGGATACCGATATAAATCGATATCTGGCCAATCCAGAGTGGTATGTGCAATGCAGATGATGTCCCTCCGGAGTGGATATTCCAGGATGCATACTGGAAACCCCAGACAACCCAGAAGGCCATAATGATGATAGAAATGATAACCATGCTCAGGTTATAGAACTTTTTTTGCTTGCCCGTTTTGAAAACGAATGACATGACATCGCCTTTGATATGCGTTTCATTGTAAGTAGCATATGCTGCGCCGAGATAGTACATCCAGAGGATGACATTCATGAGGATTTCCTCATATCCGAAAAAATCCTCATGAAAGATATATCTCATTACAACGGCAACGAACATCACCACGATATCAACTGCAGCACATACGAATATACCGGTTTTTATGACCTGCAGGAATGCCCTCCAGACAGGTGTTTTTTCAAATCTGAAAGTTGGTTTATTCATATGCTGTTCCTCTTACAAGTTACATGGACTAGTGGCTTTCTACCCAATTGTTGATTTCGTTCATGAGATCTTCGCCGAAATCATCTGCGAACAGAGGATATACTTTTTCACGCATGATGGATGCCATCTCGTCAAGTTGCTCATCTGTTGGTTCGATGATTTCGATGCCGTACTCTTCGAGAGCCTTCAGAGCCTCGCCGTCAGCCTTTTCAACGTCATCGATAACCTTAGCGTTTTCTTCAACAGCCAGATCGATCATGATGTCCTGATATTCCTGTGGCAGTGATTCCAGAGTCTTGGTGCTCATGAGCATACCCATCGGCTCGTTAACGGATTTGTAGTCAACAAAGTATTTGATTACATCTTTGAAGCCCTGGATGTTAGAGATTGCGCTTCCGCCGTACCATCCATCAGCTACACCTGTCTGCAGAGAGGAGTAGAGGTCTGCATATGCAATGGTAGTGACTCTGTATCCCATGGTTTCAACCTGTGCGATCAGAGTGTCGATCGAAGCCGAACGAATCAGTGCATCCTGTGGCGTATTGAAATCGAAGACAGTGTCCAGATTTCCAAGCTTTTCTGCGCCAACGCCCATGAAGCCGTTAGGAGCAATTCCCAGAAGCGTAACGCCCTTTTCAGCATTTACTTCGGCGAGTGTCTTAAAGAACCAGCTGTCTTTGTTGCCATACAGTTCTCTGATACCATCGTAGTCAGTAACCAAGTAAGGCGTCATTCCGAGGTTGTTCCTCTTGTCATAGGTATCTGGAATCGTCTGCCATGCCAGATCGATGGAGCCCATGCTCAGCTCATCATAAACATTGATGTAGTCGCCCAGCTGGCTGGAAGGGTAAACAGTGATGTTTACATGGCCATCTGTAGCTTCCTTGACGGCATCGGCATATCTCTGTGCACTGAGCGTGAGAGTATGCTCTTCATTTACGATTGTGCCAAGTCTCAGATCATAGGTCTGATCCGTGTCGGCGTCTGAGTCACCGGAGCCTCCGGAGCCGCCGCATGCGGTAAAGAACGTCAGAGCCATTACCAGACTCAGTCCAAATACCAGTAGTTTTTTCATCTTCTTCATGTCTTTCTCCTTTCCTTTATAATTAGTAGACTCAATTGAAACATAGCCTGCTTCGCAAAAATTTTACTATAATAAATCGAAAAAGATAAACGCGGAAAAGCTGATGGAAAAGAAAATTTCATCACTAATAATTTCAAATTACGACATTTTCAGTCGGAAAAATTGTATTATACAAAATACAAAACAGTACAAAAACGAAAAAGAAGAAAAAGCTGATTTGTAAGAAAGATACCGTAAAGGCAGGCACTCACCGGGAATTGTTATGATATAATAAGCCAGCAAAAAACAGAATCTGGACAGCTTGTTACAGGAGGGGTCCCATGGCTACAGAAAACATCAGTGTATCGGCCAGGATAGGGAATCATATTAGAAGGTTAAGAAAAGAAAAGAGGCTCACCATCGAAGCATTGGCTGCGTCCATCCAGAAGAGCGCTTCGACGGTTTCCAAGTATGAGAACGGATCGATTTCTATCGATCTGGATACGTTAGTCGATATCGCAAAGGTTCTGAACGTTGAACCGCAGCATCTGGTCGCCCTGGCGACTGCGGATTCTTCCGGACAGTCCTTTGATGAGTCCTTCAACTACAATACTTTTTTCAGAAACAGGCTGCAGCCGTCAAAGGTGTTTATGTATCAGTACGATGGACGCATCAAACGAATCGTGAAATCCATTCTTGACATTGTTCCGAATGAGCAGAAAAAAGAGATCAACTGCTCGCTGCATCTGGATGTTCCGGATTTCGCGAAGGCCGATCTGTGCAGATACTTCTACACGGGGAAGATGTTCAGTTATGATACGATCATTTACTTCTTCATGACGAATCCGTTCAATCCTTGCGGGAGAATCAGCGTCTGTGCGGTCAATCCATATTACCTCCAGCATCTGGAGCAGAAGGAGACGAAGTTCTACGGATTGTTTTCCGGTTTTTCGTTCCGCCCGTTCACGCCGTTCTCGTCGAAGGTGATTTTATCTCTTTCGCCGCTGCGTGAAGACGAGGATCTGATGGAGAGTCTGACCCTGAGCAAAGACGACTTCAAGAGTTTCAAAAAATACAACTTCATGCTGCTCGACCCGGAAGAATACTGATTTCTCAGTGATTCATCTTTCTACTTATATTTTCCTTGCATTTGCCGCTCATGCGTGATAATATACATGAGCGTGATTTTACCTGCGGATCGGACGTACGACACTCCGACGGCGGCTTATCTGCAGGCGTATTGAGAAATAAGGAGGAAACAAAATGATCACTACAGAAAAGAAAGCAGAAATTATCAAAGAGTATCAGCTGAAGGAAGGCGATACGGGATCCCCGGAAGTTCAGGTTGCGATTCTGACTTACAGAATCAACGATCTTAACGAGCACCTGAAGATCCACCACAAGGACCACCACTCCAGAAGAGGCCTGCTGAAGATGGTTGGACAGAGAAGAAACCTGCTCAACTACCTGAAGGAAACCGACCTGGAGAGATACAGATCACTGATCGCAAGACTTGGACTGAGAAAGTAAGGTCATTAATCGGCGGGGCATACTGCACCCGCCTCGTTTTTTTTGAGACGAAGTGTGACATGGAATAATGGAATAAAAGATAAAAAAGTATAGATAAACAAGGAAAACTATGGTAAACTTACGTAGTTGCGAATAATGAAGGAATAAAGATAAAGGTGTGATGATGCCTAACCCCCTTTAGGCAGTGGAAGGAAGCACACGGAAAACACAAGAAAAACAAGATTGACCCGCTTCGGTTATTGCACGAAGAGCGTTCATATGGTATGATAAGAACACATGTTCTTAAAAGGGGGATGGAGACATGGAACGCATTAGGGGATACAGGTATCGAGCCTATCCAAACAAAAGACAGCGGGAGTTCTTTGAAAAGACTTTTGGCTGTTGTCGCTTCGTTTAAAATCACTATCTTGAAATCAGGAAAGCTGCATGGAATGATTGGCATGACAGACTTAGTTATGCCGGGATGTGCAGAGACCTCACAGTTTTGACCCGGGAAAAGGAATGGCTGAAAGAAGCAGATAGTATAGCACTTCGCCAGTCCTTGCGGCATCTTGAGAAAGCTTATCAGAATTTCTTCAAAAGACGCGGAAACCATCCACAGTTTCGAAAGAAACATGCGGTTCAGAGTTATCGTACGATAAACATTAATCAGAACATCCGAATTGACGGAGATACCATCAGACTCCCAAAGGCAGGGAAGGTAAGGATTGTCAATACCAGGGCATTTGATGGAAGAATCGTGAGCGCAACGGTGTCTAAAACGGCAAGTGGAAGGTACTACATTTCTCTTCAGATTGAGGAAGAATATGAAGTTCTCCCTAACGAAGGGGGAATGATTGGAATTGATGTAGGACTCAAAGCGCTCTGTACAGATTCGTCTGGGGCAATTATCCTCAACCCAAGAACTCTTACAGCGCACGAAAAGCGTATTCGTAGACTACAGAAGAATCTTTCCAGAAAAAAGGAAGGATCAAAGAACAGAGAAAAAGCCCGTATAAAGCTTGCGAGAGAACACGAAAAAGTGGCGGACATCAGAAATGATTATCAGCATAAGATCACTGCGAAGCTGGCGAAAGAGAACCAAATCGTCTGTATCGAAGATCTGAATGTAGAGGGATTGAAGAAAAACCACAAACTCGCAAAGTCGATAGCGGATGCTTCATGGGGGGAGTTCTGCAGGAAGCTTGAGTATAAGGTGGCAGACCACGGGGGGATCACGGTGAGAGTGCCGAGAAATTATCCTTCCAGCCAGATATGTAGCTTTTGCGGAGAGAAGAACCCGAACTTGAAGAACCTTGCCTTGAGAAACTGGGCATGCCCAGTATGCGGGACAGAACACGACAGAGATATCAACGCAGCCAGAAACATCCTGAATAAAGGACTGGAGATGCTTGCGTCGTAAATAAAAACCATTTCAATATAATCAATACCGTGGGCCGCACGGGAATTCAAGCCTGTGGAGAGGAAATAAGACGGGACCCATAAGGGTGAAGCGCAAACCTCCGGGAAGCAGGAATCTCCCAATTAAGGAGTGAGCCTTGGCGGGGGAACGTGCAAAGGAGGTAGTTGTAAATTATGAAGTACGAAGATTACAAAACATTCAGAACAGCCATCGGAGGCAAACTGCTCGAAGTTGAGATCGGCAAGGTCTGCGAACTGGCCAACGGACAGGCATGGGTCAAGTACGGCGACACCGTCGTCAACGTGACTGCCTGTGCATCCAAGGAACCGAGACCGGACATCGATTTCTTCCCGCTTTCCTGCGACTATGAAGAGAAGATGTACGCGGCCGGCAAGATTCCTGGCGGATTCATCAAGAGAGAGGGCAGACCGAGCGAAAGAGCCACACTGTGCTCCAGACTCATGGACAGACCGTTAAGACCGCTTTTCCCGAAGGGATTCTATAATGACGTGCAGGTCGTCGCGACTGTGCTCTGCGTCGACAATGATGCGCCGAGCGAGATCGCAGCCATGATCGGCTCATCCATCGCGCTCTCCATTTCGGACATTCCGTGGGAAGGCCCGACGGGTTCTGTCGTCGTCGGCATGGTGGACGGACAGTTCATCATCAACCCGTCAGAGGCGCAGAGAGCAGAGAGCTGCATGCACATGACCGTTTCCGGTACCAAGGAAGCCATCATGATGGTCGAAGCAGGCGCACAGGAAGTGCCGGAAGACGTCATGCTGGACGCGATCATGTTCGCGCACGAAGAGATCAAGAAGATCGTTGAGTTCATCGAACAGATCGTAGCCGAAGTCGGCAAGCCGAAGATGGACATTGAACTGTATAAGGTTCCGGAAGACATCGACGCCGCTGTCAGAGAATATGCGGAAGGCAAGATGAGAGAAGCCATCCAGACAGTCGACAAGCTGGAAAGACAGGACAAGATGGACGCTGTCGAAGCAGAAGCCAAGGAACACTTCGAAGAGATCTATCCGGACAACGCCAAGGACATCAATTCCGTTCTGTACAATATCACCAAGGAACAGGTCAGAAGAATGATCCTGGACGAAGGTGTCCGCCCGGACAACCGTAAGCTGGACGAGATCAGACCGCTGTGGATTGACCACGGCGTACTGCCGAGAACACACGGATCCGGCCTCTTCAAGAGAGGACAGACCCAGGTACTGTCCGTCTGCACACTGGGACTCCTCAGCGAAAAGCAGACCATCGACGGTATCACCGAGCAGACAGAAAAGAGATACATGCATCACTACAACTTCCCGCCTTATTCAGTAGGTGAGGCAGGAAGAATGAAGAGCCCGGGCAGAAGAGAGATCGGCCACGGCGCCCTTGCTGAGAGAGCCCTGATTCCTGTACTGCCGAGCGAAGAGGAATTCCCGTACGCCATCAGAGTCGTCTCGGAAGTTCTCTCATCAAATGGCTCAACATCAATGGGTTCCACTTGCGGATCCTGTCTGGCTCTGATGGACGCCGGCGTTCCGATCAAGGCTCCGGTAGCCGGTATCGCCATGGGTCTCATCGAAAGAGTGGAAGAAGACGGTTCCTCCAAGATGGCCATCCTGTCCGACATCCAGGGCATGGAAGACTTCCTGGGCGACATGGACTTCAAAGTCACCGGAACGGCCAAGGGCGTCACTGCCATCCAGATGGACATCAAGGTCCACGGACTGTCCAGAGAGATCCTCGAAAGAGCTCTGGCGCAGGCCAGAGAGGGCAGAATGCACATCATGTCCGCCATGCTCGAGGATATTCCTGAGCCGAACAAAGAACTGTCACCATACGCACCGCGCATCATCACCATGCAGGTCGAGACAGATCAGATCAGAACCATCATCGGCAAGGGCGGCGAGACCATCAACGGCATCATCGACAGAACAGGTGTCAAGATCGACATCAACGATGACGGTATGGTATTCATCGCGTCACCGGACGGCGAGTCCCTCGAGGCTGCCAAGAAGGAGATCGAGATGCTGGTCAAGGAGCCTGAACCGGGCGAGATCTACGAAGGCAAAGTCACGCGCATCATGAACTTTGGCGCGTTCGTCGAGATTCTGCCGGGTAAGGAAGGCCTGATCCACATCAGCAAGATCGCCAAGGAGCGCATCGACAAGGTTGAAGACGTCCTCAACGTCGGCGACGAAGTGCGCGTCAAGGTCATCGAGATCGACTCACAGGGAAGAATCAACCTTTCCAGAAAAGACCTGCTGTAATCGATCCGCTGCAGACAGTTGCGGGCTGCCGCACGAAACACTCGTGCAGCGGCACGTTTTTGTTACATCAAAGACAGGCTTTGACTCTTGATCGTGGTGCATCTATAATTCAAGCATGAAGAAGCGTACGATGTTCAGCTATGGGGCGGCATCCATGGCTGATTCCGGGCCATACAATTTTGTGATCGTATTTTTCATTCTGTTTCTGACGACGGTGGCCGGTCTGTCGCCGGAGAGGGCGGGGACGATCTCGTCGATCGCGGTTCTGCTGAACGGGGTGTTCGGCGCCGTGATCGGATATGTTTCCGACAATGTCAGATGGAAGTACGGGCGGAGAAGACCATTCCTGCTGGCGGCCATGCTGCCTTTGGGCATAGGCCTTGTTTGCATGTTCATGGATCTGGATCTCAACACGGCGCAGAAAACAGTGTTCTACCTGATCGCCGCCTTGATGTTCTGGCTGGGCTTCAGCATGTACTACACGCCCTATACGGCCCTCGGCGCAGAGATCACGGGCGATTACGATGAACGGGGCACGCTGCGTACCTACGCCAGGATCTTCGCGCTGGCAAGCAACGCATTGGGCGTCATCTTCCCGCTTCTCATCGTGGGACGGCTGCAGCAGGCGGGCTTTGCCGAGGGGACCGGATGGACCATCATGGCGGCCATCCTGGCGGCCGTGGCCGTGTGCGGGCTCGGCATCACGTGGATCACGACCCGGGGTCATGAGAAGGTCGTGGAATTCCGGCAGGAGGCGAAAGCCAGTCTGTCCGGGCTGATGCACGACTATCTGCAGGTCGTGAAGCTAAAACCCTTCAAGTACATCGCCGCGATCCAGGTTCTGTTCATCATAGCCAACACTTTCTACAACGCCTCGATGGTGTTCTTCGCCAGGTATGAGCTGGGCATCGCTGATGATATTACGTCGGTGTGTTTCGCCATCGCCATGGTGACCAATTTCGTTGTCACGCCGATTGCAGGCGTGCTTTCCGTGCGGGTCGACAAAAAGAACGTTCTTGCTTTTGCAGTGCTATTTTCCGGATGCGCCGGGATGCTGTTCTTTGTCGTCGGGATCCATTCCTTCGCGGGGCTGGCGGCCTACGTCATTCTCTTCAATCTGGCGTACAGCACATTCTGGCAGCTCTGCAACGCCCTTGTGTACGACATCAGCGAGGTGGCGGAATTCAAGATGGACCGCCGCATCGAGGGGTGCATCACGTCGGTCACAGGCCTTTCGTTCACCATCGGAGCTTCTTTCGCTACGCAGCTTCTGGGATGGTTCCTGAAATTCGGCTGGTACAAAGGCGCGTTCCTGCTTTTGCCCGGACTCGTTCTGATCGCTAGCGGCGTCCTCCTGATCATCTATCCGCTGAACAAGCGCACATTCCATCGGCTTGAGAAAGCCCTCGCGGACAAAAAAGCAGGGAAAGAGCCGGACGTCACCGGCCTCGGACGGATCCTCTGAGCCCGCTCCGACGGACACTCCGACAATCTTATGAATCGAGACGAAAGTACCGCCGTGACGGCGGTTTTTGTGGTATAATAGGACATTGAAATTAGGAGGTGCGATATGGCAGATTTTAAGAGACCTACAATGCTTATGATATTGGATGGATACGGAATCAATCCGCGAAAGGAGGGCAACGCCATTGCGGCGGCGAAGAAGCCTCATCTGGACGCGATATTTAATAAATACCCGGGCACGACGCTGAAGGCCTGCGGGCTGAATGTGGGCCTGCCGGACGGGCAGATGGGCAATTCAGAGGTCGGACACCTGAACATCGGCGCCGGCCGCATCGTGTACCAGGATCTGACCAAGATCACCAAGGCCATCGAAGACGGGGACTTCTTCGAGAATGAAGCCTTTGCAAAAGCAATCCAGCACGTGAAAAAGAATGGGTCGACTCTCCATCTGCAGGGACTCCTGTCGGATGGCGGTGTCCACAGCCACATCACGCACCTTCTGGCACTGATCGATTTGGCGAAGAAGGAAGGCGTCGAAAATCTGGTCGTCCACTGTTTCCTGGACGGCAGAGACGTTCCGCCGCGCTGCGCCGTCACCTACATGGATATGCTGACAGAGCATATGGAGAAGGTCGGTCTGGGGCAGGTGGGTATCGTCAGTGGCCGCTATTACGCCATGGACAGAGACAAGCGCTGGGAGCGTCTGGTCAAGGCCTATGACGCCATGACCATCAATGAGGGACTGCATGCTGCCACAGGCCAGCAGGCCATCCTGGACGCCTATGAGAGAGATGAAAACGATGAATTCGTCCTGCCGACCGTCGTCGACAGCGAGAAATATCCGAACGGCTTTGTCAATGACGGCGACGCCATCATCATGTTCAACTTCCGGCCGGACAGAGCCCGTGAGATCACCAGAGCATTCGTCGATCCGGAGTTTGATGGTTTTGCATTCGAGAGAAAGAAGAAAGTCAGCGACATCTGCTACATCTGCATGAGCCAGTACGACGCGGAGATGCCGAACGTGACGCTGGCCTATCCGCCGAAGACACCGGAGAACACCCTGGGCGTGTACATTTCCAATCTGGGCATGAAGCAGCTGCGGATCGCCGAGACCGAGAAGTACGCCCACGTCACCTTCTTCTTCAACGGCGGCGTGGAGGAACCGGAAAAGAACGAAGACCGCATTCTGGTGCCGTCTCCGTCCGTTCCAACCTACGATCTGCAGCCGGAGATGAGCGCGCCGGAGGTCACCGAGAAGGTGCTGGAGGCCATTGCTACTGATAAATACGATATGATCATCCTGAACTTCGCCAACGCCGATATGGTAGGGCATACAGGCGTCATGGAGGCCGCTGTGAAGGCCATAGAGGCCCTGGACGGCCTGGTACCGCAGATCGTGGACGCAGTCCTCGCCAAGGGCGGACAGATCCTGCTGACGGCCGACCACGGCAACGCGGACGAGATGCTGGATGAGAACGGCAACGTCATGACGGCCCATTCCCTGAACGACGTGCCATTGATCAATATTTCTGCCGATCCGCTGCCGCTGAAGGACGGCGGCAAGCTCTGCGATATCGCGCCGACCATGCTGAAACTCATGGGACTGGAGATTCCGGAGGAAATGACGGGCCAGCCGTTGGTATAAAGGCTTACAAAGGGATAGAGAGTATGAACTGGACAGACGAACAGCGTGCAACAATTGAAACCACAGGCAAGAGCATTCTGGTTTCGGCAGCAGCGGGGTCGGGCAAGACCACCGTTCTTGTTGAGCGCATCAAGAGACTGATGATAGATGAAGGAACCGACATTGATCGGTTCCTTATTACTACCTTCACGAATGCCGCAGCGGCGGAGATGCGGGAGCGTCTGGAAAAGGCCCTGCGGGAGGAACTGAAGAAGCCGGACGCTGACCGGACCATGCTGACACGTCAGTTGTCCAAACTGCCGTCAGCCAGCATCGGGACCTTCCATTCCTTCGCCTTCGACGTCGTGCGGCAGTATTTCTACCTGATCGACGCGGAGCCGGGCTTCAGCGTAGCCGACGACGTGCAGATCGAGATCATGAAGCGCCAGGCCGTGGACAACGTGTTTGCAAGGCGCTATGAGGAGAATTCTGAGGCATTCCGCGCTTTTGTGCTGAAATACGGCGGCGGGCGCACCGATAAATCCCTCCGGGACAACGTCCTGGAGACCTGCAAGACCTTGGGCAGTATCCACAACGGCATCGCCTGGGCCCGCGAAAAAGCATCTGCCCTGGGCGCAGAGCATCCGATGGAGGCCATCGGCGGGTATCAGTATATGGCCGGCCTGATTCTCCGGGGACTGGAACAGGCCCTGCAGCAGTATCAGAGGGCAGCCGGTATGTGCCATGATTACGGGCTGGCGAACTGCTACGGAGTCGTCTGCGAGGACGTGGAGAACGTCGAGGAGTTGATCAGCAAGGCGAAGAGGGCACTCGACTGTCCTGCAGATCAGCTGCGGGCTGCCATGGAAGCCTTTGAAGGAGAAATCGCTTCCTTCAAGGCCGGCACCATGGCTTACGCAAAGGACAAGGCCGACGAAGATACGAAAAAGCGCATCACCAAAGTGCGCAATGGGGCCAAGGAACAAGTAGACATAATTAAAAATACGGTCTACGGAAGAAGCTTCGACGAATGGGAGGAAGAGCTTCGCGGCCTCCATGAAGATACCCAGTACTACGTGGGGATTTTGGAAGACTATTACGCGGAACTCAAGAGCCTCAAGGCTTCCGAGAACGTGATCGAGTTTGACGACGCCCTCCATTACGCCATCGACATCCTCGGGCACGAGGAGGCGGCGGCTGAGCTGCGGGAGCGGTATGAGTACATTTTCGTGGACGAGTACCAGGACAGCAACTACCTGCAGGAGGAAATCGTCGGAAAGATCGCCCGGCCGGACAATCTCTTCATGGTGGGCGACATCAAGCAGTGCATTTACAAATTCCGGCTGGCGGAACCGGAGATTTTCAAGGCCAGAGCCGAGGTATACGCGGCAGCGGGTGCGGCCGATCCTGATGGAACAGAAACCGGGGAGCTGCTGCATATCAGCAGCAATTTCCGGAGCAAGCGCAACGTCACCGAGCCGGTGAATACTGTTTTTGAGCAGATGATGGACGGATACGACGAGAACGCGCGCCTCTATTGCACGGCAGGGGACGAACATCTGGGATTCCCGCCGCGGATCCACCTGATCGTCAACGAGAACTTTGACGAGGACGCCCCTGACAAGAACGACGCGGAAGGCGCCGTCATCGCCGGTATCATCCGGGAACGGCTCGGGACACCGGTCTACGACAGTAAAAAACAGTGCGTGAGACCGCTTCAGCTTGGAGATTTTGCAGTTATAGTGAGGAATAACAAGGAGGTCGAGGACATCGAGCGCTACCTCATCAACGAGGGCATCGACGCCTATGGCGAGAGCGGCGGCAAGTACTTCGAGACCGTCGAAGTGCAGGTGTTCATTAATCTTCTGCGCATCATAGAGAATATGCGGAAGGACGTGCCGCTCATTTCGGCCATGCGGTCGGTGGTCTTCGGATTCACCGTGCAGGAGCTGGCCGCGATCCGGATCGCCTTCCGGGAAGGCAGCTACAGCGACGCGGTGTTTGCCTACGCGGAGGCGGATGGCGCTGAGGCCGATGGCCTGGACCAGCACCTCCAGGAGAAGATTCGCGCCATGATCCGCACCGTCGACGTCTGGAAAGAAATCAGCCGTACGGTGCCTCTGGAGGACCTGATGAAGGAAATCCTCTACGGCACGGGCTATTACGATTACTGCAGCGGCCTGCCGGTGGGCACCCAGCGCATTTCCAACCTGCGCCTCATCGCCGACAAAGCCGCCAGGTTCGAGTCCATGAGCAGCAGCGGCCTCTACGGCTTCCTGCGCTATGTGGAATCCATGGAATCGTCGGATAAGACCGATTCCGAGGCCAGCGTCGTCAGCGAGGGCGAAAACGTGGTCCGCGTCATGAGCGTCCACAAAAGCAAAGGCCTCGAGTTCCCGGTGGTCATCTTCGCCAACGCCTCCAAAGGCACGGAGAAGGGCGACCGGAGCGGGCGCATCAAGATCCACAGAAATCACGGCATCGGCCTGCCGGTCGTGAACCGCGAGGAACATTGGCACAGGTCGAGCTTACTGCAGAAGATGATCGTGAATACAGGGGCCAATGAGGCCATCGAAGAGGAAATCCGCATTCTGTACGTTGCCCTGACCCGTGCAAAGGACGGTCTGGAGATTGTCGGCACGGTCAAGAAGATGGAGCAGCTGGAGGATGGCCCGAATACGAAGAGCTTCCTGCAGATGCTGTACAAGCCGCTGACAGAGGCGGACGAACCTGGCTTTGCCGGTGCGGAGGTCCGCATCTACGACGATGCGGAGGCATTATCCCAGAGCCACAGCAGACTGCGACACACCCCGGAACAGCTCCTGGAGCTGGCCGGACAGTTTGATAATCCGGAGCTGGCAGCGCTGACCGAAGCGCGCCTGTCCTATACGTATCCGTACACATCCGGAGCGGAAATCAAGCCGAAGTACTCTGTATCCGAGTTGAATCGGGCGGGGCACGAGGATGGCGGTTTCGGACAAGGCGGCAGCGGATCCATCGCCCTGCCGGAAGCCTTCGATCCTGATCGGTCCAAGCGCACAGGCACCCTGACCGCGGCAGAGCGGGGCACCCTCATGCACCTGCTCATGGAAAAAGCCGACTTCGCAGAGGCGGTTGCTTTTGCAGGCGGAGCCAGAGCATATCTGCAGACGGTCGCCGACAGACTACTGGCGGAGGATATCCTGACCGCGGAAGAGTACGACGCGCTGTCCATCGACAAGGCAGCGGGATTCTTCGACGCACAGGTTGGCCAGCGCGCGGCGGAAGCGGCCCGGGACGGCAGACTGCGCAAAGAGAAAGAGTTCATCTTCACCATGAACATGGCGGAGGAAGCAGATGACGCAGCAGATCCGGCGGCCGAGACCATCATCCAGGGTGTGATTGACTGCTTCTTCGAGGAAGAGGGCGGCATCGTCCTCATCGACTACAAGAACAGCTACATGGGAGCGGGCCGGACCGCGGAAGACATCCGCCAGACCTATGCCGACCAGATCGACCTCTACCGCAAGGCCCTGGAAGGCGCCACCGGCAAGCCGGTCAAGGAAGCGTACCTGTTCCTGTTTGATACCGGGGAGTTTGTGCCAATGAAATAGATCGAGCAGCATTGAAATCACCGCGAGAAAATGGGCCGGAATGGCCCATCTTTTTTTGAAAAAAGTATTGACATACAGGGGCGCAGGTGTTACCTTATGGATAGAGATTAGCACTCAAACAAGAAGAGTGCTAACAACAGGAGGGCCAGGTATGGATTTAACAGAAAGAAAACTGAAGATACTGCAGGCCGTCATCGCTGATTTCGTTAGAACTGCGGAGCCCGTCGGCTCCAGAACCATCTCGAAGAACTACAGCCTGGGCAGCCCGGCGACAATCAGAAACGAGATGGCGGACCTGGAGGAACTGGGCTATCTGACACATCCGCATACATCATCGGGAAGAGTCCCGTCGGAGAAGGCTTATCGGCTTTACGTCAATGACCTGATGCAGAAGCGGGAGCTCTCCCAGGAGCAGAAGGACGCCATCGCCAGTGAGCTCTACCAGAACGTGAACGAACTGGACAATCTCATTGAGAGAGCGGCGCACGTACTGTCGGAGATCACGAACCTTACAGCTTTCGCACTGTCTCCGGGGAAGGAGCAGGATAAGCTGCGGTACATCAATCTGCTGCCGATGGATGATTACTCGGTGCTGCTGATGCTCGTGTCGGACAGCGGCAAGGTCAGCAACACCGTGGTCAGACTCAAGGCCCCGGCGAGCGAGGAGACACTCAGGATCCTGGCCAAGAACATGACCTACAACTACAGCGGCAAAACCCTCAGCGAGGCTTTGAAGCTTGATATCATCGAGAATTTCAGAAACGACGCGGAGGCCATGTCCATGTTCGAGAACGCCATCGCCCCGAGCTTCATCCGGACGCTGGAAGACATGCTGAACGTCAACCTGTACATGGATGGACTGACCAACATCTTCGCGCTGCCTGAGTACAATGATATCCAGAAGGCGCGGACATTCTTCGAGATGTTAGGCCGCAAGGCTGACATAACGCAGAAACTGATCAGCAGGGGAGACGGAATAGAGATTACGATCGGACAGGAAAACCAGGACGAAGAACTTTCGGAGTGCAGCGTGATCACCGCCACGTATCACGTGGACGGCAGACTGGTGGGCAAGCTCGGCGTCATCGGGCCGACCCGAATGAAGTACGACGAAGTGACGTCCGTGGTGGAATACCTTACAGACAACATCAGCAAAGCCTTCATGCTGACGGAAGGAGACGATGATGACAGAGAATAAAGACAACAGAGAAGAAATATTAGAAGAAGAGGAAGCAAAAGCAACAGAAACCGAGGCGGAAGCCTTTGCAGAAGGTGCAGAGACAGAAGCCAGTGAGGAGTCCGGCGAAGCCGCCGAAGGCGCGGCAGAAGCGGAGTCCGGAAAGGAGTGCGGAGAAGAGAGTAAAGAAGAGGTTAGAGAAGAGGGGAAGGAAGAAGACAATGACCTCAGATATCTGAGACTGATGGCCGACTTCCAGAACTACAAGAAAAGAGTTGAGAAAGAGAAGAGAGACCTCTACGCCTACGCCAACGAGAACATCATGAGCGACCTGCTCACCGTCATGGACAACTTCGAACGGGCACTGGAGCACGACGCGGATGAGAACTTCAAGGAAGGCATAGAGCTGATCTTCAAACAGCTGCAGGATGCGCTGGAGAAATCCGGGCTTGCAGAGATACCGGCGCTGGGCGAGGATTTCGATCCGAACGTCCACAACGCGGTCATGGCAGAGGAAACTGAAGACTACGAAAGCGGCAAGGTTTCCGGGGTAATGCAGAAAGGCTACACACTGAACGGCAAGGTCATCCGGCCTTCCATGGTCAAGGTAGCCAATTAGAGATGATGTCGCTTTCGAAATAATATCCAAGGGAGGAAAAAGACAATGGGAAAAGTAATAGGAATTGACTTAGGAACAACCAACTCGTGCGTAGCGGTACTGGAAGGCGGCGAGCCGACAGTTATCACCAACGCAGAAGGAATGAGAACTACACCATCCGTTGTAGGTTTTGCAAAGAACGGAGAGAGACTGGTAGGAGAGACTGCCAAGAGACAGGCAATCACCAATCCTGACAGAACCATTTCATCGATCAAGAGACACATGGGCGAAGCGTATGACGTCATGATCGATGACAAGAGATACACACCGCAGGACATCAGCGCCATGATCCTGGCCAAGCTAAAGGCAGATGCTGAAAGCTATCTGGGCGGACCGGTCACAGAAGCGGTCATCACAGTACCGGCTTACTTCACCGACAGCCAGAAGCAGGCGACCAAGGACGCCGGCAAGATCGCTGGTCTGGACGTTAAGAGAATCATCAACGAGCCGACAGCCGCATCACTGGCATACGGCATCGACAAGGCGGAAGATTCCCAGAAGATCCTGGTCTACGACCTGGGCGGCGGTACCTTCGATGTATCCATTCTGGAACTGGGCGGCGGCGTTGTAGAAGTACTGGCCACCAACGGCGACACCAAGCTGGGCGGCGACGACTTCGACGACTGCCTGCTGAAGTACATGGCAGATACCTTCTCACAGGAGAACGGCATCGATCTGAGAAAAGACAAGATGGCCATGCAGAGACTGAAGGAAGCGGCTGAAAAGGCGAAGAAGGAACTGTCGAGCGCACAGTCGACCAACGTCAACCTGCCGTTCATCACAGTCAGCGACGCAGGTCCGCTCCACCTGAACATGGACATCACAAGAGCCAAGTTCGAGCAGTTGACCTCACACCTGGTCGACAGAACCATCGAGCCGATGAGAAAGGCTATGGCAGACGCCGGCGTTACAAACAATGATATTGACAAGGTCATCCTGGTCGGCGGATCCACGAGAATCCCGGCTGTTCAGGAAGCAGTCAAGAAAATCACTGGCAAGGATCCGTTCAAGGGCATCAACCCAGATGAGTGTGTAGCCATCGGTGCTGCGATTCAGGCAGGTATCCTGTCAGGCGACGAGGAAATGAGAAGCGATATCCTGCTGCTGGACGTTACTCCGCTTTCCCTGTCCATCGAGACACTGGGCGGCGTAGCTACAAAGCTGATCGAGAGAAACACGACCATTCCTACAAAGAAGAGCCAGATCTTCTCCACAGCGGCAGACAACCAGCCGGCAGTAGATATCCACGTTATGCAGGGTGAAAGAGACATGGCGGCCGGCAACACCACGCTCGGCAGATTCCAGCTCACAGGCATTCCGCCAGCCCCACGTGGAGTACCGCAGATCGAGGTTACCTTCGACATCGACGCCAACGGTATCGTAAACGTCAGCGCGAAGGATCTGGGTACCGGCAAGTCCCAGAACATCACGATCACTTCTTCCACGAA
>JAILDT010000124.1 GCA_024689085.1 Clostridia bacterium | reverse complement strand
CTTCGCCGAACAGCTCATGAACGGCAAAAGCAAAATCGTCATACGCCGGTCTCTCTTACTCGGTAGAGTTCTCGTCGCCATGACAGCCGGAACGGTGCAGCCAAACCCGATGAGCATCGGCACGATGCTTCTGCCCGACAGACCGATCTTCTGCAAAAGCTTATCGGTGAGGAAGGCCACTCTTGCTGTGTACCCGCTGTCTTCGATGATTGAAAGAAAGAAGAACAAGGTTACTATAATAGGAAGAAAACTGAGCACGGTTCCGATGCCCTGGCAGATGCCGTCGACGACCAGTCCCTGCAGCGCAGGATTCACGTGGGCGCTCTCCATGGCCGAACGGATTCCTTCTGTCGCGACACCAATTCCCGCCGCCAGCAGATTCTGCAGCCACGGTCCGATCACGTTGAAGGTCAGGAAAAAGATCGCCAGCATGATCAGAATGAACATCGGAATGGCGACGTATTTTCCTGTCAGAACTTTGTCCAGTTTCTGACTGCGTTCGTACTCTTTGCTGTGGTGCGGTTTCGTCACGCAGGCTTCTGTCAGTTTGCGGATAAAAGCGAAACGCATGTCTGCAATCGCTGCGCTTCTGTCCAGTCCGCGTTCGTTTTCCATCTGAATGCTGATATGCTCGAGCATATCTTTTTCATTTTCATCGAGATGGAGCTGTCTGATGATGAGATGGTCGCCTTCGATGACTTTGCTCGATGCAAACTTCGGTGGAATGCCGACGCGCTCCGCGTGGTCTTCGATCAGATGCGCGACAGCGTGCAGACCTCGGTGCACTGCGCCGCCGTGATCGGTGACGTCACAGAAATCCTGCCGGCTCGGTTTCTCCTGGAAGTGGGCGACATGGATCGCGTGATCGACAAGTTCCTCGATGCCCTCATTTTTCGCAGCGGAAATCGGAACGATCGGAACGCCCAATGTTTTCTCCATCAGGTTCACGTCGATGTATCCGCCGTTGCTGCGCAGTTCGTCCATCATGTTCAAAGCGACGACCATCGGCACGCCAAGCTCGAGCAGCTGCATGGTCAGATACAGGTTCCGCTCAATGTTGGTGGCGTCCACGATGTTGATGATCGCCTTCGGTTTTTCGTTCAGGACGAAATCGCGGGAGAGAATCTCCTCGCTGGAATAAGGGCTCATGGAATAGATGCCCGGCAGGTCGACGACCAGAGTGTTTGGGTGTCCTTTGATGGCGCCTTCCTTTCGGTCGACCGTGACGCCCGGGAAATTGCCGATGCGCTGATTGGATCCGGTGAGCTGATTGAAGAGCGTGGTCTTGCCGCAGTTCTGATTGCCGACGAGCGCGAAGGTCAGAACTTCATCATCAGGAAGAGGGTTCTCTTCTTTTTTGTCGTGATAGATTCCGCTTTCGCCAAGACCCGGGTGTTCGATCTCGCGGCGCAATGCAGCGCGGGCTGCTTTTGCATTGGCTTTGTCATCCGCTGCCGGCGGGTTGATTTTTTCTACGGTGATTTGCTCCGCGTCGGCCAGACGCAGGGTCAGTTCGTAGTCGTGTATTCGGATTTCGATGGGGTCGCCCATAGGGGCGAACTTGATCAGGGACGCCTCGCATCCCGGGATCAGACCCATGTCAAGAAAATGCTGTCGCAGCGCACCCGAACCACCGACGGCCACAATGCGCCCGCATTCATCAACAGCAAGTTCGCTCAGTTTCATACTTTTCATCCTCCAAATCCGGAGCGGCTTTGCGGCAGCTCCCGATTAGGTTTATCTAACCACAAAGCCCGGAAAAGTGCAAGTTGAAAAAACAGTCTGCATGTATATATAATAGAAACAAGGAGGTCGGTTCAATGAACATCGCATGTGTTGATGATAACAAAGAAGTCCTCGCGCAGTTGGAATCGCTGCTCGGGCTTTACAGTGAAAAGAAACACACGGTCATCGACTGCACTTGCTACGACAATACGGAAATCTTCCTGGATGACATAAAGCAAAAGCAATACAACATCGTTTTCATGGACATTTATTTCGAGGGCCGGGAAACGACCGGTATTGAAGCGGCCAGAAGATTGCGGCAGAAAGATCCCCAGTGCATCATCGTGTTTCTGACGAGCAGTTCCGATCACATGCCGGAAGCTTTCGCAGTGCATGCGTTTTCTTACATTACTAAAGATACACTCGGCAGTCAGCTGGAGAATGTTCTGGATGACGCGATCAAAGTGCTGCCTGTGACAAAGAACCTGACCGTCAGACAGGGAGCGCAGGAGATTGCCGTTCCGCATCACAAAATCATCTGCGCCTATACGGACGGGCACTATCTGAACATCCGCCTTCTCGACAATGAGCCGCTGCGCATGCGAATGACCTTCCACGAGCTGCTTGAGAAACTGGATCCGGAAGAACGATTCCTGCGGATCAACAAAGGTGTGCTCGTCAATATGGATCACATCCAAACGATTGAGGAAGGAGACTGTGGCATGATCGACGGCACGTGGCTGCCTGTCCGGCACAGGGGCAGGAATGCTCTCATTGCCTCCTGGAGATCGTATCAGTTCAATAAACTGCGTGAGGAACAATCATGACGGCAGCGATTTCAGCAATCTCATATCTGACGATCATACCGGCAGCTTGTATGTGTTACTGGCCGATGCAGAACCAGCTGCGTTTTTCGAAGGGCAGGATCATACGTGACTGCGTGATTCTGTTTGTTTTTGGTTCGGCCGGCCTGCTGGCTCTGGATACGCTGCTCGGGAGCACAGAGGAAACGGTAACACTTCTGCCGTTCTTGTGCCTATTCTGCCTATATTATGTTTATTCAACGAGGGCGTCCATCAGTCAGAATCTCGGACTGTTCTTCGCTGTCTGTGCGCTGATGACCATTGCTTCGGAACTGGCATACATTGTTTCCGATCTGTTTGGAGGAGAGAGGGTATCAAGCACCGACAGTCTGGTTTCCAATCTCGTACAGGCAGCGTTCGCGGTGCTGCTTGCCGTCATTTTTTACAGACCGCTCAGGCGGGATGGCACCTATATGATCGACAATTTGCGCATCAATTGGATCTGGCTTTGCTCGATTCCGGTTTCGGCGGGCGCATTTATCGTGCTCGTTCTGACTGCGCCGATGATTATCAGTGAGGACGATGGACCTGCTGTATACGGAAGGTTTCTGGCCATCGCATTGGTCATCATTGTGCTCTACTGTTTCATGCTGTTTGCTTTTCTCCGCATCAGTAAGGCGCTTATGTCCGAGGATCAGCTCAAAGCGCAGGAAACGGTATTTAAAATGCAAAGGCAGCAATATGAGACGATGGCACATACGCTGGAAGAAAACAAGATCATGCGCCACGACCAAAAGCATGCTATGCGGCTTGCCAGAAAACTTCTGCAGACTGGGAAGGTCGATGAAGTCATCCGGTATCTGGACGTAAGGCTTGAGACCATGCCGACGGACTCCGTGCACAAGTACTGTGAGGACGGAATCCTGAACGCGGTGCTGAATTACATCGCTGACCGGTGTGAGGAATTAGAAATCGATCTGGAACTGGACATTGATATTCCGAAGATGGAGGAGCATCAGGCCGTCGACGTTGCAAATTATCTGCAGAACCTTGCCGATAATGCGATTTACGGATGTGAAACGGTGCCGCCGCAGGACCGCCGTTTCGCATTGACGGTCAAGGCGCCATATGGGGAAGAACTGTTTATTGTGTCCACGAATTCTTTTGATGGATATGTACGAAAAGAAGATCGTGATTACCGCAGCACCAGAGCAGAAGGCGGCGGAACCGGACTGGGCATCCCGTCCATGCGGGCCATTGCATCCAAATACGGTGGTACCCTGGAGATCCATAACACAGAGACTGCGTTCATGGTCGATGCCAGAATAAAGCTGTTATAATTCCCATATATTGGGTATTCCGGCACGTTTGTGCCTTTTTTTTTATTTTTTTGCCAAATCGTATGTTTTTTGAAAAGAAATAGGGTATAATCTGCATAAGAATTGTTGCGCAATCGTTGCGCGATTTTTGGCGTTTATTATTTTTTCTGAAATGATTAGGGGCAATGTTATGAAAGAACACAAACAGAAGACTTTGGCAAAGAGACTTCTCGTTGCAATGCTTTCGGTGATGATGGCAGTTACATTCATACCAACATCACTGCTTGCGTATGCGGCAGAACCGGAAGTCACGCCTGATGACGTTCAGAACGGTGTCGTTCAGGATGTTGATCAGAACAACGCAACGGATGCGACGGAAGACGTTTCGGACGAAGCTCAGACGGATGCGACGGAAGACGTTTCGGACGAAGCTCAGACAGATGCGACAGAAGTTGTTCAGACTGAACCGACGGAGGGCGCAAAGGCTGAAGAGATACAGCCTGATGATGCTGAGGAAGCTGTCGATGAAGAAACAGCAGAAGCTGTTGCCGGAAAACTTACTGCT
>JAILDT010000111.1 GCA_024689085.1 Clostridia bacterium | reverse complement strand
CCGGCCAACTTGTTCCAACTCAATGGTTCATGATAAATCAGAAGGCCGACAAAAATAAGCGCAACCGCCAGAAAAGCAGACTGTACTATGGAGGCAGTGTTGACCTGCCACCCTGCTTTATACGCATAGATGAATCCAACTTCCAGCGCAACAAGCACCAATCCGAACACGAACGGCACCCAGTTCATTTTACTGTACTCGACAAGAAGATTGGCCGAGCCCCTGTTCAATGCGAAATAGAGAATGCCGCTGGACAGAAATGCCACCATATATGTCACGGTGAGCGCCGCCAGCGGGTTGATATCCACAGGCATGGATTTCGCGCAGATCTGATACATAACATTTGCAAAAACCACCAGTGCGATTGGCCAGATATAAGCGATCATTCAGAACCTCCTTATTGGACATCCAAATTCGTTTCCTACTTTAACTTTACCCTTGTCTGTATTATAATGAATGCAGTTTTATAAGTAAAACGGTAGTTTCTTTAAGAAAACTCAAGGAGTTCTTTATGCAAAGGCAGGGAGTATCATGGATAAACTCAATTGCAATGCTTTTCTCACCGTAGTTGAAACAGGCAGTTTCAAAAGAGCTGCTGACGTCCTGGGCTACACCCAAGCGGGTATCAGCTACATGATCAATGTGTTGGAAGACGAGCTGGGATTAAAGCTCTTTTACCGTGAACATGGCGGTGTCAGGCTGACATCTGACGGGGAAAACCTCTTACCTTTGATTCGCCAGATCGATATTGCTGAACGCAACTTAAAAGACAGGGTCAATGATATTAAGGGGCTGAATGCAGGTAAAGTGCGTATCTCAACATTTAACGCAGTCTCTATTCACTGGCTGCCCGGAATCATACGCACATTCAAAGAGAAATACCCTGCGATAGATTTGGAAATCATCAGCCGCGAAGACGATCAGGAAAATCAACAGCTGATTTTCAGCAGAGAAGTGGACTGCGGATTTCTGCCTGAGGTTCCTTCTTCCGAAATTGAGTTCTTTGAACTCCTGAACGATTCCTATCTAGTTGCCGTCGCGGAAAATCATCCTTCTGCAGGCGAGGCCGCCTACCCTGTCACAAAAATCTACGACGATTCCTATATCATGCTCGCCTTTGACAGATCTGACTTTTACGACAAAATCTTTCCTGGCGGGAAGCGGCCCAAACCTGCATTCATCGCGGATAATGAAGTCGCCGCATTATCCATGGTCAGCGAAAATCTGGGCGTGGGTATCTTTTCGCAGCTGCTGGCGGGCGACGCGCAATATCCGGTCCGCTTTATTCCGCTCGATCCTCCAGTCACGCGTACCGTGGGAATCGGCGTCAGATCCATGAAAACCTGTACGACTGCGACCCGGCAGTTCATTCAGCATGTCAGAGATTGGGTTGCCGCCAGGAAGTGATGTCTGAAACAGTCGTCATCATTACGGACGTTCTTCTGCGATCCGGATAAATTCCTGCATCATAGGGTTGATCCAGCGGCTTGAATTACAAAGCAATCCGGACTGAAACTCGATATCATATCCCTTGGATTTGACCTGGACGAGCTTACCCTGTTCCAAATAGTCTGAGACCGTATAGGCAGGAATAAAGGAAGTTCCATAACCGCCAAGCAGGATTCGGATGATCGCTTCCACGGATCCAACATCCATTGACGATGGCATCTGCAGGCCGTGTTCCAATAGTTTCTGCTCCAGAATCGCACTGTATCCAATCCCGCGGTCACACACAATGAAATCACTCTCCAGCAGATCACTGATTCGGCATGTCTTTTTCTGATGCAGGGGATTGTCGGGGTGCGTGACAAATACGATCGGCGCAGGTTTCTCGGCGAAGAGACGGAAGTCAGGAAAAGCGTTTGGCTCATCCAGCATAATCAGAAAGTCGATTTCACCCCTTGTCAGTTTCAGCAGATTGTCTTCCAGATAGTCGGAAATCTTGACGGTAACGTCTACTAGTGGATGCAGTTCATGGAACTGCCTGAGCAGTTCCGGCAGAGGCCCTGCAGCAAAGGAAGAAGGAGAACAGATGCGGAGCGTACCAACGAGTTCCTCCGCAGGCCGGACACTGCTTCTCGCTGCTTCTTCTGCATTCAGCACATCCAGCGCGTAAGGAAGAAATGTTTTCCCCTCTTCTGTCAAAGCAATTCCGCGGCCGATCCGGTCAAAAAGCGGTACGCCAAGTTCCGCCTCCAGTGCTTTGATCTGGGCAGTTACTGCTGCCTGAGAGTAGCCCAGGCTCTCTGCTGCTTTTGTGAAGTTGTTGTACTCGACGACCTTCACGAAAGTGGCAATATTTCTGATTTCCATCTTTTCTCCTCAATCAATTACTTATTTTTATTAATATCATAAAAACCATCAGTTGGACGAATTCATTATAACATGCTACCCTTTACTTGCAAAGAGACAAAGACAACAACAGGAAAGGAGGCGCGGAAATGTCAGAATGGATGGTTCAGGGAATCGGTTTTGTCGCAGTGATATTCTTCATTGTATCCTATCAGGTAAAATCCAATAGAGGACTGTTTTTCTGCCAGCTCATCGGCTGTCTGATTATCGCAGTCCAGATGATTATTCTGGGAGCGTACACCGGTGCGCTTGGTCTGGCAATCAACATCCTGCGGAATCTCCTGCTGCTCAAAGTAGATGACTGGAAGTGGGTTGGAAGCCGCAAGACCCTGGCAGGCATTATTGCGCTTCTTGTACTCATTACCGCACTTACATGGGATGGTGTGATCAGTCTTCTGCCATTCTTCTCGGTTGGAATTTCAACGCTTGGTTACTGGACGAATAATGCTCAGAAGATTCGGCTGGGACAGCTGTGCGGTTCACCATTCACGCTTGTTTACGATATTCTGGTTCACACATGGGGCGGAGCACTGTGTGAAGCCATCGCCTTGGCATCCATCCTCGTCTCCATCGCCCGCTTCGGCTGGACAAAGCTCGGAGAGGGACAGCCAGTTTGATATAAAATCCATCCTTACCAACTTTATCAAACGAAAAAAGGGGGCCTGTTGGCCCTCTTTTATTGTCTTGGTGGTCCAGTTTAACGTCTGGTCGAATCATTGTTTGCGGCCCCGCTGTCGTGCTCGTCTCCGCCTATGACAAAAAACAAAAAAAGGCCCTGGACATGCCAGGACCTTAAGTTCAACCTTTCCACTGTGTTATATCTTGTTTGTCAGATCCAGAAGGTCATCTCTGGTCTTTTTCATCGCTTCGACATTGTTGCCGTCGATCATGTGATTGATCATTGTGATCTGGCCCTTTCCGATGCCCTTTAGTATCTCGTCTATGTGCTGAAGGGCCTGATAGTCCCGATCAGTGTGTGATCGCAGTTCTTTTACCTCATCCTGCAAGTTGTCGACCTTCTTTTTCCAGTTTGCTGCGGGTTTTAGGATATGATATATCTTCTCTCCCGCAGTGAACAACAACACTATCCCTCCGCATATTCCTGCTATCATTTCCCAGCTGATCACGGTCTGCGCCTCCATTTCTTTCTATACTCGATTTCATTGAGGGCGAGCCATATAAAGCCCGCCCCAACAAAGATACCTATGCCTATTATTATTATCATCCTATGTACCGGAATGCCCTTGTTACATGATGTCTGCCGCAAAGGTCTTTGTATGTCCGCTCTCCGACGTTCGGTGTTCTGGTCTTGGTGCTTTCTATGATCTTACCGTTTCCGCTGAAAATCGCAATGTGCTTGAACTTGCCCTTTGCGTCGTAGCAGATAAGCACGTCACCCGCAAGCAGCTTGGATGCCGGAATGTCAGCACCGCCCTTTGAACCGCCGTTGGTTATCATTGTCCAGTTTTTGCCGTTGCGTTTCTGCCAGGATGCAAGTGTTACCTTCGTGAAGAACGAGTCCGTACCAATGCCACTGCATGAACACGTCACGTCCTTGACACCTGCTCCGTGATAAAAACAAGCCGACACAAAGCCGATGCAGTTCCATCCGTTCCCGGATCCCGGATGACAGATCGGACACAGCTTCGTGTTCTTCTTCTTGTTGTTCCACTTCTTATATTTATATTTACCGCTCTTTATGATCTTTCTGCCCCAGTTAACCGCCGCCTGCGCCTTTGCGTTTACCTTTGGTGTCGTCGCAGGTTTAGACGCAGATTTTTTTTGATACGCGATCGCGTTGACCCACTTTTGCAGGGCTTTCGTGCTCGCTATGTAAAAATCACCGTCCTGCTTGATGGACAGTTTCTTTTGGATAGCTTTCGCCGTCTTTGGCCCGAATTGTGCATCCTGTTTGCATCCTGCCCACGCCTGGAGCGCCATCATGGTCTTTCTTCCGAGAATGCCGTCGATGGATCCTTTATAGTATCCGAGGATCTTCAGTGCTCTCTGTATACCTGCGACCGTCTGATTTCCGCATACTCCGTCTATTGAGAGAGATTTGTTTTTGAGCGTTACAGATGGTTTGAAGTGCGGTCTGAACACTGCCTGTATGTAGTTCTTGCGGTCTTTCCTTGCGACCTTTCCGCCGGACGTGTTGCCTTCAATGGCGTGAATCTTCTGGTTCGTCCAGTTCTTCTCTACGATTCCGATGTGGTTCGGTCTGCCGTTCCTGTCCCAATCGTAGTAGACAAGATCGCATTCCATTGCCCAATATGGCGGTATCATCGCAAGGTTCTTCTTGCACCACTCAATAGAAGATGGGCAGTAGTAACGCTGATTTTTCGTCCATGTAAGGAGCGAGCCACAGCCGTTAGCATCAAACAGCCAAAATACAAACATGTCGCACCATGAGCCGCCCACACCAACATATTTGCGATATTTACTTCCAGTGTTGCCAAGCTGTTTAATCGCAATGGCCAATAATTCTTTATTCGTTATCATCGTCTGTCACCTCACTGTCTGCCGGTTCATCATGGTACTGATACAGATGCTTCTCGTATTCCACTTCGGGGAGACCTGTCGCTATCGAAGTCAGAACAGACGCTACTCCTGACAGTAATCCGGTTCCGATCCACGCAGCGATAACAAATAAAAAACTCCAATCAAGTGATTGGAGCAATGACGGCGTAACGACCGCGCTGACCGGTAACATGCTCGCCAATGTCTGGCAAACTGTGCGTAAAGCTCGCACAAGCGTTGCTTTCCAAAATGTGTTCATTGTTGTCCTCCTTATCTCCAAGTTCCATAGCAATATATGCTTATTTTTCTTGCTGTTGCGGATTCTGATGAACCTGCGTGCCAATAACCAAGAATAGTGTTGCCATCTCTGTAATAGTCATTAGTCCACGGCGCACCGGAGTTCATTTTAGTGATGTTTATGTTGCGAAACGTCCATGATTGCATCGCAGACGGTATTGCTACTGGAATTTGATTAGTGCTTCTGTACCCACCATAAGCCGTACTTGGCGTTGTGCATGATATTGTTATAGACCCCGCATACCACGCTTCAAATTTCCCGCTTTTCCATTTGCGATATTCCCAGTCTCCGTCTGTGCCTTGCTCCACAATATAGTCGATCCCAAGCCTGCGGATGAAGTCGGTTATCTTCTTCACAGCGCCCACCCCCTCTCAGGAGCGAGCATATGGAGCAGTCTACTGACTACCCCCCCAATTTGATGTAAAGAACACGAACCGTAACGGTTATGCCTGTCGCTTGTGAGCTGTTGTGGTTCCTTATTCCGTAATATGCAAGCGAGCCGACCAGCCTGATGCGATACGGGGCGAGAAACGAAACACCTGAGCCGCCAAAGTAAAACCCTTCAATTCCGATAGGTGTATACCCCGTCTTTGCAACATCGATTGAATCCTCTTTTACATTGTTCGCGGCGATACTGAAGCTTCCCGAAGTTACTTCCTCGCTGATTAACGTCGGTATTCTCTGCAGGAGTGTTGTTTCCTTCTTCATTAACAACACCCCCTTTCTAGGGCTACAGCAGACCAATCACAAGCCAAGCCAAGCTGTAATTTGCTCCTGTAGTTGATGAAGCGCATCTTGCGTACAGATTGAATCCGCTTGTACTTACCGCTTGCGTTGATACCGTTACCGCCACGTATGTATTTGACGAATTGTAAACGCTTGTCGCAAAAATATGCATTGAAGAGGTACTTTGATATGTCAGAGGAAGAGACACCGTGCAAGCCGAGTTGCTCCCAGTTGTTATTCTTCCCCAACAAATGCCGACACTCCCTAATTTGATGTACCTTGATTCTTCGTTTACAACAAGGAAGGCGGTCATTAGTTTTTCGAATAATATCCAAACTGTTTTCATGCTCCCACCACCTTTCTGCAAGGTGTGAGAATATTGAGAATACTGCCTTTAAGCCGTACCCCCCCCCCAATTAATATTGGCACAAGTCTGTAATTAAATGCGGATATTTGCGTTCCATTCATCGTTACAACCTCATCCTTTTTAACACCAAAACTTACACTGGCAGTTCCACCTACCGCACTACCGTGCCATCCTCCCACGGTAGTGCCGCCAATCGCAAAATATGCGTAGGCGTTTGTGCTTGAGCCAGCACTGTTCGATTTAATCCGAATCGTCAAAACTCCATCACACTCTGCTGTGTATGGGAATGATATAGTTCCGCTTTTAATTGTGGCGCTTCCTCTAAGTATTTCGGTTATTTTCTCCAATATCTTTGTTACATTACGCAAATCGGTACCTCCTTCCTACTCTGGTATTCCCAGCAGAGCGGCGAGTTCGTCATACTCTGCCTCTGTCATGCTGCAGTCGTCTATCATGACATCAGCCACGATGGCTGCTGCCGTGATCTCGATGCCTGTCAGCGTTACTGTTGCAAAAGCCATCCGTCCAACAGCATCTCCGTCATCGAGACTTCCTTCGGTATATGTCGGTACTGTCGGGGTGCTTTCTGTGGATGTTCCTTTTACTACTTCCCAGCTGAAGGACTGCGTCCCGTTCTGGTTCTGCGTGATCTTTCCACAGATCAGGTCGATCCGGTTCATTCCCTGTGCACCGCTGTCGATGTCCACCTCGTCATATGTGTTCGGATCAATGCAGAAAAACCTGCCCTGCAGCATCCCTGTACCGGAATTGATCCTGACCTTCGTGTTTGACATGACCTGCAATGCGAGGTTTTCGCCCTGAGTGAACACACATGATTCAATACCGACTATAGCCCTGTGCCAGAGGCTGTCCTGCAAAGGCGTGATGTGCGCTTCATTCTGCGCCGATGTGATCAGATTCGCCAATTATGACACCTCCTTCCACAATGTCTCAGTTCCAACGGTTCCCGGCTCCCATACATTGTTATCGATCAGTGACTCCCATGTCTTACCGTTGTGCGTCACCTGATCACCCTTCATATACGGGTTCGTACTGGACGGCTGCTCCCATTCCGGAATCGTTCCTGGTTCTATCAACACTTTTGCCCACAGACTCGGTGCGTCGACCGGATTCCATCCTTCCTGCGATGTATGCTTCTGCAGGCACTTGTACAGTGTCCCTTCATAGTTGACCTTGAACCCTGAAGCATATTCCTTTCCGTTTCCGTCCCATTCCGGATACAGATTCTGTACGTCGATGGCATTTTCATCCGGCAGGTCCTGTGCCTGGATCTTTGCCACCTTTACCGCAGATTTCAGAATTTCCTTCTCCGCTTCAGGTGTCGCCGCCGGTTTGTAATTGACTACGCCGTAAATAACACCCGGATATTCGGATGTGCAGTAAAATGTCGTATATCCTTCGTAGGTCTCTGCTACGGATCCGTTTTCTACCTTCTTCATCTTCCTGGTCTTCGCCGGATCTTCAAAGAGGTCTCTCAGCTGCGCCGGCGTGGCGTTGATCGTCTTCACTTCCAGACGGTCTCCGTTTCTTTCTATCGCCTGGACTTCCAGTTCTGAGAGATCATTGAATAGTATCTTCATCCTCTGTTTCTCCTTCCAAAATGTAATTGACTTTTGTTTGACCGTCTTCTTCCTCATAGATTTTGTTCATGACCGGCCTTGATGCCGTTGTCCCCGTGATGTAGTCACGGCCGCCCACGATGTCACCAATGCCCACGTCGATGCCGATTTTGGCCACGTCCATGCTCATGTGCACATAGTCCATCAATTCACTGAGCTTTTCTGTGCCCTGCTTCGTCAGTTCTTCAGCGCTTTCCACTGAGGAGTAGTCGTAGATCTCTTCGATCTCATCCTCCCCGAAATAGTGCTGCGTCGTGCCGATCGTTCCGTCTCCCTGTACATACAGATCTACCACCATGCGCTGTGCCAGTTCTCCGGATCCCAGACAGATCAGGTGATTCACCTGATACGATGCCTCTTCGATGATGAAGTCTATCTGTGAGTCCTGTGACACTTCGATGGTCTCTGAATAATCCACTGCAGGAACGGCTTCCAGCCTTACATAGCCGGGATTACCACCTTCCTGCTGGATGTATGTCAGCTGCATCCGATATCCCACACTTGCCAGCAACTTTTTGAGTCCTTTCCGCAAGGTCGTATATCGGTTGAACTGGTAGTTTGTGACCGTTACGCCGGTATCTTCCGTGGATCCCTGAAAGAGCGCTGTCAGTCCTGTTTCTGACAGCAATGCCCGGATCACTGTGTTCAGTTCTCCTGATATCACTTTGTATGCACTCCCCGACGGCGGCTTCAGTACTTTCTTTTCCAAAAATCCCCGCCAGGACCTGCCTCTCACGATGACGGTCTCTTCTGCCGTGTTTGTCTTTCTGCCGTTGATCACGCCCCCGAACTCTGTCCCGGGCACGAATACACGGCCTTTTTTTACGATGTCTGTCTTATATCCTGCCAGCGGTATCGTCAGTTCAAAGTCCATTGTGCTGTCTACATCGATGTCAACCTTGCTGGTCGTCAGCTCCCTGATCTCCTTGCCGAGAGGATCTGTCAGTATTACCATTTCGGCTCACTCCTCTCTGTGAACAGTTTGATGTTGACGCCAAACGTGCCTGCCCAGGTCACGAGAAGGTTCCCTCCCGGTATCTTTTCAAAGACTGACTTCTCTTTCGCTCTCAGGTCAAATATGTTCCTGACCACTCCATTGTTCAGATGTTTGGTCACAGTCCTCGCTCTGGAATCGATGATGATATATTCCCCTTCTTCGCAGGTGTCAAATACCTGATACGGATAATCATTGATCATGATCCTCGGGTTCTGACAGTATCCGAACAGCATCATCTGGAACTCGCTCGCCGCATAGTGATTCACATTCCATCTGGACTGTCCCGGAATGTCCAATGCGTAGTCGTAATTGTAGTCATACGGATAGTTGAGCCCGCCGGCGTTGTCTTCGCTTCTGCTGACCGGCAGGAAATCCTTCGACACTTCCTTGATCCAGAACGGGTACGGTGCGAGTATCGTCATCACCCGCTCAGCACCGAAGAAATCCTCGGACGGATATGTCTCGGATGCGATGATATAGCATTCGATATACCAGTCTTTCCAGTAGAGCTTTCCCGGTGTTAGGTTGACCACATCCTGTTCTGTGATCTCCTGGATGCGATTCAGATTGTTTTCTTTCGCTGTCTGATTTCCTCTGGCTGCGATCGTCATCTCATACGTCAGCGGTTCCTTGGTGAACTGGTCGATGATCACGCCGAGAGCCTGTGCTGTCGCTTTGTACGTCCATTCATATTTGTGGAATCCGCCTTTGTAGATCTGTGTGTTGTACTGTGTGAAGTCGATCGTCCCAGCGGATCCGACGTATTCTAATCTCACTCGAAGCTCACCCCCATTCCTCGCATGCCGCGTCCGAGTTCCCGCTCGTTCAATATGATCTTGAACTGCATCTGGCCAACCGCAGCAGACATTGCGCTGTAGATCTGCGCATAGTCGAAGGATGAACTGATATTCTCTTTCATCTGTGCCATCCCTCCACCTGTGAGTGATGCCGTACCGGTATTTGATGCCGCAGTAATCATATTTTTTGACGCCGCTTCAATCGAAGGTGTGCCCTTTTGCATTCCG
>JAILDT010000110.1 GCA_024689085.1 Clostridia bacterium | reverse complement strand
CAGCCGCTCATGGGCTACAATTACGGCGCAAAAAATTACCACCGCATGCTCCAGCTCCTGCGGGCCGGCATACTGGTGGTAAGTGGTATCGAATTATTTGTCATGCTGATCTTCGGGGTCTTTGCCCCGTTCTTGATCAATATCTTTTCAGATACGCCGGCGGTCATCGCCACCGGCAGTCAGGTCCTCCGCGCATTCATGTTCACACTGCCGTTCGTCGGCGCCGTGTCCATGAGCCGCATGTCATTCCAGGCCATGGGCAAACCGCAGTACGCCTTCGGCATTACGCTGGTGCGGCAGCTGATCCTGTACATTCCGTTGCTTTTGCTGCTCAATCATGCCTTCGGGTTTGACGGCATGATCTGGGCCCAGCCGGTGACAGAAGTCATCATGATGGTCTGCTCCGTCACCCTGCTGGTCCGTGTCATTCATAAAGAGTGGAACGCTTAGAGTTCCCACTCGTTCCAAAGATCAGGTCCGAGTGTCTCCAGCGAATCGATCACAACGACGCAATCCTCATGGACGTTCTTCAGCGTCGTGACCACATGCTGTTCCGGAATCGCAACGCAGCCGCCTGTATACGGCTTGTTCGGTCCGAGACAGTGGAGGAAGATTGCGGAGCCTTTGCCCGGCGTGCCGTCATCGTTCCAGCTGATGTTCAGGCAGTACTGATAGTGGTAGTTGTAATCCACGATGTGCTCGCTGTCTTCTACATTGAGGTCAGGATAATCCTTGATGCTGACCATCTCATTGTAGTGGTATCCCTCTCTCTGATCACCTGACCAGTAGTCATCCTCTGTGACCTGCTGATATTCGAATGCCGTGCATCCTGGGTCAGGTGAAATACCGAAAGCGTAGTTGAACTTGAAGTCGCCCACCGGCGTCATCATGTCGCCCTCTTTGGTTTTGCCTAATCCACTCTTGCCGATGTATCCCGGCGTAGTGAAGATCTGCTTCCAGTTTCCGTCCGCATCCTTCTGATGCATGGAGACGTACGCCGTCGTCTTGCCGATGCCGGCCACCACGAAGAGCTGTTCTGCGTCCTCCGCTTCTTTCAGCTTGGTGACCCATTCCGGGGAATCTTCCGCCGTCGCAATATCGAACTCTACACTCAGCGGATCCGCTACCGCAGGTGCTGCCGCGTCATCCGCGCTTTCCTCTGCCTGACCGGAAGAACCGCAGCCCGCCATCCAGCAAAGGCATGCCATCAGCATGAGGATCAGTGTCAGTTTCTTGATTACTCCTGATTTCATTTTCCTATAACCTTCCTTTCGTTTCATACGAACCGGTTTTCTGCCCTCATCATACCACAGGCAGGCGCTGCAGTGGGACGGTTTTTTGACCCACTGGCGTCGCGGCCCGCAGTTGACCGCCCCATTTGAAAAAAAGTATAATGGTGTCAGATTTTTTGCACATTTCTATTCGGAGTTCAGATAAATGAAAGAGCGGTTTGCGCACTTTATCGTTGCGCATAGCAAAGCCATCTTAATCGTGTTCATCATCCTGGCGCTGGGCTGCGGCGGGCTGATTCCGTTCGTCAATATCAACAAAGATATGACCAAATATCTGCCGAAGGATTCTGCCATGCGGCACGGTCTCGATCTGATGAAAGCCGAGTTCGGCGATGAGAATTCCAGCAATCTGGAGATTATGTTCGATGATCTCACGACGTCCGAAGAAAAGACTGCCGTCGTGCAAAAGCTGGAAACGCTGCAGTACGCGGATTCGGTGGATTATGACTCGGTGGACAAAGACGAAGACCACTTCTACAACAAAGGCAAATACACCCGGTTCATCATCAACTGCGACTACGACCAGTACTCCGATGAGGCGACCGTGCTTTGGAAAGCCGTGAAGGAAGCTTTTGTGGACGGACCGGATGTGCCGGACGGCCGCAGCGTGGTGCTCGGCGGCACCATCAACTCCGCCAACGAGTCCGGGCTGCCGCTCTGGATTCTCTGCCTTGCGGTCATGTTGGTCATCACCACGCTGCTGATCATGTGCAGCGCCTGGATCGAGCCGGCGGCCTTTATGATCACCATCGGCATCGCCGTGCTGATCAACATGGGCACGTACATTTTCTTTCCGAGTGTTTCCAACACCACCTTCAGCATCGTCGGTATCCTGCAGCTCGCCCTCAGCATGGACTATTCCATCATGCTCCTGAACCGCTACCGCCAGCAGCGGAAGCTCACGTCGGATAAACATGAAGCCATGCGGCAGGCGCTGTCCCTTTCTTTCGGCGCCATCACCGGCAGTTCACTGACCACCTTCGCGGGGCTGCTCGCTCTGGTATTCATGAGTTTCACCATCGGCGCCGACATCGGTCTTGCCCTCGCGAAAGGCGTCATCATCAGCATGCTCTGCATCTTTACGGTGCTGCCTGCCGTCGTTCTGGGCTTCGACAATCTGATGTTCCGGACCCTCAAGTGGACGCCGCCGTTCGATCTGCCGAAACTCTCCGCATTCCAGCACAAAATGAGGATTCCGCTTACAGTGCTCTTCGCCGCCATGCTCATCGGCTCCTTCTGTCTGCGGAACGGCGTCGATTTTTCCTACTCCCAAAGCTGGCTGTCGGGGATCGACAAGGTCTTCGGCCATACCAACACCATCGTCATGGTCTACGATGAAGAGGACGGCGAAGTGGCCGGCCGGCTAGCGGACTCCCTCGGCAACGATGCCAAAGTCCACAGCGCGGTCTGCTACGAGAGCACCCTCGGCAAGCAGTGGCTCGTCGGCGACATGCATGATTTCATCGACGACATGCGGAACGAATCAGGCGGCGGAGCAGGCGGTTCGGCGGTCAGCAGCAATATGGACCTGAGCAACGCCATGCTGAAACTGATCTACTACGATTACCACGCGGGCG
>JAILDT010000101.1 GCA_024689085.1 Clostridia bacterium | reverse complement strand
AGAGGTATTCGAAGGGGTCGTATCTTACGACAACAAAGAATACGCTCTCCATGAATACGGTTGTGAGGAGGAGGCTTTGCGTCTTACCCCAATTGTTTTTTATAAAAAAGACATATTTAATGTCATATGTCTGGAAGATGTGAACGGTCCGTTTGGGCATTATTCTGAAAAGTACGGTCTTTTGGAAAAAAAGTGCCTGGAGTGGGGGACCGATCTGATAGAAGAAGTTCTTGATTCAGAAGACAACAGTCAGATACTCAGAATGCTGGCGTGTATGAAGGATCATTCTCAGACACTTTTAGACAGGGGTGTCCCCGGCATGGCTCCGTGGCGCAGCGGAATGAGCAGATCGGAATCAGAAGATGAGGAAAATGAGCAGGGGCCTGTATACCTGGGAGAACTTGAAAACATGTTGAATGCTCTTGTAAAACATAATAAGGACAAAGAGGTCGTTAAAGAGGCAAAGAACCTTCTGGAGCAGTTTTCAGCATATTGTTCCTGAAAAGGGAGCCATTCAAATTCCCGTTTGCAGCGGAGCACAATTGACAGCAGGCACTGCGGTCTGTCGTATACTAACAAAATGAGCCTTCTGCCTATACGATTTTGTAACAAGCACATTGTTTTGAAATTGTATAAGGCAGGAGGTTTTATCATGGCGCGAAATAGCATAAAAGATGGCAGAAAGGGCTCATTCGGGACAAGAAGCAATGGAAGAACAAACGTAAAATCAATCAGTGGCGGTAATGAGAAAGACTGTGTTAAAAGGGCAGATGACTGGATACGCAATTATAATGGATCGGTAAAAAGGATTGTTCAGAACTCAAAAGGAAAGATGAAAATGATAGAGCTGCAAATCTGTTAAGTGAGTCCGGGCTACGGACAAATCTTTCCAGTCAGCTCACACTCCAGTCATCGCGAACTCACTTAAACTATAAATGTTATTCACAGTATGACCATATTGCAACGCTACACTCAAACTGCAAACTGGCGCAAAGGAGAACGCCTCGTGCTGAGAATGAAATCTGAGAAAAAGGGTATGGAAGGATGGAAAAAGACACCGGAACAATTCAAAACGGGGAAATCAATGATGATGCTTACAGCGAAGGAACCGGAAGCGGCAATATCAATGCAGGCAAAGGCGGGAATCATAAGATAACGAAACGTGCTGCGAAGAATATAGCAATGGTTTCTGTTGCTGTGGGGCTTGTCATTGCGATGCTGTTTACGACAGGCATCGTGGGAGCCAAGGACGGAGAAATGCCGCAGATGGACGGAGCGCCTGGTCAGGAGCAGATGCAGGATGGCCAGCAGCCACCGGATATGAACGGCGGCGGACCTGACAGCAACACGGATAGCGACAGTGACTCTGACTCAGGAAACAGCAGTCAGCAGCCGCCGGACATGAGCGGAAACAGCGGTCAGCAGCCGCCGGACATGAGCGGAAACAGCAGTCAGCAGCCGCCGGATATGGGAAATGGCAGCGGTGATGCCAACACGGATGGTCAGCAGGGCGGTCCGGGAGGAGAGATGCCGGGTGGTTCGGATCAGGGGCTTTCGGCAGCGAGAACCGCTTTGATCTCGGCCGAGGCACTGGCCCTCGTGATGATCATTCTCTACCTGATCATGTCGGGCATGAACAGTAAGACATTCAGGGAGACGATACCGAGTAAAAAAACAGCGGCCATCTTTGCGATTATTACGGTATTGGCCAGCGGAGGATTATCCGCAGCAGGATCATTGCTTCCGGCTAAAATGCAAAAGACGAACGGACAACCTGGCCAGCAGCAGATGCTGGAGGGACAGGGTCCGGGACAGGGCAGTGGATCCGTATCAGCAGAAGGAGCAACCACCGTCGATGGCAAAGAGAAAACATTAAATGATACCTATGAATCGACAGAAGCGGATCAGAACGCAGTCCTGGTCACAAATGGGGGAACGCTTACATCTGAAGGCGCGACGATTACAAAGACGAGCGGAGATGGGTCGAACACAGACAGTTGTGATTTTTATGGAGTCAATGCGGCGCTGCTCGTAAATGAGGATTCGAAGGCCACCGTCACAGGCGCGTCGATTACGAGTAAGGCAACGATGTCGAACGGCGTATTTTGTACCGGGGAAGGATCAGAAATAGAAATCAGCGATTCCACGGTTACGACATCAGGAGAACGCTCCTGCAGAGGACTTGACGCGACAAATGGTGGAACGATCATAGGGGATAATCTGACGGTATCGACGAAAGGCGGATCCTGCGCGGCGCTGGCAACGGATAGAGGCGAAGGAACCGTCACAGTGACAAAATCCAAACTCAGCACAGAGGGAGCCGGGTCCCCGGTCATCTATTCAACGGGAGACATCAGCGTCGAAGATACGGAAGGGACCGCTGGGGGAAGCCAGCTGACGGTAGTTGAGGGCAAGAACAAGGTGACCATTACAAACTCTGAATTAACAGCGTCCGCGGCGGGGAACAGAGGCGATGTGGATGTCTGCGGAGTCATGCTCTACCAGTCTATGTCAGGTGATGCGGATGAAGGTACGGCAAAATTCGCAGCGGTGGATTCGTCCCTTTCGATCGACAAGGACTCTAACTACTATGACAGCGCACCGATGTTCCTGGTAACCAATACAAAAGCTGCCATTACACTGACCAACACGGAGCTGAATTTCGGAAGCGGAGCACTTCTCTCCGCGCAGGGAACAAGTGAATGGGGTAAAGAAGGATCCAATGGCGGCGCAGTCAAACTGGTCGCTTCGGACCAGAAGCTCAAGGGCGACATCGAGCTGGATGACATCTCCACGCTCAAGATGGTCATGAAGTCAGGGTCCACGTACAAAGGCACCATCAATGGAGACAATAAAGCAAAGTCGGTAAAACTTACATTGAGTAAGGATTCGAAAATTGTTTTAACAGGAGATTCCTACGTATCGTCAATCGACGATAAAGACACATCGTACAGCAATATCGACCTCAATGGCTACAAACTGTACGTTGATGGAGAAGAATTGGAAATCTGATGGATAAATTCAGAAGCATATCAAACAAAAGGAAATACACTCTTATAGGCGCATTTGCGGCAGCCATCACGATAGTCATTATCCTGATGGCTGTTCGCGCGAACAGCGAAGAAACAGAAGCGGCTACGTATGAAAATTACGAGGTCACAACGGTCAGCATGCAGCAGACGTTGACGGCAGCGGGAGAACTTGCCGCATCAGAAAGTGAAACTGTTGACTTCAGTACATCGAAGACATTTCTGGCCATGTGCGTTGAAGAAGGAGAAACCGTTACGGAGGGCCAAAACCTTATAGAGTATAGCGACGGCAGTTATGAGGAGGCTCCGGTATCAGGTATTGTGACGGAAATCATCGCACCTGAGACGGGAACGGTTGCTGATTCCGAGAACACGATGACCATAGGTGAAATTGATACACTGGCACTCGAAATCACAGTCCCGGAAGATGAAATCAATGAAATATCAAAGGGCGATGAAGCGACGATCATCGTGAACGCAGATACGAACAAAGTGTTTTATGGGACGATAACCGGAAAGAAGGAGATGTCTACAACTCTGATATCTGAAAAAGCGTCGGAGGAAACGACTGAGACAGAGGGGAAAACGGATGAGACAGGTGAAGGCAGCCGAGCAGAAGACCCCTTTGGTTCGGAGAGCAGTACAGCGTACTACACGGTAAGTCTTAAGCTTAAGAACGATGGCTCACTGAAAACCGGTATGAGTGCGAGTTGTACGATAACGATATCAGACAGATCGGATGTATTGGCGGTTCCTGTTGAAGCAGTAAAATTCACAAGCAAAGGCAATGCTTATGTGCTTGCGGCAGAGGACAGTGATACAGAGCGGATCTATGTGACAACGGGTGAAAGCGATGCGGAGAATGTTGAGATAACGGATGGATTGGAAGAAGGAGATATCATCCGGATAGAACGATAGGAGACGAGATGATCGAACTTAGATCACTGGTAAAAAACTTCACACTGGGAGAGGAGACCATTACAGCTGTAAACCATGTGGAACTTGAAGTTAAAAGAGGCGAGTTCATAGCGGTTGTAGGACCATCCGGTTCCGGCAAGTCCACACTTATGACGATCATAGGACTCCTCGACAGAGCTGACGAAGGGACGTATCTGTTCGACGGACAGGATGTAACACAGCTTACGGATGATGAGCAGGCCGAGATCAGGAATAAAAAAATCGGATTTGTGTTCCAGAGTTTTCATTTGCTCCAGAACCTGTCGGCGGTCGAAAACGTCATGGTGCCTTTGCTCTATGGAGGCGCAGGAGAAAGCCGGGCGAGAGAAGCCGCGGCGGGGATTTTGGAGAGAATCGGAATGGGCAACAGAAAAGAGCACCTTCCGAATCAGCTTTCCGGTGGGCAGCAGCAGAGAGTAGCTATCGCCAGGGCCCTCGTCGGGGAACCGGAGTTGATCCTTGCAGACGAACCAACGGGTGCGCTCGACCAGAATACCGGACGTGAGATCATGAAGCTTTTGCTTGAACTCAATGAAGAAGGGCAGACCATCATACTGATTACACATGATCTTGGAATTGCGCAGCAGGCTAAGCGCATCGTCTATATTGAAGACGGGGTCCTGAGAGAGGAGAACGTGCAATGAGTATACCTCTCACAATAAGATTGGCCTGGAAGAACATACTGGCGAACAGGTTGAGATCCGGACTCACGATACTGGGACTCGTAATCGGCATCGCCTCTGTAATCATTCTGGTAGGCATAGGCAACGGAGCCGCGAGCAGCGTGAAATCTCAGGTGGCGTCCCTTGGGACGGATATCATAACGGTCAGCATTACAGACAGCGATAATTCCCTGTCCTATGATCAGGTGCAGGAGATGAAAAATCTGAGCTCTGTATCGGAGGTTTCGCCATACATCATGCTTTCTGCGTCGGTCAGCAAAGACGGAGATGTTTCGTCTCAATCGTCAATTGTAGGAACGAGTGAATCATACAGATCTATGATGGGGTATGATCTGGAGTCGGGCCGCGATATTTCCAGGATTGATGTAGATAATTCGACAAAGGTCGCGATCATCGGGAGCGATGTTGCGGAAGAATTCTGGGGATCCGGCGACCCGGTTGGCGACACGATAAAAATCAGCGGCGATAACTATACCGTAATAGGCGTCCTCGATAGCGCGGGGTCGTCCATGGGGAATAATATCGATGAGATGATTTTGATTCCGGTGAGCGCCGCGCGATATCTCGGCGAGGACACATCCATTACGAGTCTCTATGTACGCGCATCGGATGAAGATAAGGCGGAGAGCGCTGCCGGCGCGCTGGAGCAGTATCTGTCGGTAAACTGCGGGATAGGAGAGGATGCGTTCACCGTTTCCACGCAGGAGATGATGCTCGAAGCGATGGAAGACATCAACAATACACTTTCTCTGCTTCTCGGTGGCATTGCCAGCATATCGCTTCTGGTCGGAGGCATTGGCGTCATGAACGTCATGCTTGTATCGGTTACGGAGAGAACACGGGAAATCGGCATCAGGAAATCACTTGGAGCAAAGAGAAAAGACATTTTATATCAGTTTCTGATAGAGGCGTTGGTGCTCAGCGTAACCGGAGGGATGATCGGGATCATTGCGGGATTCATTGGAGGGCAGGTTGCCATCTTGGCCGGTGCGTCCTTTGCGCCTGGAGTCGGCATGATTATACTTTCTTTCGCGGTAAGCGTTGCGGTCGGACTCATATTCGGAATTTTTCCGGCGAATAGAGCAGCATCTCTTAGACCTGTGGAAGCATTGAGGTATGAATAATGAAACAGCAAAATCAAGAGAAATATAGATTAAAAGGAAAGATAAAGATTCTGCTTCTTGCGGCATGCATGGCGGTTATGGTAACTACTGTTTTTGCATCGGCAGAAGGAGGTCTCGTTACAGGGGGAGCGAGCAGCATCACGTCGGGAGACAATGTGAGCTTTACGGTGAATCTCGAGAACAAAGAAGAATATGGAACGGAATTTACCGTCAGTATAAGTGTGTCGCCATCCCCTGAGTCGGTTACCATTGAGAATGTCAACGCCAGCGGGAATGCGGTCAGCGGGAGTATAACCGTGAAATCCGCAGATCTCGACGGAGTTACATCCTTTAGCGGCAGAGTATATCCGGGTGACGTGACGGAGGAGACCACCTATACAGTCAGCGTTTCCATTGCGGGAGATGTGTCCGGCGCGTCTGACAGTTTTTCCTTTACGGTAGAGCCGGAAGAAGAGGAAACAGAAAGCGCGGACACCGAAAAGACAAAGGCTTCGGATGAGATGGCAAACAAAGGCAAGAAACAAAGCAGTGCAGCGATCGGTTCTGCAGCCGGAAGCACAGCAGGTGCGTCGGCATCTTCTTCATCCTCTTCTGTAACCTACAACGGTTCAGCGGATAATTATCTGCAGGATCTCTCTGTTTCAGGGTATGAATTTACACAGAAATTCAACAAAACCCGGGACACGTACTTTGTGAATGTGAAGAATTCTGTGACAGCACTGGATGTCTGCGCAACAGCGTGTGATTCGAGCGCAACAGTGAGAATCACCGGGGAGGACGACGTCGCGGAGGATATGAGCAAAATCATGATAAGCGTCACTGCGGATAATGGAGATGTGAGAACATACAGGATCTACGTGACGCATGGTTTGGAGGAGTAGAGATGAAGAAGTCATCAACGAAAAAAAAGATGATTATGGCGGCCGGTGCAGCGGCAGTGATTATAGTTGCGCTCATGCTGGTTTTGCGCGGGTGCGGAGAGGATACGGAAGAAACAGGAGAGACGGTTCAGTCTGCACAGACGATGACGATAGAGAAGACATTGTCTTCCGAGGGGGAAATCACCAGCACGCTGGAGGAAAATGTGGAGCCACACGCATCTTATTATCTCAAGAAGATCAATGTAACGGAGGGAGATGCAGTCAGCGAGGGTGATACGATATTGACATATACCAACGGCTACACGATGACGGCGCCATACGACTGCGTGATAGAAAGCTGGTATCTGCCGGACACAGGAGAACAATTGACGAGCGAGCACTATGTAACGATAGCCGGTACGGATGTTTTGCAGATCGAGCTGACCGTTGCGGAGGATGAGGTTTTGCTCCTTCAAAAGGGAGCCACGGCGCAGGTGAGCGTCGAAGCGACCGGGGAAACGTATACAGGAGAAGTCTCATATGTCAGTGAGCAGGGGACGTATTCTTCCGGGACATCGACGTTTACGGCCAAGGTAGCTTTTGATAACGACGGGAAGCTGAAGCTGGGGATGACAGGTACTGCGGAGATTTCCCTCGAAAAAGCGGAGAATGTTATAGGCGTTCCCGTTTCAGCGGTACATATAACGGATGGAACGAGTTGTGTGACCGTCGTCAGCGGCGACGGAACGGATCTCTCTGAAACAGAGGAAGTTGAGGTGGAGACCGGCGTTTCGAATGATTCGTATATAGAAATCAAAAGCGGGCTTTCGGAAGGAGATGTCGTAGTGATCCCGGCATCGGATGACAGCGAGGACGGCGAACAGGGTGAGTTCCCGGGCAGTCCCGGTGGCGGTGATATGCAGATGCCGGGAGAATCGGATTCCGGCGGTGGAGGCCACCAGCCGCCGGGCGGACAGCAATAAAAAGCAATCAGAGGCTCGCAGCAAAATGCTGCGGGCTTTTTTATTGCAACGATTTCCACCTGCAGCTGTTGATAGAATGCAGCATCTTCCTTTTAATCTGATAATGTGATAAAGTATATGAATCAACAAACAGTATTCACGAAAAAGCAAGGAGAAAAATATGCAAAATATTATTACCGCAATTTTCAGGAATGAGAGCGAAGGGTTCCAGTTGATCACTGAACTACGTAACGCCCCGGCCGCCGAGCAGGCTTCGATTCTGCAGATGGCTTTGGTAAAATGTGACGGGAAAGGTATTACAGTATGTGACAGCTACGATGGGATCGCGCAGAGCGCGCAGAACACCTTGCTCGGTGGTTTGGTTGGCAGTTTGCTGGGGATCCTGGGCGGACCTTTGGGGATACTGCTCACGGGTTCTGCCGGGGCACTGATTGGAAACATGAATGATGTGGGCGAATCCGAAATGGGATCGGCCATGATTGAAATTGTAGCCGACAAGCTGATGGATGGAGAAGCCGCCCTGATCATTCTGGCAGAGGAAGAGAGCGAAGACTATCTGAATGCAAAGATCAGTAAGTTCCAGGCGGAGATCCTCCGTTATGACGCTGTGGATATCGCGGAAGAAGTAGACGAAGCAGTCAAGATCCAGAAAGAAATGAACCGTCAGGCGCGTATGCAGCTGCGCAAAACCAAGTCTGATGAATTCAAGGCCCTCAGAAAAGAAATAAGAGCAGAGAGAAAAGCCGAGCTGGAAGCTTACTATAAAGAGTACCAAAGATATTATAACCTCTAAGCACCGGCGCCTGTCAGAACTGCGAATCACATCCGCAGACGCAGTAATACCAACGGCTTGCAGCAAAAGTGCTGCAGGCCCTTTATTACAAGGCGTTTTAGACATGCATAAAAATATTGCAGTGCAAAAAATATTTGCGCTGCAATCAAGAAGAGCGGAAAAGCCTATGACGACAGAGATCCCCGAGTATTCTGCTGAAAAAGCATTCCCATGTGCATAAATTTTTTGCACATATGGTTCCCCTTTGATAAGATGTATGAGCAAAAGCGTTGAAATCCCAAGCCTTTTGTATTTGGCATAAAAATTGCGTTTTAGTACTGTAATTCAATCAATTCTATGAAGGAAGGTGAGATGATCATGAAGAAATGTATTAGTACGGCAAAAGCCCCTGCAGCGATTGGCCCTTATTCCCAGGCGACAGCGGCAGGCAGTCTGATTATTACATCCGGGCAATTGCCAATTGATCCCGCAACCGGAGAATTTCCGGCAGACATCAGCGGACAGACCAGACAGTCGCTGCTGAATGTAAAGGCGATACTTGAAGAAGCAGGCGCCGGCATGGATGATGTAATCAAGACGACGGTATTTCTCAATGATATGAATGACTTTGCAGCAATGAATGAGGTGTACGCAGAATTCTTCACCGAAGGCAATTATCCATCCAGATCTGCCGTAGAGGTCGCCAGACTTCCGAAAGACGCTCTCGTTGAAATTGAAGCCATCGCTGCTGTCTGATAAACATAGTACACAATAACGCAAAACGAAAACATACAAAATGCCAAAACAAAAGGGAGGGTAACAGATGAAGGAATACCCGTTAGATGTAGCTGCTCCGAAACATTTTTCCTATGTAGTGAAGAATACGCCGGAGGTAACGGTCGAGCAGCGGGAGCGCGCGCTTCAATCGACACATTATAACGAATTTGCTTTTCCTGCCGGCATGCTGACGATTGATATGCTGTCGGATTCCGGAACAACATCCATGACGGATCAGCAGTGGTCTGCCCTGTTTTTGGGAGATGAATCCTATGGAAGAAACAAAGGATATTACGTCCTGCTGGATACGTTCCGCGACATCTTCGAAAGAGGCGGTGAGAAGAACTGGAAGAAAATCATCGACCTGATAAGAACAGATTGTCAGGATATCGAGAAGATGATGGAAGAAATCTATATGTGTGAATATGAAGGCGGTTTTTTCAATGGCGGAGCAGCCCAGATGGAACGCCCGAATGCATTCATTATCCAGCAGGGAAGAGCGGCCGAGTCCGTTTTGATGGAAATCGTCAGAAGCATCCTGCAGGAGAGAACTCCAGGTAAGGCATACACGATTCCTTCCAATGGGCACTTCGATACTACAGAAGGCAACATCAAACAGATGGGCTCGGTACCGAGAAATCTGTATAACAAGGAGCTGCTGTTTGAAGTGCCGGAAGGCGGGCGTTACGGGAAAAATCCATTCAAGGGAAATATGGACGTGGAAAAGCTGGAGGAGCTGATTAAGGATGTGGGGCCTGAAAATATACCTTTGATCTTTACCTGCATCACAAATAACCCGGTTTGCGGGCAGGCTGTTTCCATGGCCAACCTGAGAGCAGTCAGCGAAATCACCCATAAGTATGGGATCCCATATATCTATGATGCAGCCAGATGGGCAGAAAACGCATACTTTATCAAGACCAATGAAGACGGATATACCGACAAGAGTATCGCGGAGATCGCAACGGAGATGTTTTCTTACTGTGACGGGTTCTGTATGTCTGCCAAAAAAGATGGACACGCCAACATGGGGGGCATGCTGGCCTTCCGCGACAGAGGATTGTTCTGGAAGAACTTCTCTGATTTCAATGAGGACGGCAGCGTGAAAATGGACGTCGGTGTCCGGTTGAAAGTAAAACAAATTTCCTGTTACGGCAACGATTCCTATGGCGGAATGAGCGGAAGAGACATCATGGCTTTGGCGGTCGGACTCTATGAATGCTGCAAGTTCAGTTATCTGGAAGAGCGAATTGCCCAGTGCAATTATCTGGCGGAAGGATTTTACGAGGCAGGTATCAAGGGGGTTGTAATTCCGGCAGGAGGCCATGGCGCATACATCAATATGGACGAATTCTTCGACAACAATCGTGGACATGAAAAGTTCGCCGGTCAGGGATTCTCTGTAGAATTGATTCGCAGATATGGAATCCGCGTTGCCGAACTCGGAGACTATTCCATGGAATATGACCTCAAGACACCGGAACAGCAGAAAGAAGTCTGCAACGTAGTGCGTTTTGCAATCAACAGAAGCCAGTTCAGTAAAGAGCATTTAGACTATGTTATTGCGGCTGTAAAGGCGCTTTATGAAGACCGCGAAAACATCCCTAATATGAGAATCGTCTGGGGCAAGAACCTGCCAATGCGTCATTTCCACGCATTTCTTGAACCGTATGCAAACGAAGAAGATAAATAAGCAAAAAACGAAAGGGCAAATAGGAACACAAAGCGACCTGTTGATTGTATCGGTAGAACAATATGGATTATCAGGAACTGTTAAACTTCATACCTGAAAACGAAGGGATACTGGTAGCAGACACGGATTACACACCCGTGTTTGCTGCCGGGATCGCGCAGGATTTTGTGCAGGATGGGGGGATTTGCGATCCGATCCCTTCTTTGATGCACCAGTCTTTGAACAACGGCTGGGTCGAGTTTAGTTCCGACGGGCGCATACTGTATCTAAAGGTTCGGCAGTTCTCCTCGTCCTATGTGATGTGGATCAAAGATGACACGAAAGCAGATCATGACCGCAAAATGCTGGCCTACTGTCTTGAGATTCTGGATCATATCAATGAGGGAGTCATCATGACTGATGAGGACAGCAGGATCATCATCTATAACAAAAAGCTTGGTGAATTCGAGGACCTGAATCCGGAAGACGTCATCGGACACCGGTTGAAGGATATTTACGATAAGTGGTCTGCTGAAAGCAGCGAGCACTATCAGGTGCTCAAGACTGGACAGACGATCAAAGAAAGCCAGTACCGCAACATAACAAAACACGGCCGCACGAACTATCTGGTAGCAAGTTCATTTCCTGTTAAAAACGGAGACAAAACGGAAGCGGCATATTCCATCAGCCGCAATGTCAACACGATTCAGGAATTATATGACAGGACGTTGGAACTGCAGGCAGCGGTACAGGGTGATTCGAGCAAATTGGGGAACGGAACCAGATTCACGTTCAAGGATATCATCCACAAAAGCGCCAGCATGCAGAAGCTGCTGGCTGACGCAGAAAAGGCAGCCTGGAGTGACTCTGCGATACTGGTCTGCGGGGAAACCGGCGCCGGCAAAGAGCTGCTGGTTCAGAGCATACATAATGCAGGGCCTCATCGCAACGAGCCATTTGTTGCATTGAACTGCGCAGCGCTCCCGGAGAGCCTTTTGGAAGGCCTTTTGTTTGGAACAAAAAAGGGAGCTTTTACCGGTTCCGAAGATATGATTGGATTCTTTGACCAGGCTGGTGAAGGAACTCTATATTTAGACGAAATCCATTCCATGCCGCAAAACCTGCAGGCAAAGCTTTTACGGGCCATTCAAGAGAAGGAGTTCCGCAGAGTCGGAGATAGTGAAGTGCGGACGATTAAATGTAAAATCATCAGTTCAGTTAATACAGAGCCGATGGTAAGCGTAGAAAACGGGCAGCTGCGGCAGGATCTGTACTACCGACTCAGCACCATCGTGCTGGAGATACCTCCTCTGCGTCAGCGCAAGGAAGATGTTGAGGCGCTTGCTGATTATTTCCGGCACAAGTACAGTCAGTTGTATGGTGTTGGTAATCTGGTCATGGACGAAGAATTGAAGCAGGCCATGCAGGTCTACGATTGGCCGGGAAACGTGCGGGAACTGGAGCATTTGATACAGCGGGGGATCTCTCTTATGGATAGCAATGATACAATGACCTTGTATAACATGCCATCCTATTTCAGGGAAAAACTTTACAGCACGAAATACCTGCCGGGTAAAGATGACGGAGTATTGACATTAAATGATATCCTTCTTGCAGCAGAGAAGAATGTAATCAAGGATGCTCTGCAGCAGAATGAGCTGAATATTTCCAGGACGGCCAGAGCTTTGGGCATTAAACGACAGAACCTACAGTACCGGATTGAGAAACTGGGGTTGCGTGAGTTATTCAGGGATAAATAATCGGTTCCGGGAAGATGATGAGGCAGTCTATGAAGTGAAGTTCTGAGGAAGGTCGAATGAATCACTTCTTTACTGTAATATACTATTTCTATGAAAGGCAGATGAGTTCCTAGCTGAATGATTTGCTGCCAGCTTTCTGCCATGTGAATTGCAGTTTTTGTTGATGTTTAAAAAAAGGAGGAAGCTGATGTCTACAACCGGCGATAAAAAATTCCAAAAGACCTGGACTTCTGAGACCATCGAACATAAGGGATTCAAAGATCTGGGCAACTACGTAATCGAATTACCTGATTACACCGATGCTTCTATGCAGGAGAAGGCTTTGGCCATCAATAATTATCTTTGTGACCACGGTAAGATCAATACCTTCGGGTGCACTGCCATTGCCAAAAGCAACAGCAAAGGAGAAGTCATCCTGGGCCGCAACATGGATCTGGAGATCTCCCAGACCCCGGCCTTTGTCTATAAAACCACATACGGCAAGTATGAGAATTTCTGTATGACATATGTGCCCGGTATGACTCCAACTTATGACGAAATGCAGAAGATGGATGCATTGGATGAGGATACTCTGGCTATGCTGCTCTACTTTGCCTGCGATTCCATCAACGAAAAAGGCCTTTACATGGAAAGTAATGTGCGCGCGAGAAACCCTAAACTCTCCTGTTACGGAGTGCATTCCGCCCACGGCGAGAAGACCCGGGACGACGGCACCCCCTGGAGTGAGCTCCGTGCCCACAATATATCGGTGGTACAGCTGGTCACGCAGAACTGTGCTACAGTGAAAGAAGCCGTGGAGTTCCTGAAAAACAGCTACGACTGGTACACCTTTGCGCCGGAGGGCGGAGGTGAAAGCGGCGAAGATATCTCTGACTGCAACATGTGCTCTATGATCGGGGACGCGACCGGTGAATTCGGCCTCATTGAGATGGCGCAGGATGAGATCAGCTACATTCCTTACCAGTATGGTCAGTCAAACTATTACGTCACACCGAAATGGGATGCTCTCGATCCAGGCGGCGGCGGCACGGGGAGAATGGATATGGCCTTAGAAGCTGTTAAGGCTGTCGACACCCTGGATGAAGCCATGGACGCAATGAAACCGATCATGTGGAAAAACGAAATACTGTGGATCGGCGAGTCCGTGCGGACAGACGATGAAAACCATCTGCATCCTTACAATCAGATCGTTTTCCAGGACGACAAGGGAGAACCTCAGCTCGACTGGAGAGGCGAATGGGTGGACGACTATGTAGAACTGTGGCCGGTACTGGATAACGGCCTTATGGTCATTGCTCCGCAGCTCTACGAGGATGCTGTGAACAGCACCTACGATCCGAAGATCAAAGAATATCTGGATGATGGCATCAAAAGCGGTGTCATGGTGATCGATGACGGATCATTTACATTCGATGTCAATGGGGAACAGGTGACCGCGACAGACCTCTGGAAGAATTATACCTGGCCTGAAACGAATGCCGGCGACCCTGAAAAGCGCAAGGCAATGAATGATATATACCTGCCGCTGCTGCGCAATCTGGACCGCCTCTGGGTACATAACGACGACCATTTTGAAGCGCTGAAGGGCGCGGTCTATGCGAAACTGCACATCCGCTACGATGAAAACAAGAAGCTGGACGCCTCCGGCCTGAGCAAATATGAAAAGATGCTCGCTTTCTATGGCTACGGAGTCGAGAAGGACGAATCGATCCTCAGGGATGACGGCACGATCTGGACTACTGCCATGAATGTTGGCGTGAACTGTGCTCAAAAGGAACTGAAGATCCGGTTCTGGGAAGACGATGAGGCTGTCTATGAAGTGAAGTTCTGATGCAGAACAAATTGCTTTATATGATATTTGTGAATCATTATTTATTATTAAACTGAAGAAAGGAGAATCTGATGAACAAGAAACTATCCTTCGGCACAAAAGCGGGATATGCGTTCGGTATGATCGGCGAATGTCTGGCCATGAATACCTTCTACATCTACTTTCTGTTCTTCCTGACTGACGGCGTAGGCATGGCAGCAGGTATCGCGGGAACGGTCGCGATGATCGCCACCTTCTGGGGCGCGTTCACCGACCTGATCGCCGGCAACCGGTCGGATAACAGCAGGAACCCGAACGGACGGCGGCGTCCATTCATATTCAAGGCAGCCATCCCTCTCGGGATCCTGACCTTCCTCATGTACACCGACTGGTCCGCCATTCCGATGGGCGCC
>JAILDT010000063.1 GCA_024689085.1 Clostridia bacterium | reverse complement strand
CCCGGCAAGTGGACCAGAAGGTCATTGTTTTTGCCGATGCCCCAGTTTCTGTCTGTTGCAACAATAGCGTTCACGTCTGTCTCCTTATACCGCGATCGGAATGTTTTTGATCTGCGGGTTCTTCTTGTAATCAGTGATGGTGATGTCGTCTGTCGTGAAGTCATAGAAGTTCTTTACCTCAGGATTGAGGCTGAACTTTGGCGCCGGATACTGCGGGCGCTCAATCATCTCGCGGATGATATCCACGTGCCTATCGTAGATGTGGGCATCCGAGATGACATGCACCAGCTCGCCCGGAACCATATCGTTGACCTGCGCCAGCATGTAGATCAGCACCGCGTACTGCACCACGTTCCAGTTATTGGCCGCCAGGATGTCCTGTGACCGCTGATTGAGAATGCCGTTCAGGACGAATCTGCCGCTGCCGCCTTTGCCTTCCGCGCCGCCGCCCTCTTCACGCGTGACGTTGAAGGTCATGCTGTAAGCGCACGGCTCCAGTCCCATCTCGCGCAGATCCCCGAAGTTGTACATGTTGGTCATGATGCGCCTGGAATACGGTGTGTTCTTCAGTTGCCAGAGCACGTTGTCTACCTGGTCCATCTCACCCTGGGCGAAGTTGTACTTCTGCGCCATCTGGTAGCCGTAGGCTTTTCCAATGGTGCCTTCCTCGTCGGTCCACTCATCCCATACGCCGCTCTTCAAGTCTGCCACTCTATTGGACTTTTTCTGCCAGATCCAGAGCATCTCATCCACAGCGCTTTTGATGTAGGTCGGGCGCAGGGTCAGGGCCGGAAACTCTTCACCGAGATCGTAGCGGTTCACAACGCCAAACTGCTTGATGGTGTGGGCGGGTGTTCCGTCCTCCCATCTGGCGCGGACTGTCTGTCCCTCCGTGGAAAAGCCGTTGTCCAGAATATCCCGGCACATATTTACGAATAAAACGTCTGCTTTGCTCATCTTAAATCCCCCAATCCCAGAAACCGTGACCGAGAATGAAATATTTGATGACCATCCCAAGAAGCGCCAGGGCGATGATGATGATGCAGGTCAGTTCGAACGTGTTGAGGTTCCTGAGCCCCTTCTCTTCCTTCTCGCCTGCCTCCTCACGGCGTCTGCGGTTCTCTTTGTCAAACTCACGCCCGGTCTGGTAGTAATCTGTGATCCAGTCTTTCGTCTTGCTTGTGGTTTCTCTTTTTTTCTTATATCTGTTCGCCATCGATAATCTCCGCTGCTCTGTTCATGACCCAGGCAAGACGCGCTTCCTCCCCGGCCAGGAACAGGTACCCTACCAATGCTTCAAATCCTGTTGCCCATTTATAGGTCAGCGGATCCGCATTCTTCGCCTTTGAATGGATTTTGTGATTGCGGGCCCGCTTCACAAGATGCTGCTCTTCCTCCGTCAGTTCCTCCAGCATGCCGCGCACGGCCGCCGCCTGTGCGTGAGCGTTCACATATTTCGTTGCTGACCGGTGCAGACTGTTCGCCGGAAGGGTTCTGCCTCCTTCGATCATGATCTCCCGGATAAACCCTTCGAACACCGCATCGCCCATATAGGCCAGCACGTCTGTATTCAGCTGTCTGACTTCGCTCTTTTTCATCAGTTCTTAATGATCTGGACTCTCTGCGGCGTATCCTTCAGCGTGATCCCCTGCGCAGCAAGCTGATCTCTGATTTCATCCGCACGGGCGTAGTCCTTGGCTTTCCTCGCAGCCTGACGCTCGTCGATGAGTGCCTGGATCTCAGGGTCGATCTCGACCTTCTCTTCCACGTCCTGCTGGAGCAGACCCAATACGGATGCCAGTTCCATGAGAACGTCCATTGCTGCTTTTGCAAAAGCCTTCGTGGCGGTTGGCCCCGCCGCTGTATTGATCGCCGTAACGAGTTCAAAGACCGCAGAAATTGCGTCCGCCGTATTGAGGTCGTCATCCATGGCCTCGATGAATTTCTGTCTGTACTTATCGAATCCTTCGACTGCTTCCGCCTCCGCCGCTGTCATGTCGCCGTCTGCGCCGTTTGCCATCAGGTGCTTCAGGTTGGACTTGGCGTTGCGCATTCTCTTCAGTCCGTTCTGAGACTGCGCCAGAATCTCCGGATTGAAATCGATCGGTCCTCTGTACTGTCCGCTCAGAATCAGGAAACGCAAAACCTCTCCGTCG